>CAVILJ010000012.1:0-40645 GCA_963643555.1 Acetatifactor sp.
CCGCAGGGACCGCGACGTAGGAGCGAAATACCCCTGATAGGGGTCGCAGACGGCAGTCTGCGGGGGTTAAGGCAACGAAGGAGGCTGGCTAAAAAGTTCCACAGGGACTTTTTAGCCAGCCTCTATTCGAATCGTGTCATATCGGCAAGTTGCAGGAAATAGGAATTCGACCATATCTCCAGTTCCTTGGGATTCTTGACAAACGGCAGGACATCGGCCTTCACCTGATTGATGTCGGCCGTTGACAGACGCTCCTTGAGCTTTCTCATAAACGAAACTCTGTTGATATCCTCCCCGTTGAATTGCAGGACACGTTCGTGAAGATGCTCAAAATCCAGCGGAATGTTGTGTCGCACATACCATTCGAAATCGTACCAGTCACGGCCTTTGACCCGATTCTTCCACGCACGATAGACGAGGGCGTGTATCTTGCCGGCAAAGAGGTCGGGGAGCGTGAAACATCGCACGAAGAATGATTCCGGAAGCAGGAGCAGTTTCTGCTCGGTACTGAATTTCAGCGGAGGACATGTATCTACTTCAATCTTAATCCTTATCGATTTTTCTGTCTGGAATGTCACGTTGTACACATCGGTGTTGTCCTTCAGGAAAGCGGACTCCACCTTACCGAAAGATTTCTTGTCCTTTCTGGTGATTTCAACCTTCCTGCCGACAATCGCGAACTCGTCCACAATCGGACGGAAAAACTTAGTGAAATCAAAATCTTCTTCCTGCGCCAGAAGCGAGAAGTCCATATCTTCCGAGAAGCGCTCCAGGCCGTGGAAGATGCGGAGGCAAGTGCCGCCATAGAAGGCCGCCTTGTCGAAAAAACCTCCGTGATGAAGCCCCGCGAGGACAATCTGCTGATTGACCTCAAAAGCGGCGCCCCGCCGCTGCTCCGTTGTCGTCAGGGGATAGACCGACAGCATCTGTTCATATATTCCGCCGCTCATACGGATATGTATTTCAGGATTGTCAGAATTGATGACGCTTTCTTCCCGACTTCGGCGTACTGCCCGAAGACGGAGGCGTCCATAGTGCGCAACTCGTCCGGATCCATACGGATGTCCTCCTCTAAAAAACGCTCCACATCCTTAAGATAACGCAGGTTTACGGCCGGGGAACTGGCGACAAGGTCACAGAGCGCCTTTTCCGGCGTTGCCATCAGAAAAGAGTAAGTGTCCTTCCTGATGACGGTAACGCCGATACTGAACGAAGCCCTGCTTATATTGGTATAATCGAACCGGCCTGCGGGCGTGTCGAAAACGCGGGAGTGCTTCACGGTCATAGACTGCAGGGTGTACACAGTTTCGGGAATCAGCCCGTAGTATCTCAATGCCGAAGACATTGACACATATGACGGGGCATAAAGGTGGTTGGCGATAAGTTCCGTGGATAACGGCACTCCGGAGACAGACGGGCTGACGACATACAGCCCCTTCTTGAGCCGGATAATCCTCCCCTGGCGCTCGAGATTTAGGACTTTTTCACCTCCCGCCCTGATGCCCGGAAACATCATAGCAAGCGCCTTTGCGCTCACGGGAATATTTGACAATGTCTCCAACGTTCCGTCCATACCGCAATGATAGTTAAAATTTGAACAGCAACCAAACAATTCCTTTGTTTTCTGTTCGGAATTTGACCGCTTCGCCAGGTTACCGCGCAAGTATTGCCAAAAATTGTTACGCGCTAAGTCGAAAAAAGAGACACTTTGTCCACATTGATGGACCTTGCGATAAACGAACTCCTGTCCTCCGGGGTCGAGAAGGAGGCCGTTGTCTGGATCGGATTCGACGACGAACGTCTGAATGGTATGAGGCAAGGTGATTTGGACCTGATTCTGAGCGCATACCGCGAAATGTTCCCGGAGCGGAAAATCGCGGACACCTACTTCTTCTTCGACGAGATACAACGCGTTGACGGCTGGGAACTCTTCATAATGCGTCTCTATAAATCATACGCCAAGCATATCTTCCTCTGCGGAAGCAACTCCGAGATGCTCTCGTCCGAGATTGCCACGGAACTGCGCGGATGGCCGCTCGAATATAGGGAATACCCGCTTTCGTTCAGGGAATACTGCCGTTTCCGGTCGGTGCAGACTGATTCGTTTCTGGAAGAGGACAGGGCAAGGCTTGCCGCAGCATTCAAGGCTTTCAACGCAGAGGGCGGATATCCCGAAGTCGTTCTCCAGAGCGACATTTCCATAAAAAGCAAGATTCTGCAGGGGTATTTCAACACGATGATATTCCGCTGACCTGATGGAACGCTACCGGCTGACCAACCCCGAGCGGATCAAGTATGTGCTCAAAAGCCTTATGTCCGGCATATCCAAGCCCGCATCTATAAACGCTATCTACAATGACATAAATTCCCGGGGGCTGAAGGTGTCGAAAGACTACCTGAGCTGATTTGTTTTTTGTATTTTTGCGGATATGAATAAGGATGGAAGAATATTGGTGGTGGACGACAACGCGGGGATACGCTCCGCGCTGAAGATTCTGCTGCCTATGCATTTCGGGGCGGTGGAGCTGCTGCCCTCGCCCGTGACCCTTGTCACCACAGTGGAGCGCTTCAAGCCCGAGGCGGTGCTGCTGGATATGAATTTCACCGCCGACATCAACTCCGGCAACGAGGGCCTCTACTGGCTCTCGGAGCTGCGCTCGCGATTCCCCGAACTCAAGGTGGTGCTCTTCACCGCCTACGCCGACGTGCATCTCGCGGTGGAGGGGATGAAGCGGGGGGCGTACGACTTCATCCCGAAGCCCTGGGACAACGATCGCCTGATATCCACCCTGCGATCCGCCTGCCTGGCTTCGCGCAAGACGCGCAAGGCCGAGGGCGGCACGGGAAGCGTCGGCATCTATTGGGGCGAGAGTCCGGAGATGACCGCCATCAGGCGCACGGTCAGCAAGATAGCCCCGACGGACGCGACCATCCTGATCACCGGCGAGAACGGCACCGGCAAGGACGTGCTGGCGGGCGAGATACACCGCGCGTCGCTGCGGGCGGGCAAGCAACTGGTCAGCGTGGATGCGGGGGCTATCCCGGAGACCCTCTTCGAGAGCGAGCTCTTCGGGCACGTCAAGGGTGCGTTCACCGACGCGGTCGCCGACCATCCGGGCAAGTTCGAGCAGGCCTCGGGCGGCACCCTCTTCCTCGACGAGATCGGCAACATCCCCCTCTCCTCGCAGGCCAAGCTCCTGAGAGTCCTGCAAAACCGCAGCGTCACGAGAGTCGGCGACACCAGGAGCATCCCTGTGGACATCCGGCTCATCTGCGCGACCAATATGGACCTTGAGGGGCTGGTGAAGAGCGGCAGCTTCCGCGAAGACCTCTATTACCGCATCAACACGGTGCATCTGCACATCCCGCCTCTGCGCGAGCGGACGGACGACATCCTGCACCTCGCCGGAATATTCATCGAGAAATACGCCGCACAGTACCACCGCGAGGCCGCATCCCTGAGCCCGGAGGCGCAGAAGGCCCTTAAGGACTATCCGTGGCCGGGGAACGTCCGCGAGCTCCAGAACTGCATCGAGAAGGCCGTGATCCTCTCCGAGGGAAGCGAACTGGGGCCGGAAGAGCTGCAGCTGACAAGCCACCCCGTCATCAGGGTTCAAGACAATATCGAGACTCTCGAAGAGGCCGAGGAGCGCACCATCCGCTCGGCGATGGACAAGTTTGCGGGCAACCTCTCGCTGGTGGCAAAGGCGCTGGACATCAGCCGCCCGACCCTCTACAGCAAGCTTAAAAAATACGGCATATAGCGGATGCCGAGCCTCCCGGTGGTCATATTGCTGCTGGTCGCGGTGCTGGTGCTGACCGTGCTGCTCACCTCCGTCTTCACCACGGACAAGGTGCAGCGCAAGGTCAACTATATGCTCGACGCGCTGGAGGACAACGAGACCAACTTCCGCTTCGGGAAGGGCAATCTCTTCAACCGCAGGCTCAACGCCACACTCAACCGACTGAAGTATATCTTCGACAAGGAGACGATGCACATCCGCGAGAGAGAGAGCTACTACGCGAGGATGCTGGACAACGTGTCCACCGGTGTGGTGGTCGTGGAGCGCGGCACGGGCAGAGTCCTGTATTCCAACAGGATGGCCCGGAGTCTGCTCGGACTCGCGACCCTCAACTCGCTGCGCCAGCTCACCATCATCGACAGGGAGGTCTATGAGGCGTTCGACGCGGTGGAGGAGGGCGCGGACAGGAAGGCCTCGTTCTACAGCGAGAGCACCCAGAGGCGCATCGCCATCTCCGCTACCCTCGACCATATCGACGGGAAGGAGGTCAAAATAGTGACGTTCAACGACATAAGCTCCGCTCTCGAAGAGACGGAGAGCGAGTCCTGGACGCGGCTCATCAGAGTACTGACCCACGAGATTATGAACACCGTGACCCCCATCGCGTCCCTGAGCGAGGCTCTCAAGGAGGTCGAGGGAGACGAGGTGAAGGCGGGGCTGGAGACCATCTCCTCGTCTTCGCGCAGCCTGATACGCTTCGTGGAGTCGTACCGCAACCTCACCCGAGTGGCCGCTCCTGTCCGCAAGGCGTTCTATGTCCGCGACCTTGCCGCCAAGGTGCTGGAGCTCAACGACGGCTTCCTGCGCGAACACGGTGCTGCGGCGAGTTTCGAGGAGAAGCAGAGCGACATCCTGCTCTATGCCGACGAGGGCCAGATCTCGCAGATACTCATCAATCTTTTGAAGAACGCCGTCCAGGCCGGGGCTACCATAGTGTCCATCACTGCGGACATCGACGGAAGCGACTGCGTGGTGGTCAACGTGGGCAACAACGGCCGCCCCATCAGTCCGGAGAGCCGCTCGCAGATATTCGTGCCGTTCTTCACCACCAAGCAGGAGGGCACCGGCATCGGACTCAGCCTCTCCCGGCAGATAATGCGCCTGCACGGCGGCAATCTCCGCCTCAGCCGCAGCGACGACGAGGCCACGGTATTCTCCCTGATATTCAGGTAGGCCGCGCCGCGTCCCTCTCTCCAAGACCGGGCGTTCGCATTCCGGAATTATTCATTAACTTTGTCTGCGACGCCCTCCGGGTTCACCAAGGCGGCGGGCGCTTATGCTTATGTTTGAAAAGGAAATATATCTGGCGCGCCGCAGGGCGCTTATGGAAAAGCTGCGCGGAGAGTGCGGCATCGTCCTGATGCTCGGCAACGTGGAGTCTCCCGCACAATATATAGACAACTGCTACAAGTGGAGGCAGGACAGCAACTGGCTCTATTTCTTCGGGATAGACGAGCCGCGCTTCGCCGCGACCATCGATCTGGAGAGCGGGGAGGAGACCGTCTATGCCGACGACTTCAGCATCGACGACATCATCTGGATGGGCGAGATGCCGTCAGTGCGCTCGCTTGCGGACAGGGCCGGAGTGGCGAAGACCGCCGCCTATGATGCGCTGCCTGCCGCCCTGAAGGGCCGCAAGGTGCATTTCCTGCCCGCCTCTCGCTACTACAACGCCCAGAAGCTCTCCTCTCTGCTCGGGCTTGGCTTCTCCGAAGTGTTCTCCGCAGGCAAGAAGGGCTGCGCGAAGGCCTCCGAGGCGCTCGTCAGGGCGGTGATCTCGCTCCGGCTTGTCAAGGAGGAGAGGGAGATAGCCCTCATCGATGACGCCTGCAATCTCGGCTACGAGATGCACACCGTCGCCCGCAACGGCATACGTCCGGGCAGGGTCGAGCAGGAGATAGTCGGCGAGATGGAGGGAGTGACCCTCGCCAAGGGCTGGGGCCCGAGCTTCGCCACCATCCTCACCCAGCACGGCGAGATATTCCATTGCCACAGCCACGACTGCGTCATCGAGCCGGGCAAGCTGATGGTGATCGACGCCGGAGCGGAGAGCAACGCCCACTACGCGTCCGACTTCACCCGCACCTACCCTACCGGCGGCAGATATACCCCGAAGCAGCGCGATATCTACACTACGGTATATGAGTGCAACGAACTGGCGTTCGATATGATACGCCCCGGGGTCGCCTACCGCGACGTACACCTTGCCGTGGCCGGGCATATGCTGGAGAACCTCGCCTCGCTCGGGCTTGTGCGGGGCGACATCAGCGATATGGTCGCCGAAGGCATCGCGGGGCTCTTTATGCCCCACGGACTCGGGCACAATATGGGACTTGACGTGCACGATATGGAAGACCTCGGGGAGGACCTCGTGGGCTACGACCCGGACCAGAAGCGCTACGCGCAGCTCGGACTGGGCAGCTTGAGGATGGCCCGCAGGCTGGTCCCGGGCAATGTCGTCACCGACGAGCCGGGCATCTACTTCATCCCGGCCCTCATCGCCGACTGGAAGCGCAACGGGACGGACAAGGGATTCGTGAACTACTCCAAACTTGAAGAATACCTCGACTTCGGCGGCATCCGGCTCGAAGACGACGTGCTTGTGACCCCGGACGGCGCACGACGGCTCGGAGACAAGCGCCTGCCTATCGCTCCGGACGAAGTTGAAGAAGCAATGTCAAACAATAGTTAGTTATGGGATTACTCGAAGGAAAGGTCGCCCTCATCACGGGCGCATCGCGGGGCATAGGCAAGGCCATCGCCCTCAGGTTCGCGGCTGAAGGCGCGGACATAGCATTTACCGACATCAAGATCAACGAAGACACCGTCAAGGAGATAGAGGCGCTGGGAGTAAAGGTCGGGGCCTATGCCTCCAATGCGGCAGACTTCGCCGACACGCAGGCGACAGTGGAGCGGATACGCTCCGAGTTCGGACATATCGACATCCTTGTCAACAACGCCGGCATCACCCGCGACGGCCTGATGCTCAGGATGGAGGAGTCGCAGTGGGACGCGGTGATCGGCGTGAACCTCAAGTCCGCATTCAACTACATCCACGCCGTCACCCCGATAATGGCCCGCCAGAGAGGGGGGAGCATCATCAATATGTCCTCCGTGGTGGGGGTCAGCGGCAACGCAGGACAGTGCAACTACTCCGCGTCCAAGGCCGGCCTGATCGGCCTCGCCAAGTCAATCGCCAAGGAGATGGGGCCGCGCGGCATCAGAGCCAACTGCATCGCGCCGGGATTTATCATCTCGGATATGACCGCCGCCCTGCCGGAGGAGGTGAGGGAGCAGTGGGTCAAGACCATCCCGCTGAGGCGCGGGGGCACGGTGGACGAAGTGGCCAAAGTGGCGCTCTTCCTCGCCAGCGACCTCTCGTCCTATGTCAGCGGACAGGTCATCAACTGCTGCGGTGCGATGAACTGCTGACGGGATGGACCCGCGACTGACCGGACTTGACTTGAAGACTTCACTCTCGGCGATCGCAGACCTCGTGCTGCCGAGAGTGTGTGCGGTGTGCGGGCGGACTCTGCTGCTTCAGGAGAAGCATATCTGCCTGGGTTGTCTCTCGGACCTGCCGGAGACGCACTTCTGCACGCTCGGCCACAACCCTATGGCCGACAGGTTCAACGCGGTCATCGCCGAAGATGACTATGAGCCGTATGCCTATGCTGCGGCTCTTTATTATTACTCCTCCGACAACGGCTACGCCAAGATCTCGCAGGCGCTGAAGTACCGCAGGAACTTCGCTGCGGGCAGGTATTTCGCGAGGATGCTGGGCCGCCGGCTTGCCGCCTCGCCTCTCTTCGAGGACGTGGATACGGTAGTGCCGGTCCCCCTGCACCTGACGCGCCGATGGAGGAGGGGTTACAATCAGGCTGAAGTCATAGCGAGAGAGGTCGCTTCAGTATTGGGAGCGGACTGCAGGCCGGAGCTGCTGCGCCGGGTTAGGCGCACCGCGAGCCAGACCCGCCTCTCCGGAGAGGAGAAGCGGCGCAATGTCTCCGGGGCCTTCGCGGTCCGCTCCGGCAGCATCGCCGGAGTCCCGGGCCGAAGCTGCAGACACCGCTCTGCGTCCGATACCGAGAGACAGGATGCCCCCGCCGCTCCACGACATATTCTGCTGATAGATGATGTCTTCACTTCCGGCTCGACCCTCGCAGCCTGCCACAGGGCTCTTCGCGTGGCGTATGGTCCGGAGGATAGCAGGATCTCCGCCGCGACCCTCGCCTATGTAGGAGGAGAGTAGCGGTTACTCGTCCTTGAGCCGGCCCATAAGGAAGCTGTTTGTCTCGGTCAGGGTCCTGATAGTCATCTCGTGCGCCTCGATAAGCCGGTTCATCGAGCTGAGTTTCTCGTTCATCACGGAGAGGCGATGCTCATAGTCCTCGATGATGGCCCGCTTCTGCTCTTCGAAGCTCTGGCGCTCGCGGAGCATCCCGCCGGAGTCCCCCGCCGACAGTAGCTCCTCCTCGCTCACCGAGAAATACTCGGCAAATCTGGTGAGCGTCTTGCCGAAGAGCCTGACCTTGCCGGTCTCGAAGTTGATGTAGGTCGTGCGTCCGACTCCGAGCTCCTCCGCCATCATCGCCTGGGACAATCCGGCTTTCTCGCGCAGTTTCCGGATATTGGTATGTACCTTGTCGTAGCTGAGCATCGGGGTCATTTTTTGGGTGGTCAAAATTAACGAGGATGCCAGTATGGCCTGTGTCCGATTTCGTGGACACTATACATAAAAAAACAACAAAAGACATAAAAAACATACATTTTCTTTCAATCCGGACGCTTTTCCCGGTCGGAGCTGTTGCATATTTGCGGACAAGAGTCCATTTTTGGCAAAAGCACACAGATTATGGAACGTAAAGAAAAGATTCTCGACTCATTCAGCCGCGCGCTGGAGCAGTGCGGGTCCGACCGGGATTCCGCGCTGGATTTCGCCGGCATCTGCCGGGAGCGGCTCGGCATTCCGCCGGGGGTGATGGACGAATTGCTGCTCGCCGAACTCGGTATGACCGGAGACGAAATTGTGGCTGAATATCGCCGCAATTTGCGGGACACTATTGGTATTGGCGACAAAATTTATTAGCTTTGTGAGCTTTGCGCCAACGGAATCATTGATCATAATTATAAACATTTAAAACGATGAAAGAATACACAACCAAAGAAATCCGCAACGTGGTACTTCTCGGAGCTGCAAAGTCCGGCAAGACCACGTTGGCTGAAGCTATGCTCTATGAGGGCAAGGTTATCGACAGACGCGGCACGGTGGAGGACAAGAACACCGTATCCGACAACAACGAGCTGGAGAAAATCAACCAGCGGTCCATCTACGCCGCGCCTCTCTACGCCGAGTTCCTCGGAGCAAAGATCAACTTCATAGACGCGCCGGGGTCGGATGACTTCATCGGCGGCGCATATTCCGCAATCAGAGTCTGCGAGAGCGGTGTGCTCGTGATCAACGCGCAGCAGGGTGTCGAGGTGGGCACGGAGAACTTCCTCCGCCTCGCCGGCGACAAGAAGCTCCCGCTCGTCATAGCCGTCAACCAGCTCGACTCCGAAAAGGCCGACTGGGACACCATCCAGAACTCCATCAAGGAGGCGGTGGGCAACAAGGCCGTCTATATCCAGTTCCCGGTCAACGCGGGGACGGGCTTCGACGGGTTCGTCGATGTGCTGATGATGAAATATTATCACTTCAAGGACGCCAACGGCACCCGCGAGGACCTCGAAATCCCTGCGGAGTATAAGGACCAGGCCGATATGATGCGTCAGGAGCTCATCGAGAAGGCGGCCGAGTACGACGACAGCCTGATGGAGAAGTTCTTCGACGCGGGCGAACTCTCCGAAGACGAGATCCGCAAGGGCCTCAATCTCGGCATCGTAGCCGGTGAGGCTTATCCAGTGCTCTGCGTGAGCGCCAAGAAGGACATCGGAGTCAAGAGGCTGCTCGAGTTCACCAAGAACGTGGTGCCCGCCCCGAGCTGCAAGGAGGACGGACCGGCTTCCATCTTCATCTATAAGAATGATGTGGAGCAGCACCTCGGAGAGGTGTCGTTCTTCAAGGTGATGAGCGGCACCGTCACCGCCGGTATGGACCTCGAGGATTCCGCGTCCGGTAACAAGGACCGCATCTCCGCCATCTACGCCGTGGCCGGCCTCAAGAAAGAGGGCGTCACCTCGCTGCACGCCGGAGACCTCGGGTGTACCGTGAAGCTCAAGAACGGCAAGTCCAACATCACTCTCGCGCTCCCGGGTTCGGGCATCAGCTGCGACAAGATCGTATATCCCGCCCCTAAATACCGCTGCGCCATCAAGGCAAAGGTGCAGCAGGACGAGCAGAAGCTCGGCGACGCCCTCAAGAAGATCGCCGCGCAGGACCCTACCGTCGTGGTGGAGTATTCCAAGGAGCTCCGCCAGACCATCCTCAGCGGCAACGGCGAGCAGCATATTAACATCGTCAAGTGGATACTCAACAACGAGTACAAGCTCGAAGTCGAGCTCTTCGCCCCGAAGATTCCGTACCGCGAGACCATCACCAAGACGGCCTTTGCGACCTACCGCCACAAGAAGCAGTCCGGCGGCGCCGGACAGTTTGGCGAAGTCTCTCTGCTCATCTGCCCTTACGAAGAGGGGACAGAGCCGCCGAAGGTGTTTAAAATCAACGGCAAGGACCAGGTGATGAACATCAAGACCCAGGAGTCTTTCGACCTGGAGTGGGGCGGAAAGCTGGAGTTCTACAACTGCGTGGTCGGCGGTGCCATCGACGCCCGCTTTATGCCTGCCATCCTCAAGGGTATCAACGACAAGATGAGCGAAGGCCCTCTGACCGGCTCATACGCCCGCGACATCCGCGTCTATGTGTATGACGGCAAGATGCATCCGGTCGACTCCAACGAAATCTCCTTCGTGCTCGCCGCGCGCAACGCGTTCAAGGAGGCGTTCCGTAACGCCGGCCCGAAGATTATGGAGCCTATCTACAATGTCGAGGTGATGACCCCGGCGGAGTATCAGGGAGCCTGTATGTCCGACCTCCAGAACCGCCGCGGCATACTCGGCGATATGGGTGCGGACAAGGGATTCTCCATCCTCAAGGCCCGCGTGCCTCTCGCCGAACTCTACCGCTATTCCACCACCCTCAGCTCCCTGACCTCAGGCTCCGCCACCTTCTCTATGGAGTTCGCGGACTATCAGCCTGTGCCGGGCGACGTGCAGACCAATCTCCTCGCGGAGTACGCTGCCGCCGAAGCTGCGGAGGACTGATACCTCCCCCTATGCTGAACAAAATGCAAATCCTGTGTGTCGGCCTGGCCGCGTTTCTGAGCGCGGCACAGGCCGACGCTCAGTTTGCGCTCAGCGCGGGAGCCTCGTTTCCGCTCAGCGCCTATACTGACAACGGACGGGGCAATTATTATTCGCAGCTCCGCATCGGGTTCGATCTCGGGGCGCAGTACAACTATGCGATTACGGAGCATCTGGACGCGATTGCGGGGGTGAATTTCATCCGGCACGGACTCGGGAAGATGGCGAAGAACGATATGGGATACAACTATTCCGTCTATCCCGCCTACCTCAATTTCGCGGCTATGCTGGGCGCGGCCTGGAAGATCGACTTCGAGGGTGAGGGCTTCCTCAATCCCGACCACCACGCCTTCGTCGAGGCCCGGTTCGGTGCGAACTGCTCCACGCTGAGCCGCGCAGTCTATACCGGCAGCGACGGAGAGGAGCACACGACCCGCTACGGCTGCGCGTGGAGAGCCTGCTGGGGCGCCGGTGCGGGCCTCAAGTTCACTGGCCGCAGCAGCATCACCCTGAGGTATCTGCATCTCGGCAACGTGACCGTCAGCGAAAAGGGGAACAGCGACAATTCCGTCAGCTATTCCCCTCGGGTATTTGAGCTTCTATATTCCTACAGCTTCTAGAACACGAGGACATCGCTGTCGCCATAGTTGTCGTAGGATGAGGTGATTACCTTTTCTCCCGGTTCAAGTCCCTCAAGCACTTCGTAGTATCTCGGGTTCTGGCGGCCTATGCGGATCTCCCTCTTGACGGCCTTGGAGCCGTCGGCACTCAATACATATATCCACTTGCCCCCGGTCTTCTGATAGAATGTGCCGCGCGGGATGATTATGCCCTCTTCCGGCTGCCCGAGCTGGAGGTTGAGGTAGTAGGTCTGACCTGTCCTGATGTTGTCCGGCTGCGACCTGTCGAACTTGAAGTCAGCCTGGAACTTGCCGTCGCGCACTTCCGGATAGACTTTGCGGAGCACTACCGAGAAATTGCCGCCCTGACGCTCGAAGCTTGCGCTAAGTCCCGGTATCACGCGGTCGATATAGTGCTCGTCTATCTTCGCCTCTATCTTGTAGTCGCCGACGGAGTTGATCTGCCCTATCTTCATCCCGGAGGAGACGCTCTGCCCGAGCACCACGTCCAGCAGACCGAGCTCGCCGTCGATTGGAGCCTTGATGGTGAGGTTGGACTTGCGGGAGCGGATCATACCCATATTCTGGCGCATATTGGCGAGGCTCTCCTGCATCTGCTTGATTTCCACCCCCCTGTAGAGGCTGTCCTGCACCGCCCTCTCCTTGACGAGATTGTATTTCTGCTGCGAGAGTTCGTAGTCCTCCTTGGCCTTGAGGTATTCTTCTTTGGCTATGAGTTTGTCCCCGTAGAGAGCCGCCTGCTGCTCGTAGTTGCGGCGGTTGCGCCTGACATCCAGCTCATAGCTCATCTCGTCCTGCTTGACGGAGAGCTTCTGCTGCTCCATCTGTATCATAGTGTTGCGCAGGATGTTTTCCTTTTCGGCAAGCTCCGCCTCGGAGTTGAGGATCTCGAGGTCGAGGTTGTCGTTGCTCAGGATGAGCAGAGGCTCGCCGGCCCGCACCATCGACCCCTCTTCGACGAGTATCGTCTGCACCACGCCGCCCTCCTGCGGGCTGAGCTGGATGGTGGTCATAGGCTGCACCTGCCCGCTGACCCTGATGTAGTCGTTGAATTCTCCGCGCTCCACCGTGCTGATGCTGACGGTGTCCTTATCCACGCGGTATGTGCGGGAGTTGTCCCTGAACGCGAGGTAGAGCACGAATGCGAGCACCACCGCCCCGAGCCAATACGGGAGGGCTTTCCTGGTGAACGCGACTCTCCAGCCGGTCTTCTTCTCGATAATCTTATCCATAATGCTGTGCTTTATTTCTGATTGATATAGTCTGTGCCTCCGTAGTATTCGACTACGCTCTTCTTGATCAAGTATTTGAACATCGAGTTGAGCTTGTCGGCGCGGGAGGCGAGATAGTTGTCGGTGGCGGTCCGGTATTCGATGCCCGAGATAAGGCCCTGCTCATACTTGCGGGTGTTGAGCCGCCAGGCCTCCTCCTGCACCTCCGACTTGCGCTGCGCCTGCAGGTAGGATGCCGCCGCTCCGTCCCTGTCCTGCACGGCCCGGCGCACCTCTGCCTCGATGTCGCGCATCTTCTGGTCATATTCGGCGGAGGCTTTCTCGTAGGCGTGCTTCTTGCGGGAGATGTTGCTCCAGCCCTTGAGTCGGTTGAAGATAGGGATGCTCAGTGCGAGTTCCACATATTCGCCTCCGTTGTTGCCGAACTGCGTGCGGAACGGGTCGGTCTCGCGGATGCCGGGGTACTCATAGTAGGTGGTGGACCAGCCGGCATAGAAGCTCAGGGTCGGGAGCAGCTGCCACTTGGCGGTCTTGAGCTCCAGACGGGCGTTGTCCATAGTGCCGAGAGCAATCTTGGCCGACGGCTGGTTGCTCTGCGCGTAGTCCACAATCTGCTCCGTGTCGGAGCCGCTGTCCCAGGCAAGGGCGTCGGTGTCGGCGAATTCGGTGTCGATCACGAGCACCGAGTCCAGAGGCCAGAACATCACGTCCTGCAGGCTGATCATCGCGTCGGAGAGCATATTGCGGGCGTTGATGAGGCTGTACTGCCTGTCGGCGAGATCCGCCTCGGTCTGCACCACGTCGGCGTAGCCCTTGACCCCGAGAGCCTCCTGCTTGCGGACAAGTTGGAGGGAGCTCTCGGCTGTCTGGACCTGGCTAGTATAAATGTCGACTATCTTACTGTAATACACCGCGTTGTAGTAGGCTTCCATCGTGGCGAGGCAGATGTCCGCCTCCACCTGCTCTTCCCGGGAGTAGCCCATCGCAAGGGAGGTCCTGCTGATCTTGAGGTTGTTGACGGCCTCGAATCCGTCGAAGACGGTATATCCGGCGGTGACGCCGTAACTGTTGTGGAACGATGTCGTGTTGATGTAGGTGTTGGTCTCAGGGTCGATGGCGCGTCCGAAGTTGTAGTAGGCATAGGTGGTGGCGCTCACGGTCGGAGTAAATACCGCCAGAATGGCGTCGCGCCTTGCAATCTGCGCGTCGCCCGTCGCGGCCTGCTGGATGCGGACCTTGGTCGAGTTGGACACGGCATAGGCCATACAGTCCTTGAGGCTCATCGCGGAGCCGCCCTGCGCCGCGGCGGAGAGCACCGCGAGCGCGAGCAGAAGGCTTGATATGCAGAGTTTTGTCATATTCATCACTTTTACGCCGGGAATTGTAGCATTGACCGTGCCAAAAAGAGTAATATACTATAAATAAGGGTTTTACAGGATTACTCAGGGCTGGAGGGTGTAAAATATCCTTACAATGGCTGTAAAGATTTTTTACATTGCTGACGAAGAATGACTACATTTGCACTCTATGCCGCGAACTATCCATCTGCTGGGCAATATGCACCCCGGGCTCATCGAGGCGGGATGCGACGAGGCGGGCCGCGGTCCGCTTGCCGGGCCGGTCTTCGCCGCAGCGGTGATACTCCCGGAGGACTTCCGCCACCCCCTGCTCAACGACTCCAAGCAGATGAGCCTGAGAGCCCGGGAGGAGTTGCGCGAGGTGATCGAGAGGGAAGCGCTCGCCTGGGCGGTGGAGGAGGTGGGTGCGGAGGAGATTGACTCCCTCAACATCCTCCGGGCCTCCATAGAGGGGATGCAGAGGGCCGTGCGCCGGCTCTCCGTGAAGCCGGACTTCCTGCTGGTGGACGGCAACCGTTTCCGCCCGATGGAAGGCTACGCCTATGCCACCGTGGTGCACGGAGATGCGACCTACGCCTCCATCGCCGCCGCTTCGGTGCTGGCGAAGACCCACCGGGACGAGAAGATGAGGGAGCTGGACAGGCTCTACCCGGAGTATGGGTGGGCGCGGAATATGGGCTACCCTACAGCGGAGCACATCGAGGCGATACGCCGCTGCGGACTGAGCCCGGAGCACCGCCGCTCCTTTCACCCCAAGGCATTGGAACCGAGTTTATTTGATATATGAATATGAAGAAGTTTTTATTGACGCTTGCCGCCGTGGCGGTGCTGCTGCCGTCGGCCCGGGCCGACGAGGGAATGTGGATGCTGCCGCTGCTGGAGAAAATCAACGCGGACGCGATGCGCAATCTGGGCTCCAGACTCACCCCGGACCAGATCTACAGCATCAACCACTCCTCCATCAAGGATGCCGTCGTGCAGTTCGGCGGAGGATGCACCGGGGAACTCATCTCCGGGAGCGGCCTGCTCGTGACCAACCACCACTGCGGATACTCGTCCATCCAGGCCCTCTCTTCAGAGGAACACAACTATCTCGAGGACGGCTACTGGGCCTCTGACCGCAGCGGGGAGATCCCGGTGCCGGGGCTGACGGTGAGGTTCCTCCGCAAGATGACGGATGTCAGCGGCAAGGCCGGTGACGAGAAGTCCCGCGAGGCGCTGATCGCCAAGGCTCTGAAGGAGAATCCCAATTGCGAGGCCAGAATCGTGAGCTTCTTCAACGACAACGTGCAGTACCTTGTCGTCTCCAAGATATACCGCGACGTGCGCTTCGTGGGCGCTCCTCCGGCGGCGAGCGGCAAGTTCGGCGGCGACACCGACAACTGGATGTGGCCGCGCCACACCTGTGACTTCTCTATGTTCAGGGTCTATGCCGGCGCGGACAACGAGCCCGCCGACTATTCGGAGAGCAATGTCCCGATGCGTCCGGAGCAGTTCCTCAGCGTGTCGCTCAAAGGCGTGCAGGAGGGGGACTTTGCGATGATTATGGGCTATCCGGGACGCACGCAGCGCTACCAGACCGCCTCCCAGCTGGAGGAGATGCTCGCCATCAACGACATACGCATCGCGGCCAGGGGGGTGCGTCAGGACGTGCTCTGGAAAGAGATGCGCGCCGACGACAAGGTGGGCCTGCAATACGCAAGCAAATATGCCTCCTCCTCCAACGGGTGGAAGAAGTGGATAGGGATGAAGGAAGCCTTCGGCAAGCTCGACGTGATCGGGAGGCAGAGGGAAAAGGAGGCGGACCTCTGCGCGTGGATAGGGGAGAAGACTCGGCGCGAGAAGAAATACGGCGACCCGATGGGCGAGATCAGGGACGTGACCGAGGGCCGCGCCGCCTCCTACCGCGCCTACACCCTGCTTTCCGAGACGATAGGGCGCATAGAGCTGCTGAGCCTTGTGAAGGCCAAGGACGCGAGCGCCTACAAGGACTACAACGCAGAAGTGGACAGGAAGGTGGCGCACGCTATGGTCCGCCACTATCTCGAGAACGCCGCCCCGGAGGGCAGGCTGGAGGTCTGCGAGGAGATGGTGGACAAGATGTTCGACGGGAGCGCATTCACCTCGGCCGAAAGGCTTGAGGCCGCGAGGGCAGCCGGAGTCAATCTGGAGAACGACCCTGCGGTCGTCTTCAGAAACGCATATTTCGACAAGGCCGGCCCGCTCGGCGCGGGGCTGACTTTATGGACGGACAAGCTCGAAGCCCCGGCCAAGGCTTACGCCGCAGCCCTGCTGGAGTGGCAGAAAGACTCACCGAGCTACCCTGACGCCAACTTCACCTGCCGTCTCACCTACGGCACGGTCAAGGGATATGAGCCAAAGGACGGAGTCATCTACAAATACTACACGACCCTCAAGGGCGTGATGGAAAAGGAAGACCCGGGCAACTACGAGTTCCGCGTGCCGGCAAAGCTCAAGGAGCTCTACAACGCCGGGGACTACGGACAGTACGCCAACTCCGGGGGCGAACTGGTGACCTGCTTCCTCACCAACCTCGACATCACCGGAGGTAACTCCGGCAGCCCGGTTATGGATGCCGACGGCAACCTTGTCGGACTGGCGTTCGACGGCAACTGGGAGGCGATGAGCGGAGACGTCATCTTCGAGCCGGAACTCCAGAGGTGCATCTGCGTGGATATCAGGTATGTGCTGTTTATGATGGATAAGTTCGGAGGGGCCGGATGGCTTCTCGACGAGATGAATATAGTGAAATGATGATAAGTAAGGAAGAGATACTCGGGGCTCTGCGCGAAGTCCACCACCCCGGCAGGAAGGACGCGGACATAGTGGAGCTCGGGATGGTCAGCGAGGTCGAAATCTCCGGGGACGGAGTGAGCGTGACGCTCGCGTTCCCGAAGCGCCGCGACCCGCTCGCGGAATACCTCATCGGCAGCGCACGCGCGGCACTGATCCGCCACCTGCCCGCAGAGGCCAGGTCAGAGGTCAAGACGGTGGTAGTGGACGAGGTGAAGCCGAAACCCAGGAAGAACGACATCCGCGAACTCGGGATGGAGCAGCTGACAAATGTGCGCCACATCATAGGCATCGCCTCGGGCAAGGGCGGGGTCGGCAAATCCACGGTCGCAGTCAATCTCGCCTGCGCCCTTGCAAGGCTCGGCTACAAGGTCGGGCTCGCCGACGCCGACGTCTACGGCCCGTCCGTGCCGGTGATGACCGCTACCGAGGGGCAGACCCCCGAAGCGGAGGAAACGGGCGGCAAGGAAGTAATCATCCCTATAGAGAAGTACGGGGTGAAGTGGATGTCGATAGGCTATTTCGCCCAGAAAGGGCAGGCCCTCATATGGAGGGGGCCTATGGCCTGCAACGCCCTCAAACAGATGATCCTGCAAGTCAAGTGGGGGACGCTCGACTTCCTCCTCATAGATATGCCTCCGGGGACCGGGGATATCCACATCAGCCTCGTGCAGGAGATTCCGATGGAGGGAGCGGTGATAGTCACCACCCCTCAGGACGTGGCTCTCGCCGATGTGGAGAAGGGGGTAAATATGTTCCGCAACCAGAGCATCAGCCGCCCGATATTCGGCCTCGTGGAGAATATGGCCTGGTTCACTCCGGAGGAGCATCCGGACGAGAAGTATTTCATCTTCGGCAAGGACGGAGGAGCCAGGATGGCTGAAGAGCTCGGGATCGACCTGCTCGGACGCATCCCGCTCGTGCAGGGCATACGCGAGAGCGGTGACAGCGGCGAACCGGCGGCGCTCGGCTCCCGCCCGGACGGGATGGCATTCGTGGAACTTGCGGCGCGTCTTGCCGAGAAGCTCGGATAGGCTATGGAGGTTCGCGCCAAGAAAGCCCTCGGGCAGCACTTCCTGACCGATCAGAGCATCGCCCGCAGCATCGTGGACGCTCTCTCCGGGAGCGGGGTTCGCGATGTGCTGGAGATAGGCCCGGGGATGGGGGTGCTCACCCGGTATCTGCTCCGGCGGGAAGACATCGATCTGAGGCCGGTGGAGATTGACACCGAGTCGGTGGACTACCTGCTCGGCCACTTCCCGGAGCTTCAGGGGAAGCTCTATATGGCTGACTATCTTAAACTTGACATCCGTCAGCTCTTCGGAGGCGAATATCGCGTGATTGGCAACTTCCCCTACAACATCTCCTCGCAGATATTCTTCAAGATACTCGACGACAAGGACAGAGTGCCGGAAGTCGTCTGTATGATCCAGAAAGAAGTCGCGGAGCGGATCGCCGAGCAGCCCGGCTCAAAGACCTACGGCATACTCTCCGTGCTGCTCCAGGCCTGGTATGATATCGAGTATCTGTTCACGGTAGGTTCAGGGGCCTTCTGCCCGCCGCCCAAGGTACAGTCCGCCGTCATACGCCTGACCCGCAACGCCAGGACTGAACTCGGCTGCGACGAACGCCTCTTCAGACAGGTGGTCAAGACCGCATTCAACCAGCGCCGCAAGACCCTGCGCAATGCCCTGAAACCCATCCTTCCGGAGGGGTTCGACTCGTCAGGGGAGCTGTTTGATCTGAGGGCCGAGCGGCTCTCGGTGGAGGATTTTATCGCTTTGACCCGGAGACTTTCTGCCGCACGGCAATAGCGGCGGAGAGCAGCACTATAACGATTATCAGTATGGAACTTGCGCGCGAGACCTTCTCCCCTATCGCATAGGACGGAGGGTCGAAGCGCATCGTGAGGCTATGCTCGCCCGCAGGCACTTCCGCCGCGCGGAGCACCTTGCCCTCGGGCTTGATGTCGAGGCTTTCAGTGCCGCCGTCAAGAGTGAGTCTCCAGCCGACAGGATAATAGACCTCGCTGAACACCAGCTTCCCTCCCCTCGCCGAAGAATACTTGTATCTCAGCTCGTTAGGAGCATAGTGCGTTAGGACCACAGAGTCTGAAGGGTCTCCCGCCGCAAACCAGGCATTGCCCTTGGCATAGCCGTATCGGAGCGGAGGATGCTGCGGGCTCACAATGATGTAGCGGCAGTTCATCTCGGCGAGGCCGGGCAGATATGGCAGCGCCGCCTCCATTTCTTCTATGGTATTCTTGCCCGACAGGGCGGAATACAGTCTGGAAATCTCCCCGCTCAGCGTGTCGGTGATGAATTCCTGGTAGCGCTGGAGCTTCGCCGGAGAATACCCGCCTATGTTCTTGTGCCAGTAGGACGGATGCGAATCGTTGAACACATTGACCGTGAGATCCAGTACTCTGTACGACGGGTCGGTGTCGGCGAGGATGTATTCATCGACCGGGCGCTTGTTGAACTGGCTCTGGAAGTTGCGCGGAGTGGTGAAGTCGTCGGAACTGAGGTATCTCTTGTCCACGGAGAAAAGGTCGCCGAGCACCAGCACACAGACGAGCAGAGCGGCGGTCCTGCGGCGGCTGTAGCCCGCCTCCGGGTTCGTGGCAAAGGTCTTGGAGGCCGACTTAGGGACGCCGCAGCCCCAGAGCATCAGCAGATAAGCCGCCCCTATCAGCAGGACCGAGCGCAGGGCGTCGGTGGCAAGCAGATAGCGTCTGTCGGCGGCGAGAGCCTCTACGAGAGCATCCGGATAGCTCGCGTCCGAAGACCCGACGAAAGCGCCGGCAATCCCCGGGAAAGCGGCGCAGAGCAGGCAGAATCCGCCTGTAAGCGCAAGAGCGATCCAGCCGCGCTTCCTGAACGCCGCCACTCCCTCCTCGCTGCGCACAATCCTGTCCAGCACGAGAAAACCGAGCGCGGGAAGTGTGACTTGAAGCAGCACAAGGGCCATCGACACCGTCCTGAACTTGTTGTAGAACGGCACATAGTCGTAGAAGAGCTTGGTGAACCAGAGCAGATGGCTGCCAAGGGCCAGCAGGACGGCGAGCACCGTCGCGGCAATCACCCACCATTTCTCCTTGCCCCGATAGCAGAAGAGTCCGAGGACGAAGAGGAATACCGTGACGGCCCCCATATACATCGGCCCTGCGGTGAACGGCTGCGGCCCCCAGTAGAGGGGCAGGTTCTTCGCCGTGTTGCGCAGATTGGTCTGCCCGGCGGAGCGTAGAAGCTCTACGGTCTGCGAGCGCTTCGGGTTGACCGCGCCGGCGGAAGAGCCTCCGTTGAAGTTGGGTATCAGCAGATTGGGCAGTTCCTCCCAGCCGTACGACCAGGCCGTGGCGTAGTCAAGGTCGAGCCCCTTGGTGCCGCTGCCGTCTTCGCTCGCGGCTGAACTGCCTCCCCTCATCGAGTACGGGGTATATTCGTAGGTCGGCAGCAGCTTGATGGCGTTGGTGGCTATGCCGGTGCATCCCAGCACGAGCAGCAGGGCCGATGCGGCGAAGAAGCGGCCCGTCATCGCCTTGCGGCGCTCTTTGTCAATAAGTATCCACAGCAGCAGGACGAAAGCGTAGATGAGTATCGCGAGCGCAAGGTAGTAGGTAATCTGCGGGTGGTTGGCCTTGACCTGGAAGCTGAGCGCGAGCGCGAAGAGCGCGGCCCCGAGCCCTGACAGGACCATCCAGCGCCTGCCGCCCTGCACCGCTTTACGGTAGGTATATATCAGCGCGGCGAGCACCCAGGGGAGGAAGGCTATCGCCTGCATCTTGGTGTTGTGCCCGACCTGGATGATCTGCATATTGTAGGAGCAGAATGTGACGGCAATCGCGCCTCCGACCGCGATGAGCGGGTGGATGCCGAGCGAGAGCATCAGCAGCCAGGCCCCGAGCAGCGAGACGAACAGATATGTCGCCGGACGGCGGCCCGTCAGCAGCAGGTCGTAGAGGGCCTGAGTCCAGTCGCCCTTGGTGGAGGAGTGGATTGAAGCGGTCGGCATCCCGCCGAACATAGAGCCTGTCCAGGCGGTCTGGTCGTCGGGGTGGGCGGAGTTCCAGTCCATCATTTCCTTGGACATACCCTGCCAGCCCGAGATGTCGCTCTGGTTGACTATTTTCCCTCCAAGTACCTCGGGCACATAGGCATACGAGAGCACGAGCAGCCCCAGTACGGTACAGATGCAATATATCAGTCTCTTCTTCATAACAACTCTACAAGTCTTTCCGTCAGGCGGCGGCGCGAGTATTTGTCAGCTCCGGACGGCTCGGGATGGGGTGTCAGGAGAAACTCAAGCGGACGTTCCGCTTCGTCCCAGCCGAACATCTCCCCCGCCCCGGAGTCGCGCAGCACTGCGGCGGCGGCCCCGTCGGTCTGCCCGATTCCGAGCACCGGACGGCGGGCCGCGATATATTCGAAAATCTTGCCGGGCAGCACCTTGGCGTATTCCGGCTCCTGGCGGAGAGGCAGCAGGAGGACATCGGCGCTTCTCTGCTCTGCAACAGTCTGCGTGTGAGGCAGGTAGCCAAGGTCCACCAGATTGTCTCCGAGCCCCCGCTCGCGGATGGCGGAGATGATTTCGGGGTCGGTCTTGCCTGCGAGACGGATCTGCAGGCGGGAACGGAACTCGGCATCTTCCCGGCAGTGGCCTGCGAGGGCATCCCAGAGCTCGAGCGGATTGCCGTCCGAAGCGAAGAGTCCCGTATGCACCAGGGTAAACTTGCCGTCCGTCCGCTTCGGAAGCTCCGCCGAGAAGTCGTCATCATCGTATCCGTTGGTGAGGAGCTCAACTCTCGTCGCGGTCTTCGCGGCGAAATCGCGGGCCACCGGAGGCGACACCGCTATCACCAGATCAGCCTCGTCCAGCACGCTCTGCTCCAGGTGTCGATGCCGCCTGTCGGAACAGCTTGTGAGGGACAGATGTTTGTAGTAGAACATCTCCGTCCACGGGTCCCTGAAATCCGCTATCCACCTGAGCCCGAGCCAGCGCTTCAAACCCCTGCCTATCAAGTGCATAGACTGCGGCGGGCCGGTCGTCACCACTGCATCGACAGGATGCTCGCGGAGATATTTCTCCAGACGGCGCAGAGAGGGGCGCACCCACCACACTCGCGGGTCGGGGATGAAGAGGTTGCCGCGCAGCCAGAGCGAAATCTTCTTGCCGAGGCTCTTCTTCTGCGCGTTGAGGGGATTGACTTCCTGTGACTTGCCCTCGGAATCCGTAAGCCTGCGGTAGATTTCATACGGCTCTGATATATGGGTCTTTATGACTTCGGCACAAGGCGGAATGTCGGAGAGCAGGCTTTCGTCATATGAGAGCCGCTCCGGGTTCTCCGGGGTGAAGATGACCGGCTGCCAGCCGTATTCCGGGAGATATTTGCTGAACTTCACCCATCTCTGCACGCCCGACCCGCCGGTAGGCGGCCAGTAGTAAGTGATTATCAGCAGGCGTTTCATTTTCGTATCCGGTTTCGCGGGTTCAAAGATAATTAATCGTGGTCAAATAATCATTATCTTTGTACCGATATGGCAAGAAGCGGAGAAGATACACCACTGATCAAGCAGTATTTCAGCATCAAGGCTCAGCACCCCGAAGCGATACTCCTGTACCGCGTCGGAGACTTCTATGAGACCTATTCCGACGATGCCGTGCTGGTGAGTAAAGTCCTCGGACTCCTGCTCACGCGCAAGACGAACGGCGTGAAGGGCGACACTCCTATGGCGGGCTTCCCCTACCACGCGGTGGACTCGTATCTTCCGAAGCTCGTGCGCGCAGGCTACAAGGTTGCGGTCTGCGACCAGCTGGAAGACCCCGCTCTCGTCAAGAACAAGCTGGTCAAGCGCGGAGTGACCGAGATTGTCACCCCCGGCATCGCCTTCGGGGAGGGGATGCTGGAGCAGAAGGAGCACAACTTCCTCGCCGGACTGACGCTCGGCGGCGCTGAGTGCGGGGTGGCGTTTCTCGACGTGTCCACGGGTACATTCCAGCTCGCCCAGGGCCCGACGGACTATGTGGGGGCGCTGCTGTCCTCGTTCTCCCCGAAGGAACTCGTAGTGCGGCTGGAGGAGGCCCGCAGGGTCAGGGAGCTTTTCGGTGAACACTACATCACCACCCTGGACGAGTGGGCGTTCGTGCAGGAGGCCGCCGAGGAGAAACTGCGCGGCCAGCTCAAGGTGAAGAGTCTCAAGGGCTTCGCCGTGGATCAGTTCCCGCTTGCGATATGCTCCGCCGGTGCGCTGCTCGTCTATCTCGAGCAGACCTGCCACTCCGGACTCGGCAACATCTGCTCTCTGTCCCGCATCGACGGCGACCGCTTCGTGTGGATGGACAAGTTCACCTTCCGCAATCTCGAAATCTTCCGGAGCAATGCCGGCAAGGATGGAACGAGTCTCGTGGACACGATAGACCGCTGCTGCTCGAATATGGGTGCAAGGCTTCTGCGCCAGTGGCTTGCGATGCCGATTATGGATATCCGCAGCCTCAACGCAAGGTACGACATTGTGCAGCATTTCCGGGACAACGAGCAGGCTCTGCGTGACATCCGGAGTGACATCAGCGAGATCGGCGACCTCGAGAGGGCCGTCTCCCGCGCCGCTGCAGGCAAGATACTGCCGCGCGAGCTGCTGCAGCTGGGACGTTCTCTGAGGCGGATGACTCCGGTCCGGGAGCGCTGCCTTGCGGGCGGGGTGGAGGCGCTTGTGAAACTCGCCGGCGAGATGCGCAATACCGACAGCACCCTCTCCCGCATCGACAGCACGCTCTGCGACAATCCGGCATCGCAGCTGGGAAAGGGCGACGTCATCGCCCCCGGGGTATGCCGCGAGCTCGACGAACTCAGGGAAATCTCGCGAGGAGGCAAGGACTACCTGCTCAAGATGCAGGAGCGCGAAATCGAGGCCACCGGCATCGCCGGACTCAAGATAGGCTACAACAACGTGTTCGGCTACTATATCGAGGTGCGCAACTCCTCCCGCGACAGAGTGCCCGCCGGCTGGGTGCGCAAGCAGACTCTGGTCAATGCGGAGCGCTACATCACCGCCGAACTCAAGGAATACGAGGAGCGCATCCTCAACGCGGAAGCCGAGATCTTCGGCATCGAGAGCCGGCTCTACACGGAGCTGGTCGCCGAAGTCCAGAAAGCCATCCGCGACATCCAGACCAACTGCCGCGTCGTCTCGCAGCTCGATGTCCTGCAAGGCTTCGCGCAGCAGGCGCTGGACCGGGGCTACTGCCGTCCGGAGATAGACAGATCCACCTCGCTCGACATCCGGGCGGGCAGGCATCCGGTCATCGAGACCCTGATGGCCCCCGGCGAGGAATATGTGCCGAACGATATCAGCCTCGACAGCAAGGGGGAGCAGATCATCATCCTCACCGGCCCGAATATGGCCGGCAAATCGGCCCTCCTACGCCAGACGGCGCTCATCGTGCTGATGGCGCAGACCGGCTCGTTCGTGCCGGCCTCGTCCGCCCGTTTCGGCTACTTCGACAAGATATTCACCCGCGTGGGGGCTACGGACAATATTTCTCGCGGGGAATCCACCTTTATGGTGGAGATGACGGAGACGGCGATGATTATGCACAATCTCTCGGCACGCTCGCTGGTGCTGCTCGACGAAATCGGGCGCGGCACCTCGACCTACGACGGGATGTCCATCGCAAGGGCCCTGGTGGAATATATCCACACATACGGCAAGGGGGCGAAGACCCTCTTCGCCACTCACTACCACGAGCTCAACGACCTTGAGGCGCAGTATCCGAGAGTGAAGAACTACCATATCGCGGTCAAGGAGGACGGCAAGAACGTGATCTTCCTGCGCAAACTGGAGAAAGGCGGCGTGGCGCACAGTTTCGGCATCCACGTGGCCCGGCTCGCCGGAATGCCGCGCGAAGTGGTGGAGTCCGCCGAGAGGACACTGCACAGCCTTGAGGCCCGCGAGAAGCACGCCAGCAATATGGCCCTAGAAGACGACGGAAGCGTGCAGCTCTCCTTCTTCCAGCTCGACGACCCGACTCTCTCCTCGCTCAAGGCGCAGCTGGAGGAGGCCGACCTCAACAATATGACCCCGATGCAGGCCTTCGACCTGCTCCGCAGTATGAAGGCTGAGCTGGGGGTCTGATTAGCGGCGACGATAGACGATGAATTCGAATTCGAGCCCGCTCTGCGCGTCCGTGAGGAGTGCGGAGCGGGATTCTTCCGTCCAGAGAGCGGGGTCAACGCTCGGGAAGAAGGCGTCGGCGTCAGGCACCGAGGTGTGGATGCGGGTGAGATAGATGCGGTCCGCAGCATCGATGACCTGGGCATAGACCCGGGCGCCGCCGATGACAAAGCACCTCTCCGCCGGCTCGGCCTCCGCATAGGCCTGCTCCAGAGAAGACACCCGGCACACCCCCTCCGGAAGCCCCTCACGGCTGGTGAGAACGATGTTCTTCCTGCCCGGAAGAGGCCTGCCGATGGACTCGAAGGTGGTGCGGCCCATTATCACGGGGCAGCCGAGGGTGACCCGCTTGAAATACTTGAGGTCTTCGCTCAAGTGCCAGGGCATCACTCCCCCGCGCCCTATCGCGTCATTGTCGGACGCGGCGACTATTATGCACTTCTCCATAACCTACACCGCCACAGGAGCCTTGATTGCCGGCCACGGGTCGTAGCCTTCAAGGGTGAAATCTTCGTACTTGAAGTCGAATACGCTCTTCACCTCGGGGTTCAGCTTCATCACGGGGAGCGGACGCGGGGTGCGGGAGAGCTGCTCGCGCACCTGGTCGAAGTGGTTGAGGTAGATGTGGGTGTCGCCTGTGGTGTGGATGAATTCCCCCGGCTGCAGGCCGCAGGTCCGGGCTATCATCATCGTCAGCAGGGCGTAGGAGGCTATGTTGAACGGCACGCCAAGGAAGGTGTCCGCGCTGCGCTGGTAGAGCTGGCAGGAGAGCCGTCCGTCCGCCACATAGAACTGGAAGAGGCAGTGGCAGGGAGGCAGCGCCATACGGTCAATCTCCCCGGGATTCCAGGCGCAGACGAGCATACGGCGCGAGTCGGGATTGTGCCTTATCAGCTCTATGACCTCGGAGAGCTGGTCTATCTTCCTCCCGTCGGGGGTCGGCCAGCTGCGCCACTGATGCCCGTAGACCGGGCCCAGTTCGCCGTCCGCGTCAGCCCACTCGTCCCAGATGGACACTCCGTGCTCCTTGAGATAGCGGATGTTGGTGTCGCCGCTGATGAACCAGAGCAGCTCGTAGATGATGGACTTGAGGTGGACTTTCTTGGTGGTGAGCAGGGGAAAGCCCCCTCCGAGGTCGAAGCGCATCTGATGTCCGAATATGCTCTTCGTGCCGACCCCGGTGCGGTCGTGGCGTACCGTGCCGCTGTCCATTATCGTCTGCAGGAGGTCGAGATACTGCTTCATTTCCTCAGCGAGAAAGCAAATATTATCGCCTCGTGCATCACTTTGCCCGGCTTGAGGACGGTGCTCGGGTATTCCGGGCGGTTAGGGCTGTCCGGGAAGTGCTGGCACTCGAGTGCCACTCCGTTGTAGTCGTGGTACTTGCGTCCGTGCTTGCCGAGCGGGCAGCCTTCGAGCCAGTTGCCCGTATAGACCTGGATGCCGGGCTGGGTCGTATAGACCTTGAGCTCCCTGCCGCTATCCTTGGAGTAGAGTTCGGCCGCCTCCCGGATCTGCCCCGGCATATAGTCGTCGAGCACCCAGCAGGCATCGTATCCCTTGCCGTAGTTGAGCGCCGGGAAATCCTTGCGGATGTCGCGCCCCAGAGTCTTCGGGGTGATGAAGTTCATCGGCGTGCCGACCACCGGCTCCGCTTCGCCGAGCGGGATGAGGGTGGAGTCGGTCGGAAGGTACTGCATTGCGTTGAGCTTGAGGTAGTGGCGGAGCACCGAACCCCTGCCGTTGAGGTTGAAGTAGCAGTGGTTGGTGAGGTTGACCACGGTCTTGGCGTCGCTCTTGGCGGAGAAGGTGAGCCTGAGCTCGTTGTCCTCGCTCCACTCGTAACGGGCCACCACGGTCATATTGCCCGGATAGCCCATCTCGCCGTCGGCGGCGCAGTACTTGAACTCCACTCCTCCCTTGCGCTTGCGGGACTCCCAGATCCTGTTGTGGAAACCTTCCGGGCCTCCGTGCAGGTGGTTGGGGCCGTTGTTGACCGGCAGCTCGTACTGCCTGCCGTCGAGGGAGAACTTGCCCCCCGCGATACGGTTGGCAAAGCGTCCCGGGCATTTGCCCAGACAAGGGCCGTCCCCGAAATAGCTCTCGGGACGGTTGTAGCCGAGGACTACATCCCCCAGCTTGCCGTCCCTGTCCGGCACATTGACGGACACTATGCCTGCGCCGATGTTGCACAGGGTGACGGAAGCGCCGCTCGCGTTGATGATGGTGTACTTGTAGATCGCTTGTCCGCAACCGGACTTGCCCCAGAGTTTTCGCTTGATTTCCATATTGCTATGCTTAATTTACCGATTTACCAATTTGTCGAGTAGTTGTCGAGAAACGAGAGCACCTTCTCTACCGGTGCGTCCTTATATATCACTCGCTTCTGCGAGTCGAGAAGGTAAAGGGACGGGATGGCGCGCACGAAGTAGAGCTCGTCGCTGTTGATGACCCCTTTGTAGTCGTAGCCGTTGAGCCAGTTGCGCGGGTAGGCGGGCTCATACTCGCGCCACTTGTCCACCTCTCGGTCGATGTAGATATTGACTATGGCGAGAGTGCCGTCGGCAATCCTCTGTCCGATATAGTCCCTTGACTCTATCTGGTCTATGATGTCCTTGCAGGACTGGCAGCCCGGGTTGCTGAAGAAGAGCATCGTGTATGCAGCCTGAACTTCGTAGAGCTTGTGTGCGCGGTTGCGGACATCCTTGAAGCTGAAGTCCGGAACCCGGCTTCCGTAGGGGTTGAGACGGCATTTCTCCAGTTCGAAACGGTAGCCGGCACGACGGTCTTCGGAAGTGAAGCGGGACGCGGCCATCCCCTCCACGAACGGCAGGTAGTAGTCCTCGCTGCGCAGCGGAGAGTTGGGGTCGTAGAGGTATGAGGAGAATATTTCCGTCATCAGCGGATAGACCAGAGAGGATGTGTCGCGCTCCTCCCGGGCCTCTATCTGAGAGAAGACGTGCCGAAGCTTGGACTGCGCCACGGACATCGGGACAAAGTCCAGAAGCCCTATGAAAGTGCCGGTATGCTTCTCTATCTCAGCGTTCCGCACGCCGAGCACGCGACCCGAATCCGTAGGAGCGTCGCCGTCAAAGAATCCGTCCCAGTAGTGGTCGAGCAGGAAGTCGAGCCGCTCCGCCTCGTCGGTGAGCATAGCGGGGACCTCCACCGTCGGGAAAGGCCTTGTCGCATCATCGTGCGCAGTGCCGCCCCGCTGTCCGCAGGATAGCAGCAGAAGCAGAAAGGAGAATATGGCGAGCGTCTTTTTCATCTGTCTTCCGAAACAATTTCTAAAGTTAGGCAAAAAATGTTAGATTTGTTCGTTATGAAGTCCAAAGTGATATTTTCCGCGGCGCTTTGCTGCCTGTCGGCGCTATGCGCGAAAGCCCAGTTCTACACCAACGGCAACGAACCCTACTCGGTGAAGTGGAGCAAGATAGAGACTGCACACTACAAGGTGATCTATCCGAGAGGGCTGGACTCGCTGGCACGGGTATATGCCCGAACCCTTGAGCAGGTGGCCCCGATAGTGGGCAGGAGCGCGGGCTTCGAACCGAACGCGAGCTACCGCAAGGTGATGCCGGTGGTGCTGCACCCATACGCGGCCTACTCCAACGGAATGGTGATGTGGATTCCGAGGAGGATGGAACTTCAGACCCAGCCGGACCCGGACTATCCGGAGCCGACCCCTTGGGAGAGGCAGCTCGTCCTGCACGAGTCGCGGCACGTCTCGCAGATGCAGCTCGGGGCCGCACGCCCATTTAAGGTATGGAATTATCTTTTCGGCGAAATGGCAGCCGGAGCCGTGGCTGCGGTCTATGAGGGCCAGGCATTTATGGAAGGCGACGCCGTGGTGGCCGAGACCGCGCTGAACAAGGGCGGACGCGGCAGGACGGCGGACTTCCTGGAGTACTACCGGGTCAGCTTCGCCGAGGGAGACTGCCGTGACTTCTGGAAGTGGCGCTACGGCTCGCTGAACAAATATACTCCTGACTACTATCGTGCAGGGTACGTGGCCCTTGCCGGCATACGCAGCATCTACGGCGAGCCTGCTCTCACCGCAAAGTATTTCGGCAGGATAGCAAGGAAGAAAGGCTTCTCCCTGCTGGGTCCTGCGGTAAAGGAACTCACCGGCAAGAGCTTCAACGCCGCGTTCCGGGAGGTCTGCGACACTCTCTCCGCGCGGTGGCGCTCCGACGAGCAGGCCCGCGCCCCGTTCATCGGCTCCGCACAGCTTGTCGGCACTCCGAAGCTCTTCACGGAATACGATGCCCTCACCTCCGCGGGAGACTCCTTCTACGCCGTGCGCAAGAGCTTGACGTCTCCCTGCGAACTGGTGAAGATCTCCTCCGACGGCAAGGTCCGCAGGCTCGGGAACTTCAGCTCCAGCTACACCGGACTCAGCTACAGTCCGGCAAACGGGATGCTGTATTGGAGCGAATATTCCAAAGACCCGCGTTGGGAGCAGATGTCGTCGTCGGACATACGCTGCCTCGACAGTCTCGGGGTCAGGCGCACTCTCACCCGCTCCCGCCGCCTCTTCCACCCCGCCCCGTCGGCTGACGGGAGATTTCTGTCGGTGACGGAATATCCCTCGGAAGGAGGATGCAGAGTGCTGATACTCAACGCACACAGCGGAGACATCCTGGGAGAGAGGGAAATCCCGGGCGAACTTCAGGTCATCGAGACCGCCTGGGTGGGGGAAGAACTCTACGCGAGCGTGCTCTCGGAGGAGGGCTACGGTCTCTGGAGGCTCGACCCGCTCGGATGTGTGCTCGGCCCTCAGACCGTCAAAATCAAGCGTCTGCGGGAGCGGGAAGGGATGCTGATGTTCTCCTCCGACCTCAGCGGGGTGGACGAGTTCTACCTCTTTGACCCTGCCGGAGGAGAAGTCCGCAGGCTTACTTCCACCCGTTTCGGGGCAAACGACTTCCAGTTCAACGAAAAGGGGGACACGCTCTACTACAGCGCCCTCTCCGCAGCGGGAAGGCTTATCTACAGCACCCCTAAGGACTCCCTCGTATGCGAGGCGGCGGATTTCGGGACCGCTCCACGCTTCCCTTTCGCCGAGGAGCTGAAGGAGGGTGAAGAGCGGGCCGTGGATTACGGAGCGGAAGTCGCCATAAGCGAGCCGAAAGAATATAACAGACTCCTCAATGCCATCAAGATACACTCCTGGGCCCCGTTCTATGTCGACTATGACGAGGTGTCGAGCATCAGCTCTTCGAGCCTCACCTCCGCAGCCTGGCTCGGTGCTACGGTGTTCTTCCAGAACGAACTCGGCAACGCCTACGGTTCGGCGGCCTACAAGGCCGGATTTTCCTCGGAGGGATGGCGGCACTCTGGACATCTCAAGTTTACCTACAAAGGCTTCTATCCGGTCATCGAGACCACGGTTGACTTCAATGACCGCAACGCCCTCGAGTACAATATCGTCACCAAAGACGGCCGTGTGAGCCTCAAGAGCAGCGACGCGCTCAAGCCTCTGGCGTCAGCCCAGCTCAATCTCTACATCCCGCTCAGCGTCACCAAGGGCGGCATCACCCTCGGCTTCATCCCTCAGGTGAGGCTCGGACTAAGCAACGACAGGAGCGTCGCGGCGGGACACGAGGGGTATTTGACCAGGCTTACTGCAAGCCTGAGGGGTTATGTGATTGAGACCACCCCGCCGTCGAGAGTCTATCCCCGCTGGGGACTGGGGGCGGAGGTCTGCGTCAGCACGAGACCCGAGCTGAGAGGCCTTCTGGGTTCTGGCTCCTATGTCCACCTCTACGGCTATCTGCCGGGGCTCTGGAGCACCCACGGGCTGAGGCTCACGGCACTGTATTCGAAAGCGCTCGGAGACAGCATTTTCAGCGAGACTCTCGCCAACACCGTCCCGCGCGGCTTCGAAAGCAGCGTCAACAACCTTCTCGCCTCGGTGGACACCAAGACCAAGCTGAGCGCCGACTATGTGATGCCGATTCTCCCTGTGGACTGGTCGTTCCTCTCCCCGGTGGCATATATCCGCAATTTCGAACTCACCCCTCACGCGGACCTCACTCTGATCCCTTTAAGCGGCGGGGGCAAGAACCTGTGCAGCGCCGGGGCGGACTTCTGCGTCAGGCTCGGCAACCTGCTGTGGCTTCCTTATCCGACCCGTATAGGACTGAGCTACAACTACAACTGCGGCAGCCTGTACGACACGGTAGAATCCCTGATGAGCTCCGTCGGGAGGCATCGTCTGGGATTCGTATTCAGTGTGGAGATGTAAGGCTTCTAAACGCCGCTGAACGAGCTGAATCCGCCGTCCACCGGAAGCACCACTCCGGTTACGAAGCTGGCGGCTTCGCTGCATAGGAACTGGGCGGCGCCGTTGAGCTCGCTCAGGTCACCGAAACGTCTCATAGGGGTTTTGGCGATGACCTTGACCGACCTCTCGGTAAGGGAGCCGTCCTCGTTGAGCAGGGCGGCACGATTCTGCTTGCCGATAAAGAAGCCCGGAGCGAGGGCGTTGACCCTGATCTTCTCCCCGTATTTGATAGCCATCTCGGCGGCGAGCCAGCGGGTGAAATTGGACACTCCCTCCTTGGCGGCGCCGTAGCCGGCGACTCTGGTGAGAGCGTCGTAGGCCGCCATCGAAGAGATGTTGAGGATGCAGCCATATCCCTGGGAGGCAAACACTTCCGTAAACACATAGCAAGGATAGACGGTGCCGTTGAGGTTGAGGTCCAGCACCCGGGTCCAGTCCTCGAGCTTCATATCCCAGAAGTTCTGGTCCGGCATCACGTTGGCCCCCGCCACATTGCCGCCGGCCACGTTGATGAGGATGTCCACGCGGGAGTATTTTTTCACCACCTCGTCCGCAATCTTCCTCAGAGAGGCGGTGTCCATCACATTACAGGCGTATCCGCAAGGGTTTCCGCCCAGAGCCCGGAGCGCCTCCACGGTCGGGGCGAGCTGCTCCTCGCGGTGGACGAGGGCTACGACATCAGCCCCCTGCGATGCGAAATGTCGGGCAAGCGAGCCGCCAAGGGCTCCTGCGGCGCCGCTGATGACTGCGACTTTACCTTTTACTGAATAGAGTTCGTTCATTGCGTATCTATTTGTTTTTGAATTCGTCCGCTACCGCCGCCAGCATCCCCTCCACCTGTCCGAGAGCGAGCATACGGCCGTGGAAGCTATAGCCCGGATTGTAGCCCATCGACTCGTCGCCGAGCATAGTCCTGCCGTGGTCCACCCTCAGGGGAATCTTGCGCCCCTCGCGCTCGAAGATACGGATGAGCTCCACGAGATTGACCCTGCCGGCAGTGTGCGGGGCTTCGATGAAGTCGCCGCCCGGCAGGATGTTGCAGGAACGCAGATGCACGAAGTGCGTGCGCGGCGCGAACTCCCGCGCCATCGCCTCCACATCGTTGTGCGCCCCGGCGGAGAGGGACCCCGCACAGAAAGTGAGTCCGTTGTGGAAGTCGTCCACGGCGGAGAGGATCCGGCGGATGTCCTCTGCGCTTCCGGCTATGCGCGGCATACCGAACACCGGCATCGGCGGGTCGTCGGGATGGATGCACATATTGATGCCGTATTCGCCGCAGACGGGCATTATGGCCTTAAGGAAATAGACAAGGTTGGCGAGCAGCTCTTTCTTGTCGAGCCCGTCATAGGGCCGCATCAGAGATTTGAAGTGCTGCACCGGAGCGGCGTCCCCCTCGGAGATGTTGCCGTTGACGAAGCCCTGGGTCTTGACGATGATGGTGTCCACGAGACGGTGCCGGTCCTCGTCGGTGAATGTCCTGTCGAGCTGCTCCACCTTGGAGAGCACCGCGTCCGGGTAGTCTCGCTCCGCGCCTTCGCGGCGGAGTATCCTGAGGTCGAAATAAGCGTAATGCGAGTAGTCGAAATATAGGGCGGTAGTTCCGTCCGGCATAGGATGGTCAAGATCCGTGCGCACCCAGTCTATGACCGGCATAAAGTTGTAGCAGACCGTCCTGACCCCGCAGCGCCCCAGGCTGCGCAGACTCTCTATATAATTGTCTATGAGACGGTCACGCTCCGCTCCGGCATACTTGATGGCCTCGCTCACGGGCAGGCTCTCCACCACGGACCACTTCAGTCCCACGGACTCGATATATTCTTTGAGCGAACGGACAGCCTCCACGCTCCACACTTCCCCGTTGGGAATCTCGTGGAGCGCGGTGACAATGCCCTCGACGCCTATCTGCCGCAGCATTTGAAGGCTTATCGCGTCATTGCGGCCAAACCACCTCCAGGTCTTCTCCATACTATTTGAATGCGTCCATTATCACTGTCGGGCGGCCGTCGGCGGTGAAGGCCCCCAGCCTGTACTGCCCCGGCTTGCACTCCGGCTCCCAGTAGAACACGCCCTTGCAGCGTCCCGAAGTCCCGTTGAGGCTCTCCTGGACGATGCGGTTCATCTGGCGGTAGCCCTCCTGAAGCACGCTGTCGGAAGCGAGATTGCCCTTGTCGTCGGCACACTCCGCCCCGGTCTCGACTATCATCACGTCGCAGCCGTATCTGACACTCACGAGCTTGATGTTGCTGATGCAGTCGGAGATGACCTTGTCGGCTTCGTGGTCCGGATTGGAGAGCTTCGCCCAGTACGGATAGAGCGACATCCCTATCATATCCCACTTGCCCCCGAGGCTCTTGACCTTGTCGAAGTAATAGGTATAGAGGGAGTTGTCGTAGCCGTTGTCGAGGTGGATGATGACTATGGTGTCCGGGAACACGGCCTTGACCGCAGCGTAGCCTGTGTTGAGGAAGCTGACCAGATTGGTGAAGTTGGCCTTGTAGGTCTTGCCGCTCTGGGTTACGTCGTAGGCCGCGCCGCTGATGGACGCATCAGTGTCCCAGAGCATTCCGGGACGAATCTCGTTGCCTATCTGTACCCACTTCGGGGTGATGCCAGCCGACTTGAGGGCGTTCATTATGTCGCTCGTGTGGTCGGAAAGAGCGGTCATCAGCTCCTTGAGGTTCTTGCCCTCCCAGGAGGCCGGCTTGTATTGCTGCTGAGGGTCGGCCCAGGAGTCGCTGTAGTGGAAGTCCACCATTATCTCCAGCCCCTGTGCCGCCGCGCGTTTGGCCTTGGCGAGGAAGTCGCTCCTGCCGCACCAGCCGTTGGTCGGGTTGACCCAGACACGCAGGCGTACCGCATTAAGTCCCAGCTCTTTCATCAGGACGAAGCAGTCGCGCTCCTCCCCTTGGGCGTTGTAGAATCTGTCGCCCTTGCTCTCCATCTCCGTCACCCAGGAGATGTCGGCCCCCTTGTAGAAGGCTGGCTCTTCTTTCTTCTCTTTGTCCCCGGTTTCGGAGTTGTCTTTCTGCCCGCACGCGCCCAGAGTCATCAGGGCGGCGCAAAGAAGTAAAGTAAAACGTTTCATAGCCATATCAAACATTAAAGAGGAAATGCATTATGTCGCCGTCCCGGACGACGTAGTCCTTGCCTTCGACGCCCATCTTGCCGGCGGCACGGACGGCGGATTCGGTCCTGTACTTGACGAAGTCGTCGTATTTGATGACCTCCGCACGGATGAACCCTTTCTCGAAGTCGGAATGTATCACTCCGGCAGCCTTGGGAGCCTTGTCGCCGACCTTTATGGTCCAGGCGCGGCACTCGTCGGCCCCGGCGGTGAAGAAGGTCTGAAGCCCGAGCAGGCGGTAGGCGCTCTGGATGAGCCTCACCACGCCGGACTCTTCCAGCCCCATCTCTTCGAGAAACATCTTCCTGTCCGCGTAGTCTTCCATCTCGGCTATCTCCGACTCCGTCCGGGCCGAAATCACCAGTATTTCCGCATTCTCGTCCTTGATGGCCCCGCGCACGGCGTCGACATAGGCATTGCCGCTGAGGGCCGAAGCGTCGTCGACGTTGCAGACATACATCACCGGCTTGTTGGTCAGCAGGAAGAGGTCGCGGGAGAGAGCGGCTTCCTCCTCATTAAGAAGAGGGACGCTCCTGCACGAACGGCCCTGCTCAAGGGCTGTCTTGTAGCGGACGAGCAGTTCGGCGAGCTTCCTGGCCTCCTTGTCCCCGGCCTTGCCGGCCTTCTCCGCCTTGCCCAGGCGCGCCTCCACGGTCTCCAGATCCTTTATCTGAAGCTCCAGGTCCACCGCTTCCTTGTCCCTCACGGGGTCCACGCTGCCGTCCACGTGCACCACATTGCCGTCGTCGAAGCAGCGCAGCACGTGAAGTATCGCGTCGCACTCGCGGATGTTGGCGAGGAACTGGTTGCCGAGGCCCTCTCCCCTGCTCGCTCCCTTGACCAGACCGGCTATGTCCACTATATCCACCGTCGCCGGTATGGTCCTCTGCGGACGGCATATTTCAGACAGGACATCCAGCCGCCGGTCGGGGACATTGGTGGAGCCGAGATTGGGCTCGATGGTGCAGAACGGGAAATTGGCGCTCTGGGCCTTGCCCGAGCTGACACAGTTGAAAAGGGTGGACTTTCCCACGTTGGGGAGTCCCACGATGCCGCATTTGAGAGACATAAATCGAACAATTAATGTGCAAATTTACTCAAAAATCACCATATTGGCAGTATGAAACGGACTATGATTATACTTCTCGCCCTCCTGCCGCCGCTCCTGGCGCACGCGCAGGGGGACTCCCTCTCGGTGCTGTTTTGGAATGTTGAGAACTTCTTCGACTACCGCTCCCCCGCCCGTCCGAAGTACTGGACGAAGCGGAGGTTCTACTCCAAATGCGATGCGCTCGCCAAGGAAATCCTCAGATTCGCCGACCGTTATGGGGAGCTGCCGGATATTGTGGCGCTCGCCGAAGTGGAAAACTCCTTTGTGCTGCGCAGCCTCCTCCGGGAGACTCCCCTGCGCAAGCTGGACTACTCCTATGTACACTTCGACTCCCCCGACCACAGGGGCATCGACTGCGCCCTACTCTACCGCCGCACGGTGCTGACGCCCTCTGAGAGTTTCCCCGTCCACATCCGCGACAGCAGCGGGGTCGTGATGCCGACCCGCGACATACTCGTCGTGCGCTTCAGCGGGGGGTTCAGCATACTCGTCAACCACCATCCTTCCAAAATCGGGGGCAAGTCGGACCGGCGACGGGCGGCGTTCGCGAGGATGGAGGAAACGGCGGATTCGCTGCTTTCTGCGGGCGCGGAGAGGGTTCTGTGTGTCGGAGACTTCAACGAGGCCCTATGGCCGGGAAACGGGCCGGGAACCATCAAATACAACGGGCAGTGGGAGAAGATAGACGGCTGCTTCCCCTTCGGAGACCTCCATCTGCGGGAGGAAGTGTTCGACGACCCCGCCCTGCTGACGGAGGACAGGAACTTCGGCGGACAGAAACCGCGGCGCACGTTCATCGGCCCGAGGTACGGCGGCGGAATCAGCGACCATCTCCCCGTTGCGTGTTTTGTTTATTTTTGATAAATTTGCGGATATCTACAATTGGACCACATAAAATGGAAATGAAAAACAAAATCCACGGCAAGTTCACGGAACTTTACGGACAGGGCGGCACTTTCTACGCCGCAGCAGGCAGAATCAACCTTATCGGCGAGCACACGGACTACAACGGAGGCTATGTCTTCCCGGGAGCCATCGACAAGGGTATCGTGGCAGAAATCCGACTGAACGGCACGGACAAGGTCAACCTTTACTCTCTGGACTATGATTGCTCGGCCTCTTTCGGACTGAAAGAGGAGGACAAGCCGAAGGAGGCGTGGGCCAGATATGTCTTCGGCGTGTGCCGCGAGACCGCCAAGAGGGGCGGCAAGGTGGAGGGTTTCGACGCGGTGTTTGCGGGCGACGTGCCTCTCGGGGCCGGACTCTCTTCTTCGGCTGCGCTCGAGAGCTGCTTCGCCTTTGCGGTCAACGACCTCTTCGGCAACGGCATAGACAAGTTCGAACTCGCCAAGATAGGCCAGAGCACCGAGCACAACTACTGCGGCGTCAACTGCGGGATTATGGACCAGTTCGCCTCCTGCTTCGGCAAGAAGGGCAGCCTCATCCGCCTCAACTGCAAGACTTTGGAATATAAATACTTCCCTTTCAATCCGGAGGGATACAGACTGGTGCTGGTGGACTCCTGCGTGAAGCACGAGCTCGCCTCCTCGGCCTACAACAAGCGCCGCAGTTCCTGCGAGAACGCCGCTGCGGCCATACGGAAGAACCACCCCGAGATAGACTTCCTGAGCGACTGCAAGCGGGTGTGGCTTGACGAGGTGCGCGGCGAGATACCTGAAGAGGACTTCCTCAGGGCGGAATATGTGATCGGCGAGGTGCAGAGGGTGCTGGATGTCTGCGACGCCCTCGAGAGGGGCGACTACGAGACCGTGGGAGAGCTGATGTATCAGACCCACTTCGGCCTGAGCCGTCTGTACGAGGTGAGCTGCGAGGAGCTCGACTTCCTCAACCGTCTGGCCCGCAAGATGGACGTGACCGGGTCGCGAGTGATGGGCGGCGGCTTCGGCGGTTGCACCATCAACCTCGTCAAAGACGAACTCTACGCCCCGTTCGTCTCTGAGGCGAAGAAGCAGTTTGCGGAGAAGTTCGGACACGAGCCGAAGATATACGACGTAGTCATCTCCGACGGCGCAAGGAAGCTGTAGGAGGGACTATCCGAAGAATTTGGAGAGCCAGTCCGGGTCGACCCTCACGAGTCCCCGGGCTGCTTTCTTTATCTCGGGGTTTCGACGGAGGATGCCGGCGCAGTCTTCGTAGACATTGAATCCGACGGCCACCATCTCCATCCTGCCGTCCTGAGGATAGGTGAATGTCAGCTCGGAGTCGGCCCCGTCAATTTTAAAGAATTTCAGCACCATATCTTTATTCATCTCTCTGACGGTGATGAATTTGCACATCTCGACCACAATGTCGTCCAGTCCCGCGTCAAAGATTTTTATCTTCTCTATGAGTTCGCCCGTGCTGCCGACCACCCTGCCGGCATATCCCTCAGGCAGCCCTTCCGCCTTGACGTCGGCATCGGTGAGCAGGACCATCAGGCGCTCCTGGGGGTCGTGGTAGAGGAAAGGTCTGCGAAGCAGGTTGACGCAGCCGCAGTGCGGGCAGGTCCAGACGAAGTGCTCTCCGCTCTTCACCCTCTCCTTAAGCTCGGGAGACGCCATCGCGTCTACGCTCCCGGCGAACTCCATCCTGTGGACCTCGCCGCAGCGGGCGCATTTCTCTTCAATTACAGATTCGGCCATAGCTTCAATGCATTATCCGCAAATATAGCAAAAAAAAGAAGCCGGTCCAGTGCGGGCCGGCTTCCTGAATGTGTACGTGTCTGTTAGAAGAACCTCTCGCGGTTGTCCTTGACATCGTCGTAGTCGGACATCACGTTGAGTATGAGCTGCGACATATACTGAGCCTTCTGGGCAGCGAGATTCTTGGCGTCCTCCTCGGTGTAGAACGAGCCTGTCTGCCTGTTGCTTACATTCACCACATAGACTCCCATAGAGCCCGGCACAGGCCCGTACACGACTCCGTCGGAAGCGGCGGAAGCGGCCCCGAGCAGAGCCGGATCGACAGTGGTGGCGGCAAACGAGAGACCCTCGTTGCGGTCGACCGTAGTGCCGAGAGCGGCTGCCACGGCGTTGATGTCGGAAGCGCCTTCAATCTTGGCCGCGACATCCTTGAGGGTCTTGGCCTGGATCTTCTCGGCGTAGAGCCTGTCGTGGATTGTGGATGCCACCTCCTTGACCGGAGCATAGCCCTCCTTATGTATGGCCTTGACGGCTGCGACGAAGAAGTAGTTGTTGTTGACGGTGATGATGTCGGAAGCCTTGCCGGCCTTGTTGTCGAAAATCCACCTCGTCACCTCCTTGGCCTGGTCCACAGCGCCGTATGACGAAGTGGCCTCAGTGACCTTGAGGGAATGGGAATATACCTTGGTGGAGTCAACCGCTTTCTTGTAGCCCTCATATGAGCCCCCGGCCAGTGTGGCGAAGTTGTTGGCCTCGGCGTAATAGCCGTTGAAGGTCTCCTTGCTTGCGATGGCGGTCTTCTCAAGTATCGCCACCTGCTTCTTGGCGACGGCCTTGCTGGCCTTGGACACGAGCACCACGTGCGTGCCGTACTGGGTCTTGAGAACGAAAGGCTTGCCTGCATTAGCGGTCATCACGGACTCGAATCCCGGAATCATATAGGTCTGGGTCATCCAGCCTATGCTTCCGAGCTCGCCGTCAGCGGCTGAACCCTGGTCGGCAGAATACTGGGATGCAAGGTTGGAGAAGCTGGCGTTACGCCTGCCGAGTACGGTCACAAGGCTGTCGGCGGTGTTCTGGACCGCAGCGTCTGACCCCTGGAGAAGAATATGCTTCACATATACGGAGTCCGGAACCATTGCCGCAGCCATCTCGCGGGCCGCATAGAAGCTGTTGCCGGACCTGACGATATCCGAAACCTTCCTACCCCCGAAAATCTGTGAATTGAGCGTAGAATTGACGGTGTTGAGCTCGCCGTCCTTGTACCAGTAGCTGGAGAGCTGACGGTCGGAATTCTTCAGAAGGAAAGTCTTCATATTGTCGGTGGCGGCGAACTCGGCATACGCCTCGTCCATCTCGGCGCTTGTCCCGGCGATATCGTCGGCAGACGGCACGACCTCGAATACCACATACTCCGCGTCGCGGCTCGCCTTCTGCTTGAAGAAGTTCTTATGGGCCTTGTAGTACTTGTGTATCTCGTCGGAGCTTACGCTGACGGTGGAGTCAGCGCTCATCGGATAGTATGTCACACAGTAATCCACGTCGGCGGTGGTGTTGCCGGCGGCGACATCATCCTTGAGCTGCAGCGCGTTCTCGATGCTGGAGGCGTTGAAAAGGGCGCCGTACTTGAGATAGAACTGCTGGTTGTACACCGCGTTCTGGAGATAGTTCCAATATGTGCGGAGCTGGCCTGACTGGTCGCTGCCGACATTGTCTATAAATGCCTTGAGCATATCTGACGAGAAGTTGCCGGACTCGTCGATGAATACCGGATTCTGCGCCACCACAGGGGAGATCGACTCTCCTGACACGAGGTCCACCATCTCGGCGTCGCCTACGGTGATGCCGGCGGCTTTGGCATTCTTGACAAACATATACTTGTCGATGAGACCCTGCCAGGCGGAGTTCCTGATCTGTTTCTGCATCTGCTCATTCTGCGCAGAAGATCCTGAAAGCATCTCGTTGATCCGGGTGTATTTGTCCACTTCCTCCTGAAAATCAGTGTAGGAGATGCTCTTGCCCGCAATCTGGCCCACGTCGTACTTCGACGACATCGAATTGAGTGCGGACTCAAGGGTGCTCGGGTCGATGATAAATGACAGAAGGGCCAGCGCGATGATGATTGATATCACGAGGCCGAACTTAACGCGTATTT
>CAVILJ010000013.1:0-39390 GCA_963643555.1 Acetatifactor sp.
AAAAAAGGGAAAGCTTAGCACATCGCACCGCTACGACCTCCTGCCTTTGCTGCCTTCCGGCCCTGGAGGATTGAGAGGGAGCTGGTCGTGTACGACTTTCCCGATGCAAACATATATAAAATTCGCGGCATCTGCAAATTTATCTCCTGCCGGCGCGAAGTAGAGCGCTACGGCTAAAATAAATGCAAGATTGTCCCCGGCTTTCTTTGACGCGGCTGACGCCTGAATACCGGTTTCCAAAAAAAAATTGCGATTTTGCAAAATATATTTTATAAATTTGCGAAGTATATTTTATAAAATTGCATATGTTTGAAAGACAGCACTTACAGGTGTTGAAGTCCAGGATGTCTGAGCCACGCAGGCGGATACAGATTATAATGGGTCCGCGCCAAGTTGGTAAATCAACCCTCGTGGGACAGTTCGCGGACAGCATCTCCACCCCATATGATCTCTTCTCGGCCGACGGCGTCAACCGCTTCGACAAATCTTGGATTCCGTCTCTTTGGCAGCAGGCGAGGATGAAAATGGACATTCATTCCGAGGATGAGCACATCCTCATAATCGATGAGATTCAGAAAATCAAGGGCTGGAGCGAGCAGGTCAAGAAGGAATGGGACGAAGACACGCGGAATCACCGCAATCTCAAGGTGATACTTCTCGGTTCATCGCGACTGATGCTGCAACAAGGGCTGGAAGAGCCGCTCGAAGGGAGGTTCGAAACCATAAAAATGGGCTACTGGGACTGGCAGGAGATGAAGCAGGCTTTCGGCTTATCTCTGGACGAATACATCTTCTTCGGCGGGTTCCCCGGACTTGCCCCTGATATCAAGGATGAGGAGCGCTGGCGGAATCTGATGGAGGATTCCATCATCTCCCCTATTCTGGGCAGGGACATCCTTGAGATTGATGAAATCCGCAATCCCGCCCTGCTTAGGCAGGTGTTTGAACTGGCCTGCACCGAATCGGCCAAAGAACTGTCGCTCACCAAGATGCAGGGGACGATGAACAGCGGCACAGTGCCGACAATAAAATCATATCTCGACATCCTTGACAAGTCAATGACGGTCTGCCCTCTGCAGAATTTTTCACCTTCACCGATAAGAGCAAAACTCTCCGTCCCGAAGATGCAGGTCTTCGACAATGGCTTCCGCAACAGATACACCTCATTCGGTTTTGAACAGGCCCGGACTGACTCTGCCGAATGGGGCAGGCAGGTCGAGTCCGCCGTGGGAGCACACCTTGCAAACAGGTCCATCATCGACAATTACGCTCTATACTACTGGAGAAACGAACGAAGGCTGGAATGCGACTATGTGCTCCGCAAAGGACAGGCCCTTGTGGCAATCGAGGTCAAGAGCAGCCACCTCGGCAGCACGGCAGGCTTTGAGAAATTCAAAGAACTTTTCTCAGACAGGCTTGGCGCCGCATTCATAGTCGGCCCGGAAGGTCTTCCGCTCGAAGATTTCTTCGCCCTTGACTTGAAAACGCTGTTCCGGAAGGCCTCTTGAAACACCCGGGGTCGCTTAAAAAACTCTTTCGTACCTTTGCGTCCGCAAAGTCGAAAGCAGCCTCGGCTTCACCATCCTCGCAATCTCCCTTCTCACGGTAATGGCCGGCGCGGACTGAAAACTCTGAAACCGCAAACTATATGCTGTTGAATATCAGCGGGAGGATGTCGTCCACGCGGTCGAACTTCAGTATCTTCCCGTCGGCTACCATAAGCACGGACATAGGCTTGCCGGACTTGGCCTGATACTGGGCCATCACCTGACGGCACGCGCCGCAAGGGGTGGCGGGATTGCCGCTGAGCCTGCCGTGCACTCCTCCGGCAAGCGCGATGCCGAGCATATCCTTGTCGGGGTAGCGGGCGCTTGCGGCGAACATCGCAGTGCGCTCGGCGCAGAGTCCAGACGGGAAGGCCGCGTTCTCCTGATTGGCCCCCCGGACTATCTGCCCGTTGGACATCCGCACCGCCGCACCCACGTGGAAATGGGAATAAGGGGCGTAGGCTCCACCCATAGCCGCAATCGCCTCGCAGGCGAGTTCACGATCTTCCGCAGAGAGTTCTCCGAGGGAGGAATATTCATAGTATCTGATGTCAAGTTGTCTGGTTACCATAGCCTGTGGTGCTTAGTTATGTCTTAAATTCCTCAAATATAGGCATTTTAAAACAAGTTACGGCACAGTCATCCCGTTTTTTGGCCAGATATGTCTTGATTGTGGAGGATTTATGCCCTATTTTTGCGCAAAAATGTTTCAGGGATGAAAATTTGCGTCGGACTCTCCGGGGGCGTGGACTCAAGCGTCGCAGCGCTGCTGCTCAAGCGGCAGGGCTGTGACGTGTTCGCGATGTTTATGCAGAACTGGCACGACACGGAGGGGACGCTGCACGGAGACTGCGAGTGGGAGGAAGACCGCTTTGTGGCGGAGATGGTGGCGCGAAAGATCGGGATACCGTTCTATTTCATCGATTTGAGCAAGGAGTACCGCAAGCGGGTGGTGGACTATATGTTCGACGAATACTCCCGTGGGCGCACCCCCAACCCGGACGTGCTCTGCAACCGCGAAATCAAGTTCGACGCGTTCCTTAAGGCCGCCGAAAGGCTCGGAGCCGATATGGTGGCGACGGGACATTACTGCCGCAAGGAGACCCTCACCGACGGCACCTGCCGCATCCTCGCGGGCGCGGACCCCAATAAGGACCAGAGCTACTTCCTCTGCCGGCTCAATCAGGAGCAGCTCTCCAAGGCGCTCTTCCCCATAGGGGAGCTCTGCAAAGCCGAAGTGCGCAGGCTCGCCCGCGAAGCCGACCTGCCATCCGCCGATAAGAAAGACTCGCAGGGCATCTGCTTCGTCGGGAAAGTGGACCTGCCCGTATTCCTGCAGCAGAAACTCGCCCCGGCGGAAGGGAATGTAGTCGAGGTGTTTGACGCCTATTACGCTGATTCGGAGAAATACAGGCGCGACTGCGCGCTGCTTGCCAAGGGCGTCGGAATGAGCGAGGGAGAGCTCGCCGAACTCTCCACCACCATCGACTACGGCGACATCCGCTTCAAGACCGAGACCTACCGCTCCGGCAAGCATCATATCAAGAAAACCAGGCTGAAGCCCAATCCCTACGGGGCAGTAATAGGCCGGCACGAAGGGGCGCAGTTCTACACCATCGGACAGCGGCGCGGACTGTCCATAGGCGGGCATAAGCACCCGCTCTTCGTGATAGCGACGGACATCACCCGCAACATCATCTATGTCGGTGAAGGCGAGAGCCACAAGGGACTGACGCGCAGCTGCCTGAGAATCAAGACTCAAGACATCCACTGGATTCGCCCCGGCGAAACTATGCACATAGGGGAGGAACGCCGCTACAGAGTCCGGATACGCTACCGCCAGCCCCTTCAGGACGCGACTCTGCTGATGCGGGAGAGCGGTCTGTACATCCTCTTCGACACCCCTCAGCGAAGCATCACTCCGGGTCAGTTCGCGGTGTGGTATGCCCCGGACGGAGAGATGCTGGGGAGCGGAGTCATCTGAGCGAAGCGGCCACGGCTACTGCCGCATTGATGCCGTCCATCGCGCTGGAAACTATCCCGCCGGCATACCCGGCCCCCTCCCCGCAGGGATAGAGCCCCCGCATCGAGAGATACTCCATAGTCTCGGGATCTCGCGGTATCCTCACCGGCGAAGAAGTCCGGGACTCCACGCCCAGCAGCAGGGCCGCATTGGTGTAGTAGTTGCGCATTTTCACCCTCGGAAAGGCTTTCCGAAGCCTCTCCGACACGATTGACGGCAACAGAGAATGCAGCGGAGCGCTCACGACTCCCGGATGGTAGCTGGTAGGAGGCATAGTCCTGGAAAGTTTGCCGAGGCAGAAATCCTCCATCCTCTGGGCCGGAGCGGCCATAGGGTTGTCAGCCCCCTGACAGGAGGCGTATTCATACATATCCTTCTCCACCCCGTGCTGGAAATCCATCAGCCTGAACGGCCCGTCGCCCGGCACATCCTCCGGCTCGATCTGCACCACCACCCCGGCATTGGCGAACTGACCGCTGCGGGAAGAATTGGACATACCGTTGAGCACTATCGTGCCCGGCTCGGTGGAAGATGGCACCAGAATACCTCCCGGGCACATACAGAACGAGAACACCCCCCTGCCGTCCACCTGCTCGACGAACGAATACTCCGCCGCCGGCACTCCGGGTTTCCACTGTCCGTGGTACTGGCACCAGTTGATCTTCTCCTGCGGATGCTCGACCCGCACCCCGAGCGCGAAACCCTTGGCTTCAAGAGCTCCCCCGCCCTCATAGAGCATCTCGTAAATATCTCTGGCAGAATGGCCGGTGGCGAGTATCACCCTGCGGGAGCGGTACGCTTCGCCGACGGCGGTAAGGGTCTCCAGAGTGCCGTCTTCCAGAGGCTTGACCGAGGTCACGCGAGAGCTGAAACGGTATTCCCCGCCCCTCTCGGTGATGAACTTGCGTATGTTCTCGACTATCGCCGGAAGCTTGTCGGAGCCTATATGCGGATGGGCGTCAATCAATATGTCCCGGCTCGCTCCGAATTTGACCAGCAGATGAAGCACCTCCCCTATGTCGCCGCGCTTGGAGGAGCGGGTGTAGAGCTTGCCGTCGGAGAATGCGCCCGCGCCGCCCTCGCCGTAGCAGTAGTTGGAATCCGGATCCACGACCCCCTCGCGGGAGAGGCGGGCCATATCCGCCTTACGGCCGTGGACATCCTTCCCGCGCTCCAGCACCACCGGCCTGAGTCCCAGAGAGATAAGCTTCAGCGAAGCAAACATCCCCGCCGGGCCGGAGCCCACCACGACGACTTCCTCCGCCCCGTGCACGTCGGGATACTCCGGCAGAGAGTACGGCTGATAATGGTCCTCCGGGGCATAGGCCTCGTAGCGGTAGCGCCAGACCGGCTCCTTGCGGGCGTCGATGGAGCGCTTCTTCAGCACCCACTGCAGACCTCCCGCCTTGGCCTCTATCTCCTTGAGCCGCGGCTCGCGGGTGAGCGGACATACTATCTCAAACTCCTTCATAGCTTCTCAAAACCCTGACGCCCTCGACACCGGGGCGACGTCGAACGGAGTGCGCTCGCCGGCGAGATAATGGTAATATCCGGCCACCGCGATCATCGCGGCGTTGTCGGTGGTGAAGCGGAACTCCGGGAGGTAGGTGTTCCAGCCCCGGCGCTTCCCCTCCTCCCCGATCCGGCTCCGAAGCCCGCTGTTGGCTGACACTCCCCCGCCTATCGTCACCTCGCGTATGCCGGTCTGCTCGACGGCCTTGATGAGCTTCTCCATCAATATGTCTATCAGCGTCTTCTGGAACGAGGCGCAGATGTCCTCCTTGTTCTTCTCCATAAACTCCGGGTCGCGCGCCATCTCGTCGCGGACAAAATACAGCAGCGAAGTCTTGATGCCGCTGAAACTGTAGTCGAGTCCCGGGATGTGCGGCTTGGCGAATTTGAAACGCTCCGGATCGCCGAGTTTCGCCAGACGGTCTATGACCGGCCCGCCGGGGTAGCCGAGTCCCATCATCTTGGAGCACTTGTCGAAAGCCTCTCCCACGGCATCGTCGATGGTCTGCCCGAGAATCTCGAAATGCAGAGGGCCATCTACCCTGACTATCTGGGAGTTGCCTCCGCTGACGAGCAGACAGAGATAGGGGAAGGACGGTTCGCGGACGGGCCTGTCAGGGACCTTGATGAAGTTCGCGAGCAGATGCCCCTGCAAGTGGTTGACCATCAATATGGGGATATCGAGCGCAACGCCCATCGCCTTGGCGAAGGAAGTGCCTACGAGCAGCGACCCCAGCAGACCGGGGCCTCTTGTGAAAGCGATTGCGGTGAGGTCTCCGGGCTTCAGGCCGGCCCGCGTCAGGGCTTCGCTGACCACGGGCACTATATTGAGTTCGTGCGCCCGGGAAGCGAGTTCGGGCACCACTCCGCCATAGGCGCGGTGCACATCCTGACTCGCGATGACATTGGACAGGAGCCACCCGTCCCGTATGACTGCGGCGGAAGTATCGTCGCAGGAAGATTCTATTCCGAGGATTATATCTGACATAGCAATTGTTTCGAGCCTGCAAAGTTATTAAAAAATAAGCAACTGTGCCCTATGTGCTTCTAACGCATTATTATTATATTTGTAGGTTCTACCGACAATGTACAGGGCGGGCTCATATATCGCGGCGCGTGTCGCCGGACTGCTGGTGGTGCTGATTATGGCGGCGGCACTGGCAGTGCAGACCCCCTATGTACAGTCCCGTCTCGCCAACCGGGCGCTCGAACGCCTCAAGGGCGTGACGGACAGCAGGATACAGTACGGAGAGATCAGCATTATGCCTTCCGGGGCGCTGATAGTCAAGGACCTGCTGCTTATCGACGGTTCGCCTTACACCGAGGATGAATTCTGCCGTGGCTGGACTCCGGTGGACACGGTCTTCCGGGCCGGCACGCTCACGGCCACGTTCTCGCTGCCGAGCATCTTCAGGCCAGGCGGCATCCATATAGGCAGGGTCAGCATAGACGACGCCTTCCTCCACCTCACGATAGAGCCGGACGGCAACCCCACGACCACCAACATTCAGCGTATGTTCGGAATGGAGAGCGACAGGGATAAAAAGCCGCGGCAGGGCGGGATGTTCACCGTAGGCAAAGTGAGGCTCAACCACTTCCACTTCCGCCTCAACAACTTCTACCGCAAGAGATTCGACTGCCCGGCATACGCCGTCAACTACGACGACCTCGACATACGCCTGAGCCTCGAGGGGCGCGGCATCAGGATGACGGACGGCAGGGTCACGGCAACTCTGGACAGGCTGCGCCTGAGGGAGAAGTCCGGCTACGAGATGCTGAACCTCAAGGCGAAATGCTCAGTCGGCCCGGGCAAGGCCGTCGTCCGCGACATCCGCCTCACGGACCCATGGTCCGAAACTCGCGTGAAATACTACTCGATGGCTTACAAAAACGGCAAGTCATTCCTGAAATATAGTTCCGAGGTGCTTATGGAGGGCGAAATCGAGCCGGGCGGCACCCTCTCTATGCACACCCTCTCCTATCTGGCGATGGGAGCGTTCAGGGGCAGTCCGGCGCTGCTCGACATCGGCGGGGGACATTTCAAGGGCTATGTCAACGACCTCAGTGTCGACGGACTTAAGTTTACGGACCTCGACAGCGGAGTGTCCGTCTCCGAGCTGGGATGCAGCCTGACCGGACTTCCGAAGGCCGCCGATATGCTGACCTCCGTCAGCGTCAAGCGCCTCAGGTTTACTCCCCGCAGCATCGAAAGATTCGCAGGCGGCCTCGCGTCAGCGAAGATTGCCATCCCGGAACACATAGCCCGGGGGCAGCATTTCTCGCTCGACCTCCAGGCGAGCGGACCTCTGAACAGGCTCAAGGCCACAGTCAGCCTCGCCTCGGAAGCGGGGCGCACCAGAGCCGAAGCCGACATCAGAAACCTCGCGGACAGCGGGCGGAAGACTCTGGTCAGCGGACATATCCTCACTTCCGGTCTCAATCTCGGCTCTCTGCTCGGAGAGCAGTCCCTCGGCAGATGCGCTCTGTACGCCGAAGCCGGCGCGACGCTGGGAGCCGGGCTGCCGGAGCTCAGGCTCGACTCGCTCCGGGTGGACAGGCTGGAAGCCTTCGGCTACGCTTTCAGGGACATCTCGGCAAGGGGCTCGCTGCGGGACAGCAGCGCAAGGGTTCACTTCGCCAGCGAAGACCCTAATTTCCGTCTCCGTTTCGAAGCCTCCGCAGATCTGCCGCTCAGCCGGAAGAGCGCGTCTTACAGCGTGGACGGAAAGGCTGAACTGATAGATCTCAACGCGCTCGCGATAGACAGACGCACAAGCACTTCGAGAATGTCATTCGACACCCGCGGCAAGGTGGACAGGAGGGGTTCCGAACTCGACGGCCGGCTCGGCATACGCGACATCCGTCTGGAGAACGGCTCCGGAGAGAAAAACATCGGGGACATAGAACTCAAGGCCTATACGCTCGGGGGCGAGCAGTGTCTCAGTCTCGACTCCCCTTTCGCGAACCTCTTCCTCTCCGGAAGCGGCTCTCTCACCCGGTTCTTCGAAGACCTCCAGACCGTCTCGCTGCGGCGCTCTCTGCCGTCGCTCTATGCGGAGCGGCATCCTGACCCCGGCCACGGACGCTACGATCTCGAAGTGCTGTTTCACGACTCCAGGCAGCTGCTCTCGTTCGCTGCGCCGGGCCTCTACATCGCGGACAGCACCAGAGCTTCGATGACCATATCCCCGGACGGCGAACTCGTCGGCAGCCTGACTTCGGGACGCATAGCCTTCGGGGCGACCTTCCTCAAAGACGTGGATCTCCAGATTGACAATCTTGACGGCAACCTCAACGCCGTCGTCACGGGCGGGGAATTCAAAAGCGGGAAATTCAACTTCAGACAGCCCGACATCAACCTGACGGCGGTGAACGACGCCGTGGCGCTCGCCCTGCGCTACAGCGCATTCTCGGAGGACGAGGGCGCGGGAGAGCTGTATGTCGGAGGAGAATTCTACCGGGATTCCACCAATACGCTGGTTATCAAGGCCCATCCGCTCGACTCCTACATCTCTGCGGCGGGAGGGGTCTGGGAGATAGGCGAATCCGACATAGTGATGAGGGGCAACGACCTATATGTCAGAAACTTCCGCATAAGCAACGGAGAACAGCTCATCAGCATTGACGGAGGCGTCTCCCGCGACCGCAGCGACACCCTCGCAGTCAACGTCAGCAGTATAGACCTCTCGCAAATCGACGAGCTGCTCCCGCAGAATTACGGCATACGGGGCACGGCGAACGGCAAAGCCCTGCTGACCTCCCGCTCCGGACGCGCCAGAGGTATGCTTATGGATCTCAAACTGGACTCCCTGCGGGTCGGACAGGCCGATGCCGGCAGCATACAGATCGCCGCCATACTCGAAGACCAGAGCGAGGACATCGACATCTATGTCCGCAACGAGCTGGGAGGGCGCAATGCCCTCTATGCCACGGGGATGTACTTTCTCGACGACGGGAGGATGGACTTGAGCGCAGAGCTGGACAGGCTGCCTCTCGCCACCGCCGGACCCTTCCTCGAGTCGATATTCAGCGAGATGGACGGCAGCATCAGCGGAGGCCTGCGCATCCAGGGGACGCTCGACAACCTCTCCGCCACCAGCAGCAGGCTCACCCTCAACGATGCTTACCTGCGCCTCGCCTACACCGAAGTGCCTTACACTCTGAGCGGTCCGCTCAGGATGGAGGGCAACGGCCTCCACTTCGACCTCCTGCGGCTCCGGGACGACGAGGGGGGCAACGCGGAGATCTCCGGGGCTCTCTTCTTCAACGGTCTCCGCAGCCTGAGCCTCGAGACCGGCATCAGTTTCAACTCCCTCAAGCTGATGGACTCCGGGGAGCGCGAGAATGGAGTCTACGGCAAGCTGAAGGCGAGCGGCAACGCATCGGTAAAGGGCCCGCTCCCGGCTTTGAGCATCAGAGCCGAAGCCAGCACCTCGGGCGACGGCAACATCCATCTCCCGCTCTCCGGAGGCACTGCAGCCGCGAAGAGCGACCTGCTCACCTTCACCGAGCCCCCTAGGCGCAGCGACCCTTATGAAGAGATGGTCGCCGGCTACAGTTCGCAGCGCAGAAAAGAGAGCGACCTCGACATACAGCTCGACCTCTCGGCGCATCCGGGAGTCAAGGCCTACGCCGAGCTCGACAAATCCGCCGGCAACGTAGCCTCGTTCAGCGGAGAGGGCAACATCAAACTGCACCTCAGGCCGGCCAAGGCCGTATTCGACATCAACGGCGACTTCAACATCCGCGAAGGCAGTTACCAGTTCGTACTCCCGGGCATACTGAGCAAAGACTTCAGCGTCAAGGAAGGAAGCTCCATCAAGTTCGGAGGCGCCATCGCCGACACGGAACTCGACATCAACGTGCTCTACAGCCTGAAGGCGTCGCTGGGATCCCTTATCGCAAGCAGCAGCTCATCCGTCAGCACCAAGCGCCTCGTGGAGTGCGGCATATCGGTGTCCGACAGGCTGAGAAACCCGCAGATCGGCTTCAGCATCAATGTCCCGGACCTCGATCCGACCACCAAGGCCCAGGTGGACGGCGCACTCAGCACCGACGACAAGGTGCAGAAGCAGTTTATGGCCCTGCTGCTGATGGGCTCGTTCGTCCCGGACGAGAATTCCGGGGTCGTCAACGGCTCGGAGATACTGGTCTCCAACGTGACGGAACTGATGTCCAACCAGCTGAACTCCATACTCCAGAAGCTGGAGATCCCGGTCGATGTGGGAATCGGCTATCAGGGCGCATATCAGGGGACCAATATGTTTGACGTGGCCATCTCGACCCAGCTGTTCAACAACAGGGTCATCGTGGGCGGGAGCGTGGCCAACAGGAAATACAACAACACCGCGAGCGGCGGGGATATGGTCGGCGACCTCGACATCCAGATCAAGCTGGACGACGAGGGCCGCTTCAGGCTCAACCTCTTCTCCCACTCGGCGGACGAATATACAAGCTACCTCGACCTCTCGCAACGCAACGGGGTCGGAGTCAGCTACCAGAAGGAATACAGCGGCTTCAGACAGTTCTGGAGGAGCCTCTTCGGGCGCTCCGCAGACGACCCCGGGAGCGCCGAGACGACGATAAAGATAGATTTTTAAATTTTCGCAAGTACTGCACAATGCTTATTTTACAACAAAGTTTATTACTTGCGAAACTTGAGGATAGAATCTGATGGACAGAGGGAAACTATTCCTGATACCGGCTCCGCTGGGAGACAGCCCGCTGGAGGAGGTCCTGCCCGCCGGAGTGGCGGAAAGAGCCTGCCGGCTGCGCTGCTTCGTGGTCGAAGAGATCCGTACCGCGAGGCGCGTCCTCTCGGCATACGGGCTCAGGGGACGGATTGACACATTGGAGTTCCACAGCCTCAACGAGCACACCCGCCCCGAGGAGGTGGAGGCCCTGCTGCCCCTCTTCGACAAAGGTGACGCAGGCTTTATTTCCGAAGCCGGACTGCCGGCGGTGGCGGACCCGGGAGCCGCTCTGGTGGCGCTCTGCCACAGGGAAGGAATCGAAGTCGTGCCGCTCGTGGGCCCGTCCTCGCTGATGCTGGCCCTTATGGCTTCCGGACTCAACGGGCAGTCGTTCGCATTCTGCGGCTATGTCCCGGCCAAGTCGGACGAGCGCAAGTCAGCCCTCAAGGCTCTGGAGCGGGAGTCCAAGGCCGCCTCGCAGAGCAAGATCATCATCGAGACCCCCTACCGCAACGACGCCCTCTTCGCCGATATGCTCAAGGTCTTCGCCCCCGGGACGCGGATCTGCATCGCCGCCGACCTCACGCTCCCCACACAATTCATCAGGACCGCAAGCGTCGCCCTATGGAGGCGGAACACCCCCTCGATAGGCAAACGCCCCTGCGTATTCGTCGTGCTCGCATAAGATATGAAGATCGCATTCCTCACCCTCGGCTGCAAGCTCAACTACGCCGAGACCTCCACCTACGAGCGCGGCTTCAAGGCCGCAGGGTTTGAAGTCGTCCCGTGGAGCGAGCTGGCCGATGTCTATCTCGTCAACACCTGCTCCGTCACCGCCATATCCGACAGCAAGTCGCGCAACCTCATACGCAAAGTCCACAGGGTCAACCCGGAAGCCGCAGTGGTCGTGACCGGCTGCAGCGCGGAGCTCCGCCGGGCGGAAATCGAAGAGATTGAGGGGGTGAGCCGCGTCTTCGGAGCGGCGGAGAAGCATCTGGTGGTGAGCGGGACGCTCGAGCTGCTGGGGCTTCCGGTGCCGTCCGGGGACGAAGTGCGCAAGAGCGGAGTCTTCGGGGCCTACAGCACCGGGGAGAGGACCAGGTCCTTTCTCAAGGTGCAGGATGGCTGCAACAATTACTGCAAATACTGCACGGTCCCCTACGCCAGAGGCGAAAGCCGCAACATAAGCATCGCCGAAGCGGTCTGCAACGCCCGCAAGATCGCAACCGAGGGGGTCAAGGAAATAGTCCTGACCGGTGTCAACACAGGAGATTTCGGGCGCAGCACCGGGGAGAGTTTCCTCGACCTGCTCAAGGCGCTTAACGGGGTGGAGGGCATCGAACGCTACAGAATCTCCAGCATCGAGCCGAATCTGCTGGGTGAGGATATCGTGGACTGGATCGCCTCCGGCACGAAGTTCCAGCCCCACTTCCACATTCCGCTGCAGGCGGGTTCGGATATTATTCTGAAGAATATGGGCCGCCACTACGACACGGAGTTCTTTGAGCGGAAGATCAATTATATACGCTCGCGTATGGAAAGGCCGGGAGCGCCGCCGGTATTCTTCGGCATCGATGTGATGGCAGGGCTTCCCGGCGAGACGGAGGAACTCTTCGAGCAGGGCCGCAGCTTCATCGGGAGGCTGCACCCCGCATTCATACACATCTTCCCCTATTCCCGCAGGCCGGGCACGCCGGCGGCGGATATGCCGGGACAGGTCGCGGAGAGCGAAAAGAAGCGCAGGGTCGAAGTCCTGGAGGAGCTGTGCGCCCGGTTGCACTCCGACTTCCTGGAGCGCAACCGGGGCGTCAGGGAACGGGTGCTCTTCGAATCCACCGACCGCGGAGGCCGTATGCAGGGTTACACAGGCAACTATATCCGCATAGAGCGGGACTACGACCCGGCCCTCGCGGGGGAACTGGTGGACGTAATTATCTAATCCCCGATCACCAGCCCGTCATAGGCCGGGTGGACGTGCGGCGGAAGCTCGCGGCAGAAGTCTTCGTACTTGGGCAGAAGATGCGAAAGATGCGTGATGTAGGATTCTTGGGCACCGGCCCTCTCAAAGAAGTCAAGACACTGTTTCAGAGAGGGATGCGAGCGGTGCTCGTCTCTCTTGACACATCCGAGGGTCACATATTCCACGCCCTTGAGCTTCTCGTACTCCCCCTCGTCGATGAGTTTGATGTCGGTGAGGTATGCGATGTTGCCGAACCTGTATCCGAGCACGGAAATTTCCCTCGTACTCAGATGCCAGCCCTGGATCGGTATCACCTCCACCGGAGCGGGGACCGCTTTCGGCTCCTCGGGCGGCAGATGCCTGTAGCCGAAGCCCTTCTCCCAGACCAGCACCTCCTCGTCGGCGTTGGAGTGGATGACTATCGGATGGCGCGCGTCAATCTGATGCACCCTCCATTCCGGAGAGCCGGGGTAGCGCGGCAGCGTGAACGCGTAGGAATAGTCCTCGCGCAGGGAGTCCTCCACGTATTTCTCGCAGTAGATATTGACGGGATGGCGCTCTATAAGGTTGTAGGCCCTTACATCGTCGAGCCCGCCGGTGTGGTCCTTGTGGTTGTGGGTCAGCAGTATGGCGTCGATGTGCCGCACGTCGGAGCGGAGCATCTGATAGCGGAAGTCCGGGCCGGCGTCGACCAGTATCGTCAGCCCGCCGTATTCCACGAGCGCGGAGGAGCGCAGGCGTTTGTCCCTGGGGTCGGTCGAGCGGCACACGGGGCAGTCGCAGCCTATCATCGGCACGCCCTGCGAGGTGCCGGTGCCAAGAAAAGTGAGTTTAGCTTTCATCGGAGCGCAAAGATAATACTTTTGCCTCATCAATCATCTCCCTGTAGACTTCCACCGCGTCGGATGGCAGGGAGTTGCGCGGGTCGTCGCACCACGCCTTAAGCTCCCTGAGGCTGCTGTCGGGATGGGCCCGGACATAACCCCTGACGGCATCCTCCGTGCAGGAGCGTCCGGCGCGCGTGCGGCAGACGTCGCAGGTCCCGCAGTCGCGGCTCTCCTCCTGTCCGAAATAGAGCAGCAGGTAGCGGGAGCGGCAGAGCTCCGACTCTGAGACATATCCCTCCATCGCCTCGGCCCTCTCCCGGGCAGTGCGCCGGAGGAACTCGTATTTGTCTTTCTGAAGATTGAGATTGCCCGGCATCAGGCGCCCGTGGTGCAGGTAGAGCACCGAATAGCGGTCGCAGGGGATGTATTTGATGATATGCTCCAGCGAGAGACGGTAGAGCAGCTGCCGAAGTTCCGCCACCGTGACCCCGCAGGCGCAGGAGAGCCTCTCCTCGTCCACCGGCACGGTGAAGGAGAATATCCCCGGATATGTGCGCATCAGAGCGTCCAGCAGTGCGGGCATCTTCGGGTCGGGAAGATCGATTTCGTAGAGAGCCTTGCGGTCCACGCGGATCCTGACCTGGGTGGATATGTCGGCGTCCTCGGTGTAGGTGAGGTGGTCGCTCATCTGGAGGTAGCGTATGGCATAGTGCAGCTCGGCACGGTTGAGACTGAAGTGCTTCGCGAAGCTCTCCAGCTCGAACTTGAGGCTCGCCCCGGCCCCTCCCTCATAGGGTATCTGATTGAATATGTGTATCTTCTGATATACATCCTCGATATACTCCAGCGGGGGGAAGGAGAGTTCCAGCAGCTGGTGCAGGCGGCGCGTGTCGGTCCCGTTCCAGAGCAGCACGGCCCAGGAGCGCTTCCCGTCGCGGCCCGCACGCCCCGCCTCCTGGAAGTAGGCCTCGGGGCTGTCGGTCAGACCGAGATGCACCACGAAGCGCACGTCGGGCTTGTCGATGCCCATACCGAACGCATTGGTGCACACCATCACCCTTATCTCCCCCCTCTTCCAGGCTTCCTGCCTCGCGCTGCGCGTCTCCGAACCCAGCCCGGCGTGGTAGAACGATGCGCTGACCCCTCCCGAAGAGAGCAGCGCGGCGACCTCCTCGCACTTGCGGCGGTTGCGCATATAGACTATCCCCGAGCCCGGGACCTTGCCGCAGATATTGAGCAGCTGGCCGGACTTGTCCTCACAGCGGCGCACTATATAGGAGAGGTTAGGCCTCTCGAAGCCGCTGCGCAGCAGGACGAAGCTTTTAAGGCTGCGCTCCTGCTCGCCGGGAGGCCCCGGGCGCACCAGCCGGCGCATAATGTCGTCCGCGACCTGAGGCGTAGCAGTGGCGGTGAGGGCTATCAGCGGAGCTTTCACGACCTTGCGCATCTCGCCTATCCTAAGGTAGTCCGGCCTGAAGTCGTAGCCCCACTGCGAGATGCAGTGCGCCTCGTCCACCACTATGTAGCTGACCCGCATCACTTCAAGATAGGACTGGAACAGGCTCGTGCCAAGCCGCTCCGGCGAGACATAGAGGAACTTGAAGTCCCCATAGGCGGCATTGTTGAGTGCGAGATCGACCTCGCGCCTGCTCATACCTGCGTGTACGGCCACAGCCCTGACACCCCGTGCGGCGAGGTTCTGCACCTGGTCCTTCATCAACGCGATCAGCGGCGTCACCACTATCGCGAGTCCATCCCGCATCAGCGCCGGCACCTGGAAGCAGACGGACTTCCCTCCTCCGGTAGGGAGAATCGCGAGCACGTCACGCCCGTCGAGAGCGGCGGAGATGATCTCCTCCTGCATCGGGCGGAAACTCCCGTAGCCCCAATATTTCTCCAGCGTCTCCAGTGCGGTCATAGACTACAAAAATAGTCAATCTCACGCGCATTTCCTCATTTCCGGTGATTGTAATTGAAGCCCGAATTATTTATCTTTGTTCGAAGACCATTTTTCAGCCATCCTTATGAAAGTTTCAATCATTCCGCTGCTTTCCGCACTCACCCTCCTCTGCGCCTGCTCCGGCGGGCCGCAGCCCGAAGTCCGGCTTATGCGATACTACCCCGACGGGCGGGACATCGTCTGCCTCAACGGCACGGGGCGCTACACCCGCGCGCTCTACGGCACCCACAGCCGTTTCCGTCTGGAGACCTCCGACCGGCCCATATTCGCCGTCTACGACAAGGCGGACAGCCGCAACATACGCTTCTTCCTCAGATACGGCGGACGGGAGATGCAGCTGGACAGCGCCTCCCGCTGCGAAGCCCGCTATCAGGGCGGGAAGCGCAGCTATCTGCTCCGCGACGGGGTCTGGGGGGAGCAGGCGGAGATGGAGATCACCGCTCTCGCATCGCTCAGCGACGAGTCCGCCCTCTGGAAGTTCTCTCTCCGGGGCTTCAAAGGCGATCCTGTCCTCATAGCCAAGGTATGCGAGACCGCAGGCAAGAAATTCAAGCGCGACGGCGACCTCGGGATGGACCCGAGGGAACTCTTCGACCCCGCAGCGGACGAAGCCGGACTGCAGACGCTCGAATGGGCCGCAGGAGAGGAGTCCTACTTCTTCTACCACCATAAGGACTCCCTGGAGTCCGCCACCGCCGGGCAGGGCCGACCCGACTTCGACAGGGAGGAGAACGCCCGCATCGAGCTGGTCAGCCGCATTGAAATCAACACCCCCGACCCGTTCTTCAACACGATAGGGGCCAATCTCGTGGCGGCTGCGGACGGCATCTGGGACGGGGAGACGTTCCTGCACGGGGCCATAGGCTGGCGCACCCCGCTCGCGGGCTGGAGAGGCGCGTATGCCGGAGACGTGGTCGGCTGGAACGACAGGGCCGTCTCGCACTTCAAGGCATATGCGGCGAGTATGGTCACTGATGTGCCTCCGATATATCCCCAGCCCCAGCAGGACACGCTCCAGAACCTCGCCCGACCGACCAAGAAATGGGGCACGCCTATGTACTCCGACGGCTACATCTGCCGCCTCCCGGGACGCACGGACGTGATGAACCACTATGATATGAACATCAACTACATAGACGAGTTGATCAGGCACTTTTGCTTCGATGCCGACACGGTGCTTATGAGGGAGCTGTGGCCGAAGATAAAGCTGCACCACGAGTGGGAGAAGCGAAACTTCGACCCCGACGGCGACCACCTCTACGACGCAGTCTGCTGCATCTGGGCGAGCGACGCGCTCTACTACAGCGGCGGAGCGGTCACACACTCTTCGGCCTATAATTATTACTCCAACCTGATGACCGCGCGTATCGCCGAAATCATAGGCGAGGACCCGGCTCCGTACCGGGAGGAGGCTCATATGATACGCGAGGCGCTCAACTCCCGGCTCTGGCTGGAAGACGAGGGACACTGGGCCGAATATCAGGACTATATGGGCCTCAAGCGGCTTCACCGGAGCGCCGCGATATGGTCGGTTTACGCTCCGATAGACTGCGGTGTCGGCACGCCGGAGCAGGCATACAGGGCGACCCGCTATGTGGACAGGGAGATCCCGCACATCCCGGTAAGATACGCCTACGACAGAGGGGCCGTCAAGGCCCTCGGACTCAGGCTTCCGCTTCCGGAGAGGGACCTTTTCACCATCTCCACCTCCGACTGGCTGCCCTACGACTGGAGCACCAACAACGTGGCCCACGACGAGGTCGCCAATATGGCTCTCGCCTATCTGGAAGCGGGCCGGAGCGACTCCGGATTCAAGCTCCTAAAGGCCGACATACTCGACGAGATGTATCTCGGCGGGTGCCCGGGCAACTTCGGACAGATCAGCTACTACGACAAGGCCAAGAGCGAAGCCTACCGCGACTTCGCGGACAATGTGGGCATCACCTCCAGAGCCCTCGTCAACGGCCTCTTCGGCATACTCCCGGACGCCCTCAACGGGCAGTGCGTCATCCGGCAGGCCTTCCCCGACAGTTGGAAAGAGGCCTCCATCAAGACTCCCTACCTCTCGTATTCCTACAGGCGCGAGGGCAGATTCGACATCTACGAGGTCGAGCAGCACTTCAGCCGCCCGCTCAAGATAATCGTCAGGGCCAACGCGGGCGGAGGGCAGTATCTCGAAGTCGAGGGCAGCTCCGAGGCCGTCCAGACCATCACCGTCGACCGCCGGCGTATTCCGAAGCTCAAGTTCCGCGAGCGCGGCGCTGTCCGGAAGCCGGACCCGGACTCCAAGGACTATATCGAGAAGATGGGTCTGGGCGATATCGATGTCCGCAAGGCCTCCGGGGGCAGGATGGTGGACATCAGCAGATACTTCAACGCCGACGCCGACGACATCTTCCGCAACGAATACCTCTCGCCCCGCCCGCCGTTCGCCTCTCTCCAGCTCCCCAAACAGGGCGTGGGAGAATGGTGCATACCTTTCGAGACCTACGAGATCGAGGACAACGGACTGCGCAGCACCGTCAAGGATGGCGTCTATGACACCGGACTGGGGCTGAAATTCCTCTCCCCGTCCGACGGGCCAAACGCCATATATACCTCACTCTGGGACAATTATCCGGACTCCGTGAGCATATCCCTCAACGGCAGGGCCTCATACGCCTATCTGCTGCTGGTCGGCAGCACGCAGAATATGCAGAGCCGCATCGAGAACGGGGAGATCAGGGTGCGCTACGCCGGCGGCGGGCCGGAGAGCGTGCTGTATCTGGTGAACCCGGTCAACTGGAGACCGGTGGAGGAAGACTGCTACACAGACGCTTACGCCTTCCGCTCCGCAGGTAGGAATCCGTACAGGGTATCCTTCCTCACGGGCGCGGTGCACCGCGAGATGCCGCCCGAACTCCTTGGAGAGGGCGGGGCGGGCGCAGACTACCGTCCGGAGGGGAAACAGGCGGCCAAAGCCAAGTCCGACTACAACACCGTCACCGACCGTGTCATCAGCTGCGGCGGTGCTCTCATCCTCAAGATGCCGCTCGACTCCGGCAGGCCTCTGGACAGCCTGACGCTCCGCACTCTCTCCAACGACGTGGTCATCGGATTGATGGGGATAACATTGGAGAAATAATTAAAAAACGCTATCTTTGCGCGAATTTTGGAACGCATTATTGATGCGGAGGGAAAGTTTTTATAAAAAGTTGTTAACTCCAAATACCAAAAGATATTATGCCAAAAATTGATTTAAGCAAGTACGGTATTAAAGGAACCACGGAAATCCTTTACAATCCAACTTACGAGGTCCTCTACAACGAAGAGACCAAGCCGGAGCTTGAAGGTTACGACAAGGGTCAGGTGACCGAGCTCGGCGCGATCAATGTGATGACCGGCGTCTACACCGGACGCTCTCCTAAGGACAAGTACATTGTGATGGACAAGAACTCCAAGGACACCGTATGGTGGAACACCCCGGAGTATCCTAACGACAACCACGAGCTCTCCGAGAAGGTATGGAAGGAACTCAAGTCCCTCGCAGTCAAGGAGCTCTCCGGCAAGAGGCTGTTCGTTGTGGACGGTTTCTGCGGCACACACCACGACACCCGTATGAAGGTCCGCTTCGTGATGGAGGTCGCCTGGCAGGCACACTTCGTGACCAATATGTTCATCCGCCCGCAGAACCAGGCGGAGTTCGACCAGGAGCCTGACTTCATCGTCTACTGCGCCTCCAAGGCAAGGGTGGAGAACTATGAGGAACTCGGACTCCGCTCCGACACCGCAGTCGCGTTCAACGTGAGCAGCAAGGAGCAGGTCATCCTCAACACCTGGTACGGCGGCGAGATGAAGAAGGGTATGTTCTCTATGATGAACTACTACCTTCCTCTGAAGGGCATCGCGGCTATGCACTGCTCCGCGAACACCGATATGAACGGCGAGAACACCGCCATCTTCTTCGGTCTCTCCGGAACCGGCAAGACCACCCTTTCCACCGACCCTAAGCGTCTGCTCATCGGCGATGACGAGCACGGCTGGGACGACGAGGGAGTCTTCAACTTCGAGGGCGGCTGCTACGCCAAGGTCATCAAGCTCGACAAGGAGTCTGAGCCGGACATCTACAATGCCATCCGCCGCGACGCTCTTCTGGAGAACGTGACGGTCGACGAGAACGGCAAGATCGACTTCAACGACAAGAGCGTCACCGAGAACACCCGCGTATCTTACCCGATCTACCATATCAACAAGATCGTGCGTCCGGTATCCCAGGGCCCTGCCGCAAAGCAGGTGATCTTCCTCTCCGCCGACGCGTTCGGAGTGCTTCCTCCGGTATCCATCCTCACCCCGGAGCAGACCAAGTACTACTTCCTCTCCGGCTTCACCGCGAAGCTCGCGGGCACTGAGCGCGGCATCACCGAGCCTACCCCGACATTCTCCGCCTGCTTCGGCCAGGCGTTCCTTGAGCTCCCTCCTACCAAGTACGCAGAGGAGCTCGTCAAGAGGATGCAGAAGAGCGGCGCGAAGGCATACCTTGTGAACACCGGCTGGAACGGTACGGGCAAGCGCATCTCCATCCGCGACACCCGAGGCATCATCGACGCCATCCTCGACGGCTCCATCGACAAGGCCCCGACCAAGAAGATCCCTTACTTCGACTTCGAGGTGCCTACCGAGCTCAAGGGAGTCGACACCGGCATCCTCGACCCTCGCGACACCTACGCCGACGCAAGCGTATGGGAGGAGAAGGCCAAGGACCTCGCGGGTCGCTTCATCAAGAACTTCCACAAGTATGAGAACAACGAGTCCGGCAAGGCTCTCGTAGAGGCCGGCCCGAAGCTCTGATACGGACCTTCAACTTTACGAAGTCCCGGCGCTCCTGCGAGGCCGGGGCTTTTTCATATATTGGAAAAATGTTATATTCGCGAAGATAAACGACAAACTTATGACTATCATCATCATTATCATCGCGGTCGCGGCTGTCCTGGTCATCTGGGGCATCTCGATCCAGAGGGGGCTTGTCAGCAAGGACGAGCTCTGCCAGAACTCAATGAGCCAGATCGGCGTGCAGCAGCAGAGCCGCTGGGACGCCATCACCTCACTGGTCAAGCTCACCAAGTCCTACAACGAGCACGAGTACAACACCCTCAGGGACATAATAGCACAGCGCCGTGAGGTCGTCGGCACCAGCAACGCCGCCGACGCTTCCGCACAGGAGGACTTCCTCGTCCAGGCCGCGGCCAAGATCCGCGCAGTCGCGGAGCAGTATCCGGAACTCAAGGCCAGCGAGACCTACATCAAGACTATGGACAGCGTCAACAGCTACGAGAACCAGGTGCGCGTCAGCCGTATGGTATACAACGACGCCGTGACCCAGTTCAACCGGGCCGTGCGCCAGTTCCCGGATTCCATCATTGCCGGGATGCTCCGCTTCAGTGTCAAGGACTACCTCAAGGACCCGGGCGAGAAGGCAGCGATGCCGGAAATCAACATATAGCTATGCGCAAGTCCGCAATCCTCGCCGCCGCCCTGCTTCTGGTGCAGGGCGCGGCGTCTGCGTACGAACCTCAGATCCGCGACATAGACATCAGCCTCATCCTCCACAGGGACGGCTCGGCTAGCGTATATGAGGCCTGGGACGTATGCGCCGCAAGCGGCACGGAATGGTATCTTGTACGCAACAATCTGGGAGACATCGATATCCTCGACCTTGCCGTCAGCGACGAGAGCGGGAGAGCGTTCGTCAACGAGGGCGAATGGGACGTGGACCGCAGCATCGGAGAAAAGGCCGGCAGATGCGGCATCGTCCATACTTCCAAGGGGATGGAACTCTGCTGGGGGGTGGGCACGCTGGGCGACCACCGCTACGCCGTATCCTACACTATGACCAATGCTGTCAAGTCCCTCGACGACTACGATATGCTCCATCTCCAGCTGGTCTCGCCCGACCTGAGCTCCGCTCCCGAGCACGTCAGAGTCCGCATCAGCGCCGAAGACGCGCAGCTTGACAGCACGGACACGCGCATATGGGGCTTCGGCTTCATAGGCGAGGCGGCGTTCAAGGACGGTTCGGCGGTATTCGAGAGCGGCGAGCGCTTCCGCAGCGGGAGCTCGGTAATAGTCCTGATGCGCTTCGACAAGGGGCTTTTCGAGTCCGGAAGCTGCCAGCACAGGGAGTTTCAGGAGGTGCTGGACAGGGCGCTCGAGGGTTCAAGCTACAACGGCGGCGACTACGACGAGGGGGACGACTTCTGGGCCTGGCTGACAATGGGGTTCTACGGCATCGTATTCGTACTTCTGTTTTATGTCGCGATTGCAAGCAAATATAAGAAGCAAAGGCAGATACTCGGCGGGAAGAAAAAAGACATCAGCTGGAGCCGGGAAATCCCGTTCGACGGCGACCTCGCCCTGTCCTGCCACATACTCCGCAAGCTCAACGAGGAGAAGAGGAGCAACTCCCTCGCCTCCGCGATGATACTCCGTATGATCTACCAGGGGAGTCTGGTCGTATCCAAGGACGCAAAAGGCAAGGTGGAAATCTCGTTCACGGACAAGACCCCGGACGAGGCCGACATCCCGGCAAGCAGACTGTACAAGATGATGCAGGATGCCAGCGGCAAGGACAAGATCCTGCAGGAGAAAGAGTTCTCACGCTGGGCCAAGAAGCACGAAGGCCGGGTCGACTCCTGGGTCAGCAAGTGCGAGAGCTGCGCCAAGGAGAAGCTCAAGCAGGAAGGCTACTACAAGTCCGGCCGCTACACCCCTGAGGAGCAGCGTCAGGCGCAGATTCTGCTCGGCCTGCGCAAATACCTCTCCGACTTCACCCTGATGAAGGAGAAAGAGAGCATAGAGGTCCATCTCTGGAAGGAATACCTCGTCTATGGCGCTCTCTTCGGCATAGCGGACAAGGTCGCCAAACAGCTCAAGGACATCAATCCGCAGCTGCTTGAGACCGAGCTGGGATATGACTACCCTACCCTCCACACCCTCATCAACCTCAACAACAGCCTCGCCCGCGCCATCACCCGCGCCCGGGCAGCACAGTCCGGAAGCTCAGGCGGAGGGTTCGGAGGCTTCGGGGGCAGCACTTCCTTCGGCGGCGGAGGAGGATTCAGCGGAGGCGGCAGCGGCGGCGGATCAAGATAAAAGACACTCGTAAATGTCGGAATTGCAGACAAGCATACAGTATCTGGGCGGAGTCGGCCCCAAGAGGGCCGCTCTGCTCAAGTCCGAGCTTGGCATAGAGACGCTCTCCGACCTTATACGCATATACCCGTTCAGGTATATCGACCGCAGCGGGCTCACCCGCATCTGCGACATCCGCCCGGACCTCGCCTATGTACAGATCCGCGCCAGAGTCGTCTCCCGGACGCTTTGGGGTCAGGGGTCGAGCGTGATCCCCCAGGAGGGGGAGATCCGTTTCAACTCTGTCAAGCGGCTTTCCGTGACGGTGGACGACGGCAGCGGCAGGATGGAGATGGTGTTCTTCAAGGGCGTCAGGTGGAACTTCAGCAGGCTCGCCCCGGGGAGCGAGTTCATATTCTTCGGGAAGCCTCAGGCCTACGGACAGCGTATCAGCATAGTCCATCCGGAGGTGGACTCCCCATCCGAGAGCTCTCCCGTCCGGTCTTCGCTCACCGGGGTGTACCCCAGCACCGAGAAGCTCAAGAACGGCGGCGTCACCGGCAAGGTGATGTGCCGGCTGCAGGCCGCCGCGCTGGCGCTCTGCATCCCGGAGATCGAGGAGTCACTGCCCGACTATCTGCTCGCCTCCAAGGGGCTCTGCTCCCTCAGGCAGGCGCTGTACAACATACATTTCCCAAAGGACGGAGAGGCTCTCGCAAGGGCCGTACGCCGTCTGAAATACGAGGAGCTCTTCCTGCTTCAGCTCTCTCTGCTCAAGCAGAAATATGTCCGTTCCCGGGGGGCGGTGGGGCTCAAGATGCCCCGGGTAGGGGACGATTTCCTCGCCTGCTACAATTCTCTCCCATACAGCCTTACAGGGGCGCAGCGCAAGGTGATGCACGAGATCCAGTCAGACCTCACCGGAGGCCGTCAGATGAACCGCCTGCTGCAGGGGGACGTGGGTTCGGGCAAGACGCTGGTGGCGGTGCTGAGCTGCCTGCTGGCGGTGGACAACGGCTTTCAGGCCTGCATTATGGCCCCGACCGAGGTGCTTGCACGGCAGCACGCCGCCAACATAGCCAAATACCTCGCCCCCACTTCAGTGCGCAGCGCGATACTGACCGGCAGCAGCTCCGCGAAGGAGCGCCGCGAGATACACGCCGGGCTGGAGGACGGCAGCATAGGGATCATAGTCGGCACGCACGCGCTGATCGAGGACAATGTCGTGTTCCGCAATCTGGGGCTCGCAGTGATCGACGAGCAGCACCGCTTCGGCGTGGACCAGCGGGCCAAGCTCTGGGCGAAGAACAGCCCCGCCCCTCACATCCTGGTGATGACCGCCACCCCTATCCCCCGCACGCTGGCGATGACCTTCTACGGCGACCTCGACGTCTCGGTGATCGACGAACTGCCTCCGGGGCGCAAACCGGTGCAGACCCTCTGCATAGGAGAGAGCCGCAAGGGGGCTATGTACCGCTTCATCCGCGAGCAGATCGCCTCGGGCAGGCAGGCGTTCATAGTCTATCCGCTGATATTCGAGAGCGAGAAGATGGACTTGCAGAACCTCCAGAAGGGCTACGAAGACATAGTCCGCTCCTTTCCGCTGCCTGACTACAAGGTGGCGATAGTCCACGGGCAGCAGAGTTCCGAGGAGAAGAGCTTCAATATGGCCGCCTTCGCCCAAGGTCGGGCCGATATCCTTGTGTCCACCACGGTCATCGAGGTCGGGGTCGACGTGCCCAACGCCTCAGTGATGGTGATCGAGAGCGCGCAGCGCTTCGGACTCAGCCAGCTGCACCAGCTGCGCGGCAGGGTCGGACGCGGCGCGGAGAAGTCCTACTGCATCCTCGTCAAGGACAAGAAGACCTCCCGAGAGGCGCAGCAGCGGCTGGAACTTATGTGCTCCACCGAAGACGGCTTCGAAATCGCGGAGCAGGATATGAAGATGCGCGGTCCGGGCGATCTGGAGGGCACGCAGCAGAGCGGTCTGCCGATCAATCTCTCCATCGCCTCCCTCGCCAAGGACGGGGAACTGCTCTCCGAGGCCAGGGCCGACGCAGCCCGGGTACTGGAAGCCGACCCGGCCCTGTCCCGTCCGGAGAACGCCGTGCTGCTGCGCGAGCTGCGGAAAGACAAATACTGCATCAGGGACTACAGCCGGATAAGCTGAATTCTCCCGCCCGGCGGTCTTTGGCGGAAAATGAGTATATTTGCGGCATTATGAAGAAATTTTTATGCTTTGCCATTTCAGCGACGATAGTTATGGCTTGTACTACTAAACCTGCGGAAAGCGGCTACATAGGCCCTTCGGACATCAAGATCGACAACGGGGTGATGACCCCGGAAACCCTGCTCGCGCTCGGAAGACTCTCCGACCCGCAGCTCTCGCCGGACGGCGGCAAGATACTCTACGGCGTGTCCTACACCTCCGTCCCGGACAACCGCAGCTGCCGCAACCTCTTCATCTGCAATCCGGACGGCTCAGGCAAAGTCCAGATCTCCCGCTACGCCTCCGGCGTCAGCAACGCCCGCTGGTCCAGGGACGGCTCGAAGATATATTTCATCTACAAGTCCCAGATCTGCGTGGCCCCGCTCAAGGGGGGCAGGCTCGGCAAGATGACGAAGATATCCGACATCCCCGCAGGGGTCAGCGGATTCAGTATCTCGCCTGACGAAGCCAACATCATCTATATCAGCTCCATAAAGAACACTGCGGTCGAGCAGCCCGCCGACTCCGACCCGGCTCTCGACAAAGCTCAGGCCTACGCGACCGAGGACCTTATGTACCGCCACTGGGACCACTGGGTGACCGAAGTGCCGCGCTCCTACGTCGCTCCGCTGGGAGGCGCTCTCATCACTCCGGACAACTCGTTCGACATCCTCGGCACGGAGGCGCTATACGAGCTGCCGACCGAGCCTTTCGGCGGCATCGAGCAGCTCGCCTGGGCTCCGGACAGCAGACATATAGCCTACTCCTGCCGCAAGAAGACCGGCAAACAGTACGCCTTCAGCACCAACAGCTGCATCTACCTCTATGACATCCCGACCGGACAGACCCTTGCGGTCACGACTTCCGGCGGCTACGACACCGACCCCGTCTTCAGCGAAGACGGCAGGCATCTCGCCTGGGTATCTATGGCAAGGGACGGCTACGAGGCTGACCGGCAGAGGCTTATGGTCTGCGATGTCACTCTCGGAGACACGATGAAAGCCGGAGCGGTGCGCGACCTGAGCTCGACCTTCGACCACGACGTGGCCGGCCCCGTATGGCACGGGGATGAGATTTTCTTCAACTCCCTCGTCTCCGAGGGTATCCAGGGGATCTTCTGCATCGACCTCAGCGGCGACGTGCAGCGCGTCACCGGGGCTGACTGGTGGTACGACTTCGACTCCCCGTTCGCAGTCATCGACTCCGGGGACGGGGTGAGACTCCTCTCCTCCTACGCCAGCCTCAAGTTCCCTAAGGAGCTCGTCGCCGTGGACATCACGGCTGACGGCACATCCTACAGGCAGATCACCGACGAGAACGGACACATTTTTTCTCAACTCGACGAGATCACTTCCGAGAGCGTGCTGGTGGAGACTGTGGACCACAAGCAGATGCAGTGCTGGATCACCTACCCGCCGCACTTCGACCCGGACAAGGTCTATCCGGCCATAGAAATCGTGCTGGGAGGCCCGCAGGGCACCAATTCCCAGGACTGGAGCTACAGATGGTGCTACCGTCTGATGGCGCAGCAGGGCTATATAGTCATACGCCCTAACCGCCGGGGCACGACCGCCTTCGGGCAGGAGTGGAAGGAGCAGATCTCCGGAGACTACTGCGGACTCAATATGCAGGACTATCTCAGCGCGGGCCGCTACATCAAGAGCAAACCTTACGTCGGCAAGCTCGCCTGCGTGGGAGCGTCCTACGGCGGTTATTCCGCCTATATGCTTGAGGGTCTGCACGGCGACCTCTACGACTGCTTCATCGCGCACGCCGGCATCTTCGACGAGAAGGCTCTCTGGTTCACCACGGAAGAGATGTGGTTCGCCAACTGGGACAACGGCGGACTTAAGGAATACGCCTACACCCCGGGTCAGGTCGGCCCTGCGGGCGACGGCATCACCTTCGGAGGTATGCAGCAGGCCGGCGCACCGTATGCAAGCACCGCCAAGGCACGCAAGCACTACGCCGGCGACCCTTCTTCGATGGTCACCCGCTGGCACACCCCGATACTCTGCATCCACGGGATGATGGACTTCCGCATCCCTTACACCCAGGGAATGGCCGCGTTCAACGCCGCGCAGATGATGGGAGTGCCGTCGAAACTGGTCGTATTCCCGGAGGAGACCCACTGGGTGCTGCAGCCGCAGAACTCCCTCTACTGGCACAGGACCTTCTACGACTGGCTCGACCGCTGGATGAAGTAAGACGCTTCCAAGACAATGAAACTCAAGCGGATAATCAGCCATATCGAGGCTCTCGCACCGCTCTCCGCGCAGGACGGCTTCGACAACTCCGGACTTCAGATAGGATTTCCGGAGCAGGAGATTGACTCTGTGCTCGTCTGCCTCGACGTCACGGAGGAGGTGCTCCGGGAAGCGGAGCGCAAAGGCTGCGGACTCATAGTCTCGCACCACCCGCTGCTCTTCCACCCCCTCAGGCAGGTGAGCGACTCCAGCTATCAGCAGCGCTGCACAGTCTCCGCGATCAGAGCCGGGATAGCGATATACTCCGCGCACACGAGCCTCGACAATTCTCCGGGAGGGGTCAACCACAAGATTGCGGAACTAATAGGTCTGGACGACCTGAGCTGGCTCTCGCCCAAGGAGGGGACGGATGCCGGCTCCGGGCTCATCGGCACGATGCGCAATCCGTTGCCGGACGGCGAATTCCTCGACTTTCTGAAGGCCCGCTTCAAGGTCGCCGCGCTCAGGCACTCCGAGCCCTGCGGCAAGACGATAAGACGGGTCGCACTCTGCGGCGGCGCGGGGGCGTTTCTGCTTCCGGACGCGATACGCGAGGGGGCTGACTGCTTCGTCTGCGGCGAGTTCCACTACCACGACTATTTCGACAACTGCGGCGTGCTGCTCGCCGAGCCGGGGCACTACCAGAGCGAGCAATATACCTCCGAACTTCTCCGCGACAGCCTCCGCAGCGCTTTCCCGGAGCTTGAAGTATCTGTCACGGAGATAGATACGAACCCTGTAAGATATAGATAAATGGCCCCCAAGTATATCGAAAACGGCATAGTAAGCTGTTATATGTCCGACTGCCGCCACCTGCTCCGGCCCGAGTCGTTTCTCGACCTCGCGCAGCAGCTCGCAGTCAAGGCGGCGCAGGTGCAGAGTTTCAGCGACAGTGCGCTGAAGAAGTTCAACTGCGCCTGGGTGCTCGCGAGGATGCGGACCCGCTTCGGGAAGAGCGTGCGCTTCGACGAGGACATCCGTCTCGAGACCTGGCACAAGGGCCTGAGCGGTCTCTATTTCATCCGCGACTACCGGCTGCTGGACTCCCGGGGCGAGGTCGCGGTCAGTTCCACCAGCTCCTGGATCGTGATGGACCTCGACTCCAGGCACATCTGCCGCGACGAGGAGGTCCTGTCCCTGATACCTCAGGAGTCGCAGTGCGCGGAGTCCGCCATCGCCGAGAACTGTCCGAAGATTTCTTTCCCGCGCGGGGCGGAGCTCCGGGAGATCGGCACGCACCGCGTCGCCTGGTCGGACGTTGACTACAACGGACACGCCAACAATGTGAAATATACTGTATGGGCGCTCGACAATCTGCCGCAGGAGCTCGTCTTCGGGCATAGTCTGCGCGAAGTGAGCATCAACTTCAACAAGGAGGTCCGCGCCGGGGATATGGTGACGCTCTACTGTGCGGAATCGGAAGGCGCACAGATAGTGGAGGGCCGCTCGGGCGACCATCAGGTGTTCATCGAAAAGCTGGTATTCGAGCCTTAAGCCTTCTTCTCCGGGCGCAGTCTGGCGTACTTGAGCAGGAGGAGCTTCTCCCCGAAGGAGTCGAAGTCGATTACCGCCTTCATCTCCGGAGAGCTGCCGCTTAGCTTGAGGATAAGTCCGGCACCGAATTTCTCGTGCTCGACCCTCTCACCTACCCGCAACTGTCTCATATCCACGGCCTTGAAATCGGGGTCTATGCTCCGCACAGGCTTGCCCGTGGCGACATTTTGCGCGGCTCTGCGGACTGTCCCTGATGAAGGCTGATACGGGCGGTCCGGGCGTTTCTCATAGCTGACGCGGGACGACTGAGCGTAGCCGCCGGGCGAGTTCCTCCCGATGCGGTCCAAGCGTCCGCCGACGAAGCGGGAGCCGAAACCTCCCCACTCGTGTGTGACGCCCGCGTCGTCAAAATCTCCATCGTCAAGCGGATTCTCGATATACCGGGGGTCAATCTCGCGGATGAAACGGGACGGAGCGTTGCTCTCGTGCTTGCCGTTGCGCATCCGGGTGCCGGCGAACGACAGCTCCACCGCCTTGCCTGCGCGGGTGATGGCCACATAGAAGAGCCTGCGCTCCTCCTCGATGCTCTGCGCCCCGGAGAGCATCGACTGGCTCGGGAAGAGATTCTCCTCCAGCCCGGACACGAACACATAGGGGAACTCAAGCCCCTTGGCGGAGTGGACTGTCATCAGCGCCACCTTGTTGTCCTCGTCGCCGGAGGAGACGTCCACATTGCTCAGCAGCGACACGTTCTCCAGGTAATCGTCGAGGGTCACGGTCTCAATCGGCTCGTCCGAACCCTCGGCCTCCTCCAGCCTGTCCTCGATGAACGAGGCCACGGAGTTGAGCAGTTCGTCGACATTGGCCATTCTGGCCTGCCCCTCGATGCTGCTGTCGGACTTATACCAGACATATAGTCCGCTCTTCTCGGCTATGGTCTGCGCTACCGTATGCGCATCGGTCACCGGGACCAGCTCGGAGAGGGACTCGACCATAGTGCAGAAAGGCTGCAGCTTGGCTATGCTCCGGGCAGCCCGGAACAGCGGCGTCCCGTCTGCGGCGGCCTTGGTCTCCACCTGACGGAGAGTCACATCGCCTATGCCCCTCGCCGGCTTGTTGACCACCCTGCGGAACGACTCGTCGTCGGAAGGGTTGACCGCCAGCTTGAAGTAGGCCATAAAGTCCTTGACCTCGGCCCGGTCGAAGAAGGAGTTGCCGGAGTATATCATATACGGCACGTTCCTGCGCCTGAGCTGCTCCTCGAGCACCCGCGACTGCGCATTGGTCCTGTAGAGTATGGCGAAGTCCTTGTAGCGGCACCGCGTCCCGCGCATCCTCGCGAGGATTTCGGAGACTATCGACACGGCCTCGTCGCCCTCGGTATAGGATTTCAGCAGCTTTATCTTCTCTCCGCTCTCGCCCACGGCGTAGCACTTCTTCGGGATGCGTCCGGCATTGTGTTCTATGAGCGAGTTGGCGGCGTCCACTATCGTGCCGGTGGAGCGGTAGTTGCGCTCCAGGCGGAAGAGCCTGCACTCCGGATAGTCCTTCCGGAAGTTGAGTATATTCTCGATCTTGGCCCCGCGGAACGCGTATATCGACTGGCTGTCGTCCCCCACCACGCAGATGTTGCGGTGGAACTGCGCCAGCTTCTTGAGTATCAGGTACTGGGCGTAGTTGGTGTCTTGGTACTCGTCCACCATTATATATGAGAACCTGTCGGAGATCGCGAGCAGGGCGTCCCTGTTGTCGCGCAGCAGGTAGTTCATATTAAGCAGGATGTCGTCGAAGTCCATAACCCCCGCCGTCTTGAGCTTCTGCTGGTAGAGGGCGTAGAGCTCGCAGAGCCTCGGACGGCGGCTGTGAGCATCGGCGGTCATCAGCTCCGTATTGCTCCGGTAGCCGCCCGGGGTGACGAGGTTGTTCTTCGCCATAGATATCCTGGACAACACGTCCTTGGGCTTGTAGACCTTGTCATCGAGACCCATCTCCTTGATGCAGGCCTTGACTGCGCTGACGGAGTCGGAAGTGTCGTAGATGGTGAACCTCTCCGGGTAGCCGAGACTGGCGGCGTATTGCCTGAGGAAGCGCACGAACACTGCGTGGAAAGTGCCCATCACGAGCCTGCGGGCCGCCCTCTCCCCCACCATATCGGCGATGCGGACCTTCATCTCCCCCGCCGCCTTTTTGGTGAAGGTCAGCGCAAGTATGCGGGAGGCGTCAACGCCCCCTGCAAGTATGTACGCTATACGGCTGGTAAGTACTCTGGTCTTGCCGGAACCCGCTCCGGCCACTATCAGCACCGGTCCCTCCACACATTGCACCGCCTTTTTCTGCTCTTCGTTCAATCCCTGAAGAACGGCATTCATTTTATCCGTCATAACGCCGCGAAATTACGAAAAAATGAGTAAATTCGCAGCGCATTTTGCAAATCATATTAATGTCATCATAAATGTCACAAAACATCGTTTTGAAAAAAGGTCTGAACATCCCCATCAAGGGAGAAGCAGAACTTCGCGTCTCCAAGGCGATTGCTCCGGGCATTGTGGCGGTCTGTCCGACCGACTTCAAGGGCCTCCTGCCGCGACTTCTGGTCAAGGAGGGAGACTCCGTGCTCTGCGGCTCTCCGGTCATTGCAGACAAGAAGAACTCCGACATCCTGCTGACCTCTCCGGTAAGCGGAACGGTCAAGGAGCTCGTCAGGGGCGACAAGCGCAAGCTGCTCGCGGTCCTCATCGAGGCCGACGGAGAGCGGAAGAGCGTCGATTTCGGAGCGAAGGACCCGTCCGGCCTGAGCGCAGACCAGGTGAAGGAGTCCCTTCTGCAGAGCGGCCTGTGGCCTTGGCTCATCCAGCGGCCTTATGGAGTCATCGCCGACCCTCAGATTACGCCCAAGGCCATTTTCGTCTCCTCATTCAGCACCGCGCCCCTCGCCGCGGACAGCGAGTTCTGCCTTGCGGACCGGCTCAAGGACGTCCAGGCGGGAGCTGACGCTCTCGGCAAACTCAGCGACGGAGGCGTACATATCGGCATCGACGCCTCGAAGCCGTCGTCCGCGTTCGCGAAGCTCAGCGGAGTGCAGCTGCACGGTTTCAAGGGCAAGCATCCGGCGGGCAACGTCGGGGTGCAGATCAGCCACATCTCCCCTATCCTCAAGGGCGAGACAGTCTGGACCATATCCCCTGAAGGCCTCGCCGCCATCGGCAGACTCTTCACCACGGGACGCTATGATGTCCGCCGCAAGGTGGCCGTCACCGGACCTATGGCCATCGAGCCGAGCTATGTGGAGACCGTTCCGGGTATGCCGATTAAGGAGCTCGCGCCATACTACGGCGGCGACCCGGAGGGCATACGCTTCATCAGCGGCGACGTGCTCAGCGGCAGAAACGCCGGCGCGGAGGGCTATCTCGGACACTTCGACTCCCAGATCACCCTCATCCGCGAGGGCGTGGAGCAGGAGCTTCTCGGATGGGCCCGCCCGATCCGCTGCAGGCAGTACAGCCGCGACCACAGCTACTTCTCCTGGCTCACCCCGTGGAGGAAATACGATATGACCACCAACCTGCACGGCGGAGAGCGCGCGTTCCTTATGAACGACGGCTACTACGCCAAAGTCCTCCCTATGGATATCTATCCGGTCTATCTCACCAAGGCCTGCCTTGCGGGAGATATCGACAAGATGGAGCAGTTCGGCATATATGAGGTGCTTCCGGAAGACCTCGCGCTCTGCGAGTTCGTCGACCCGAGCAAGAACAATATTCAAGACATCATAGCAAAGGGCATTGACCTGATGCTCAAGGAAATGGCTTAAAAGTATGAACAAGATTTTCGAAAAAGGCGGCAAACTTCACTGGCTGCACTCTACAGTTGATGCTTTCGAGACTTTCCTCCACGTCCCGGGCACGGTGACCCTCAAGGGTTCGCACGTGCGCGACGCCATCGACCTCAAGCGCATCCTCATCATCGTCATCGTGGCCGCAGCTCCGGCAGCCCTCTTCGGTATGTGGAACGTCGGATATCAGCACAGCCTCGCCATAGGGCAGACCGGGGTCGACATCCTCGGCAACTTCTGGTACGGCTTTCTCAAAGTGCTTCCGCTCTTCCTCGTCTCCTACATCGTGGGTCTGGGCATCGAGTTCGCCTCCTGCCAGATACGCGGCGAGGAAGTCAGCGAGGGCTACCTCGTGTCTGGATTTTTCATCCCGCTCATCGTCCCTGTGGACATCCCTCTCTGGATGCTCGCGGTAGCGGTGGCGTTCGCCGTCATCTTCGGCAAGGAGGTCTTCGGCGGCACCGGGATGAACATCTGGAACCCTGCGCTCCTCACCCGTGCGTTCCTCTTCTTCTCCTACCCCAACTATATGTCCGGCTCCAGCTGCTGGATTTCATACAGGAGCGGCGAGAAACTCGTGGACGGGTTCACCGGAGCCACTCCGCTTGCGCTTGACGGCGCATCGGCGCAGTACGGCACCGGCTTCTGGGACCTCTTCATCGGCACCGTTCCGGGCTCGGTAGGAGAGACTTCCGTGATAGCCATACTCATCGGCGCGGCCATCCTCATCTGGACGGGCGTGGCCAGCTGGAAGATTATGGCGGGCTGCGTCGCCGGCGCTCTTGCAGTGGGCCTCATCGGCGACCTCGCCGGGGTCACGAGCATCCCTTGCCATATGCAGCTGCTCTACGGCGGATTCGCATTCGGAGCCGTCTTTATGGCCACCGACCCTGTGACTTCAGCCCAGACGGAGTGCGGCAAGTGGATCTACGGCATCCTCATCGGCGCTCTCTGCATCCTGGTAAGGCTCTTCAACCCTGGCTATGTCGAGGGTATGATGCTCGCCATCCTGCTGTGCAACACCTTCGCGCCGCTCATCGACCACACGGTGGTCACGGTTCACCTTTCCCGCAGGGCAAAGAAAATTAAAGTCGCATAGATATGAATACTAACGGAAATGTCTATACAGTCATCTACACGGCAATAGTTGTCGTGGTAGTTGCAGCGGCGCTCGCCTTTACGGCAATGACGCTTGCTCCCAAGCAGGACGCCAACGTCAAGGCGGAAACTCTCTCCCAGATGATGGTCGCAGCCGGTATCGGCACTATGGACCAGATCACCGCCGAGGGCAACGACGCGGTGCTCCGGAAATATTCCGAAGCCATTTCAGAGGCGTTCGTGGTCGATCTCAAGGGCGGGAAAGTCCGCGAGCTCGGGACGGAGAAGTCCAACATCGAGCTCATCGACAATCTCAAGCCGCAGAATGTGGCCATCACCAAGGGCGGCGAGCCTTCACTCCCGGTCTATGTCTTCAAGTCCGGAGTAACGGTCATCCCGGTCTACGGCGCGGGTCTCTGGGGGCCGATATGGGGCTACATCGCCCTGCAGCCCGACCTCAGGACCATCTCCGGAGCATACTTCGACCACGCGAGCGAGACTCCGGGCCTGGGCGCCAAGATCAAGGACGAAGCCTGGTTCAGGGAGCAGTTCGTAGGCAAGAAGCTTGATCTCGACGGCGGCTCAAAGGCTTTCGACGTCGTCAAGGGCGGCGCTCCGAAGGGGGCTGAAAGCGCGGTCGACGCCATCACCGGGGCCACCATCACCAGCCAGAAGCTCGGCGCGGCCATCAATGTCTGGGTGGCGGCCTACAGGGAATATCTTCGCAACAGCGTTGCGGCAACAAGTACGGAGGAATAAGTTATGGGCAATCTTAAAGAAACAATCCTCAATCCTATCCTCAAGGGGAATCCGGTAACCGTCCTGATCCTCGGCATCTGCTCCTCGCTCGCCGTCACCGTGCAGCTCAAAGGAGCCTGCGTGATGGGACTTTCGGTTATGATCGTCACGGCGCTCTCCAGCTTCGTGGTGTCCCTGATGCGTAACACCATCCCTAACCGCGTGCGCATCATTGTGCAGCTCGTGGTCGTGTCGCTGATGGTCATCGTTGTCGACCAGTTCCTCAAGGCGTACTCCTACACTATCGAGAAGCAGCTGTCCGTCTATGTGGGTCTCATCATCACCAACTGTATCGTGATGGGGCGCATCGAGGCGTTCGCCCTCGGCAACAAGCCGATCCCTTCGCTGCTCGACGGTCTGTCCAACGGTTTCGGCTACGCGCTCATCCTCGTGGTCGTGGCGTTCTTCCGCGAGCTTCTCGGAAGCGGCACGCTCTTCGGGATGCAGGTGCTCCCTGCCGGTTATATTGCAAACAATCTTGTGATCCTGCCTCCGTTCGCCCTCATCCTTCTGGGATGCCTCATCTGGATACAGAGGGCCTGCGACAAGGATCTCCAGGAGAAATAACAGCGAGACAAGATGGAATATATCAATTTGTTTGTAAGGTCAATTTTCATTGACAATATGATCTTCGCATACTTCCTCGGTATGTGTTCATACCTGGCGGTATCGAAGAACGTGAAGACGGCCCACGGCCTCGGACTCGCTGTCATCTTCGTGCTTTTCTGCACGCTTCCGCTCAACTACCTCATCGACAAGTTCCTCCTGCTTCCGGGAGCTCTCTCCTGGATCAGCCCGAAGTTCGCCGACATCGACCTGAGCTTCCTGAGCTTCATCATCTTCATCGCGGTGATCGCGGCGTTCACGCAGCTCGTCGAGATGATCGTGGAGAAGTATCTCCCGTCCCTCTACTCTTCGCTCGGCATCTACCTGCCGCTCATCGCCGTCAACTGCGCCATCCTCGGCGGCTCCCTCTTTATGGAGCAGAAGGATTTCGCGAACCTCGGCGAGTCGGCGGTCTATGCGCTCGGCTCCGGCATCGGCTGGTATCTCGCCATCGTCTGCCTCGCCGCCATACGCGAGAAGATGTCCTACTGCAACGTGCCGAAGCCTCTCAAGGGCATAGGCATCACCTTCATCACGGTGGGTCTGATGGGCATCGCGTTTATGATTTTTATGGGATTCAGTCTATAGGAGGACAGAGATATGAGTATAACGGTTATTTCAGCTATAGCTATCATCACGATCATCACGGTTCTCCTCGTGGTCATTCTGCTTGTCGTCAAGGAGCGTATCACTCCCAAGGGGACTATCAGGATCGACATCAACAACGGCAAGAAAGAGCTCGACGTGACTCCCGGCAACTCGCTGATGAGCACCCTCGCGGGCGAGAAGATACTTCTCCCGTCCGCCTGCGGCGGCAAGGCGAACTGCGGCCAGTGCAAGGTCCAGGTGCTTGAGGGCGGCGGGGAGATACTCCCTACCGAGGTGGGATTCTTCAACCGCAAGCAGATCAAGGACGGCTGGAGGCTCGGCTGTCAGGTCAAGGTCAAGGAGAATATGAAGATCCAGGTCTCCGAGTCGGCGCTCTCCGTCAAGAAGCTCGAGTGCGAGGTCATCTCCAACCACAATGTTGCCACCTTCATCAAGGAGTTCACGGTCAAGCTGCCGGAGGGCGAGCATCTCGACTTCAAGAGCGGCGAGTATATCCAGATAGACATTCCTGCTTACCATCTGTATTTCAAGGATATAGAGGTGGAGCCGGAGTATCGCGGGGACTGGGAGAAATACGGCTTCTTCAATCTTGAGTCCGTCAACCCTGAGCCTACGGTCAGGGCCTATTCTATGGCCTCATATCCGGGCGAGAAGGGCATCATCAAGCTCAATGTCCGCATAGCCACTCCTCCGTTCGACCGTAGCGTCCCTAAGGAGCAGGGGCCTAAGCTCCTGCCGGTGAACCCGGGCATCGCCTCATCCTATGTCTTCACCCGCAAGCCGGGCGACAAGGTGATGATCAGCGGCCCTTACGGAGAGTTCCTCCTCCCGGAGAACGACCCGGACAACATCGAGTACATTTTCGTGGGCGGCGGCGCCGGTATGGCCCCTCTCCGCAGCCACATTATGCAGCTCTTCAAGACGCTCAAGACGGGCCGCAAGGTCAGCTACTTCTACGGGGCCCGCGCCCTTGTGGAGGCGTTCTACCTCGAGGATTTCGCCGAGCTTGAGAAGGAGTTCCCTAACTTCAAGTTCCACCTGGCCCTCGACCGTCCTGATCCGGCGGCGGACAAGGCCGGAGTGGCCTACACCCCGGGCTTCGTGCACAATGTGATGTACGAGACCTATCTCAAGACCCACGAGACCCCGGAGGACATCAAGTACTTTATGTGCGGTCCTCCTATGATGGTCGCTTCAGTCAACAAGCTGCTCGACTCGCTCGGAGTCCCGGTGGAGAACATCCTCTACGACAACTTCGGCGCATAGAGCCGCATCCGCCAGCTTCCATAAACCCGCCCCGGACTTCGGTCCCGGGCGGGTTTGTAAGCTTGGCCATATCCTCATCCCAGCACGACATCGAGAACCATCATCAGCACGAAGCCTACGGCGAAGCCGACCGTGCCTATGTTGGAGTGCCGGCCTTCCGAGGCTTCGGGGATGAGTTCCTCGACCACGACATACAGCATAGCCCCGGCTGCGAACGCAAGGAAATACGGAAGGATCGCGGTCATCAGCGATGCGAGAAGAATGACAATCAGCGCCCCTGCCGGCTCGACGACTCCGCTCAGGGCGCCGATGAGGAACGACTTGCGGCGAGAGTTGCCCTCGGAGCGCATCGGCATCGAGATGATCGCTCCCTCCGGGATGTTCTGGATGGCGATGCCTATCGCGGTGGCCATAGCGGCGGCGGGGGCTATGCTTATGCCGTCGCTCAGCGCACCCGCTATGACGACGCCTACCGCCATCCCCTCAGGAATGTTGTGTATGGTGACGGCGAGGGCCAGCATCGCCGTCCTGGATATGCGGGATTTCAGCCCCTCCGGCCTGTCGTCGCCGATGTGAAGGTGCGGGGTAAGGAAGTCTATCGCGAGAAGGAAGCACACTCCGAGGATGAACCCGGCGGCGGCAGGAATGACGGAGCTTATGCCCTCGCCGGAGGACATCTCCATACTCGGAATGAGCAGCGACCAGACGGCCGCCGCGACCATCACCCCGGAGGCGAAGCCGAGCAGCGCCTTGCGGAAGAGCGGGGGCATCTCCCTTTTCAGGAAGAACACGAACGAAGAGCCGATGAGCGTGCCGGCGAACGGAATGAGAAGAGTGATTATGACCGATGTCTCCATAATATTCAAAGATTCAACAGATGCAAAGATAGGGACTTCCTGCCGGAATAATTGCTATGCTCTAAAAATGTTGGGGGCGGGAAAACCGCATTGCTGACTGAGGACGGCTAATATAGGAAGCCAACCTGATTGGCGAAGAAAGACTCGCGAATTGTCCGATGTCGCACGAACTCCCCAGTGAAAAATGTTAAAAAATAAACTTGGGAGGTTCTGAAGAACTTCGACCACGCGCTGATCCTTCGCGAGGACGACCCGCTGCTTCCGGCAGTGCTTGAGGTCTACGAACGTCAGGGCATACAGGGCGGACACCCTCAGAACAGGATGAAGGGCCCGGCTTTCAAGACGGAGCTCGCGACCGCCTACCCGGACTGCCGTCTGGTGGTCACCAAGGAGACGATGACGGTGGAGGGGATGATAAAGATCGTCCACAGTCTGCTCAAGGACAAGCTGAACATAGTGAAGCTGACCTTCCGCAGCGGCGACAATACGGCATCCGCCAAATTCGAGACCGAGAGCGACAGGATTGACCGCTGCCCGCTCTGCGGCATCTCCCTGAACGACAAGGGCGTCTGCCCGAAATGCGGCTACAGGAAAGCTTGAACCGTAGGATCCGAGGCTGATCCGCCGGACTGATGCGGCTGTTCACTGCAATTAACGGACCCGCCCGGACTTCGGTCAAGGGCGGGTTTTTGCTAAACCGAAAAAAATCACTATACTTGTCCCAAATGCAATACTAGAATGATATGAGACTATCCTCCAAACTATTCCTGACTCTTGCGCTGGCGGCGATGGCCTGCGGCTGTGCGAAGCAGTCCGACATCGCCCATATGCAGGAACAGCTTGACGAACTCAACTCCGATCAGATTAAGACAATCTCCGGCCAGATTGACGCCATCAAGACATCAATCTCGACTCTGGAGGCTACGGAAGAACAGCTCCAGGGCTATGTCAGCACTCTCCAGAGCCAGACCGCGTCCCTTACGGAGACCGAAGAGCAGCTCACCGAGGCCATAGCCGACCTCAGGGACGAGCTCAAGGGCGAGATAGGCGACGCCGAGGCAAGGTGCCTTGCGCAGCTGGAAGCGTACAAAGCAACGGTGACTGCGCAGATAGCATCTCTGAACTCGTCGATCGCGGTGCTTCAGGCCAAGGACGAGGAGTTGCAGGCGCGGATAGATGCGCTCCGCTCCTATATCGACGACAGCCTCAAGCAGACGCGGGACTGGGTGAGCGCCAGCTTCGCGACCCTCGACCAGTACAACGCGACCGCAGCCATAGTGGCCACCATACAGACGCAGATAGCGTCCATCAACAGCGAGATATCCGGGATGAAGGCCACTATGGCCTCGCAGAAGGCCGCGCTCGACAAGTCCATCGCAGACCTCGACGCCAATCTGAGGGCTGAAATCAGATCCGCCGCCGATGCCGCCGCGACCGCCCTTGAGGCCGCGACGGACGAGATCACGAAGGCCTACACCGCCGCCATCGCCGGAGCCATAAGCGCCTCCGAGAGCAGCATCAAGTCCTGGGTGAACGGGCAGCTCACGGCCTACTACACCGCAGCCCAGATAGACAGCAGGCTCGAAGCCTTGCAGACCGCCCTCGAAGCCACGATGCAGGCGCAGAACGAGAGACTGACGAGACTCATCACCGACCTCGAGAGCAGCGTGAACGCTAAGATTGCGGACAATAGGACCCTCATCGACGGCCTCACCGCCGACCTTGCCGATATGGACTCCGAAATCA
>CAVILJ010000014.1:0-38836 GCA_963643555.1 Acetatifactor sp.
AGGCAGCAAAGGCAGGAGGTCGTAGCGGTGCGATGTGCTAAGCTTTCCCTTTTTTGTGTCCTTTTCAAGCTTTCGCAAAGATTCAGCTCGAAGATCAATATCCAATTATTCCAAAACAGCTTCTTATGAAGAGAACCGTTCCCCCTTTCCTCCTGACCTTTGTCGCTGCGGCGCTATGTTCCTGCGGCGGCAATCAACAGGCCGAATCAGGCTATCCGATTGAGCCTGTCCCGTTTACGGAAGTAAAAGTCGATGACGCGTTCTGGGGCCAGAGGCTCCGGGCGAGCCGCGAGGTCACGATCCCGCTCGCTTTCGGCAAATGCGAGGAGACCGGCCGCTACGACAACTTCGTCCGCGCCGTGCATCCCGACTCCACCTACCATATCGGAGGTTTCCCTTTCGACGACACCGACGTCTACAAGACCATAGAGGGCGCGAGCTACATACTCCAGACCTATCCGGACGCGAAACTGGAAGCATATATCGACAGCGTGCTCGCGCTTGTCGCCGCCGCGCAGGAGCCGGACGGCTATCTCAACACGGCGCGCCAGATGAATCCCTGGCATCCGCACGCCTGGGCGGGCCCCGAGAGATGGTCGCAGGTTGAGGTGCTCAGCCACGAGTTCTACAACCTCGGGCATATGGTGGAGGGGGCGGTGGCCCACTACCGCGCCACCGGCAAACGCAACTTCCTCGACATCGCCATCCGCTATGCCGACTGCATCTGCCGCGAGATAGGGGACGGTGAGGGGCAGGTCGCCCGCGTGCCCGGACATCAGATTGCCGAGATGGCGCTCGCGAAGCTCTACCTCGTCACCGGCGAGAGGAAGTACCTCGACCAGGCGAAATATTTCCTTGACAAGCGCGGCCACACCTCGATCCACGACCTGTACAGTCAGTCCCACATACCTATCCTCGAGCAGGACGAGGCCGTCGGGCACGCCGTGCGCGCGGAATATATGTATTCCGGGATTGCCGACGTGGCTGCCCTCACGGGGGACAGGGAGTATATCGACGCAATAGACAGAATCTGGGACAATATTATCGGCAAGAAACTCTATATCACCGGCGGAGTCGGCTCCAGATACCGGGGCGAGGCCTTCGGGGACAATTATGAACTCCCTAACCTGACATCCTACTGCGAGACCTGCGCGGCCATAGGCAATGTCTATACGGCGCACAGGATGTTCCTCCTGCACGGGGACGCGCAGTATTACGACGTGCTTGAGAGGACTCTCTACAACGGGGTTCTGTCCGGGGTGTCTCTCGACGGAGGAGCGTTCTTCTATCCGAACCCGCTGGAGTCCGACGGCTCCCATCAGAGACAGCCGTGGTTCGGCTGCGCCTGCTGTCCGTCCAACATCTGCCGCTTCATCCCTTCTGTGCCGGGCTATGTCTATGCTTCGGAGGGGCGCAATCTCTATGTCAACCTCTATATGTCCAACACTATGCGCCACTCTCTTGTGGGCCGCAGAGTGGAGCTGCGCCAGGAGACGGATTATCCGTGGTCGGGCGACATCGATATCACAGTATTGCGCAACGATGCGGGCGAATTCACCCTCCGTCTGCGAATCCCGGGCTGGGTGCGCGGAGAGGTGGTCCCGAGCGACCTCTATTCTTTCGCTGACGGCAGGACTCCGGAGTGGAGCGTGAGCGTCAACGGGGAGGAAGTGAGCGGTGAGTTCGAGGACGGATACTTCTGCATCGCCCGCAGGTGGAAGAAGGGTGACAGGGTCGGGCTGCATCTTGAGATGGAGCCTCGTTTCGTCCGGGCCAACGAGGCGGTGGAAGCCGACAGGGGGCGTCTCGCCGTTGAGAGGGGGCCGCTCGTATATTGCGCGGAATGGCCTGACAATGAGGGAGATGTACGCAAAACAAAGCTGAGCGTCACGGACTCACTCACGGTGGAGAGCCGCCCTGATATGCTCTACGGGATCGACATCATCCGCGACGGCGCTCTGACCCTTATCCCTTACTATGCCTGGAACCATCGCGGTGCGGGCAATATGGAAGTCTGGCTGAATGAAAAGTGACATCATAGTAATAGGAGGCGGAGCTTCCGGGCTGATGGCGGCGTATTATGCCGCCAGGACGCTTGTCGAAGCCGGTTCCGACGCACAGGTCACCCTGCTGGAGAAGATGCCCCGTCCGGCCCGGAAGATAATGATTACAGGCAAAGGACGCTGCAATCTGACCAATGTCAAGCCTTGGAACGAGTTCTCTTCCCATATCCGCTCCAAGCCGAATCTCGTCAAGGCCGCGTTCCATACCCTGCCTCCCGGGAAACTGCTGGAGCTGCTGGGAGGTTTCGGGATGAGGTCCGTCGTGGAGAGGGGCGACAGGGCTTTCCCGGCCTCATACCGGGCTTCGGATGTGGTCGATACCCTCGTCAATGCCTGCTATGGCGAGGGCGTGAAGATAGTATGCGAGGCGGAGGTCGCTTCGGTGAGACCGGGCTTCGTCGTGGAGTTGTCCGAAGGCGAGGTATGGAACTGTCCCCGGCTCATAGTGGCGACGGGTGGCCTCAGCTATCCCGGCACGGGCTCCACCGGCGACGGATACCGCTGGGCGGAGTCGCTCGGGCACAGCATCGAACCCCTATTCCCCTCGCTGACCGCCCTCGTGCCGAGGGATTATAAACTCCGGGAGGACAAGGCTCTGCATATAGACCGTTCGACCCCATTGAGCCCTCTTGGGGAGATGCTCTGCGGGGTGCAGCTCAAGAATATCGCCCTCTCTCTGCTGGTGGGGGACACTGTGGCGGATACGGAGTTCGGGGATGTGGACTTCACCGACGGCGGCATCGAGGGGCCTCTCGGCTTCCAGCTCAGCCGCAAGGCTGTCAAGTCTTTGCTCAACGGCTCCAAGGTGACGCTTCTCCTCGACCTCAAGCCCGGGGTCAGCCTCACGGAGCTGACCGTCAGGGTCAAGGAACTCTGGGCCGGGATAGAGCGCGACCCGCGCTCGCAGAGGCTGCGCTCCAAGGAGAGATGCAGAATCCTGCTCGGCAAGCTGATGCCGTGGGATCTGATCCCCGCCTTTACCCGTATGAACCCCGGGATTATGACCCTTGAGCGCCGCTCACGCACCGAGACCAAACTCTGGGTCAACCTCGTCAGCATCGCCAAGGTCCTCAAAGAGTGGCGCTTCGATATCGCCGGCTATGTGGGTTACGAGCGTGCGGTGGTGACTGCGGGCGGCGTGAGCGCCGACTCGGTGGTGGCCAAGACTCTGGAGTCCCGTTATGTCCCCGGACTGTACTTTTGCGGCGAGCTGCTGGATGTCGACTCCGACACCGGCGGATACAACCTGCAGACCGCGTTCTGTACCGGAGCGCTGGCCGGCATCAGCGCAGCCAAATCACTGTTGGACTGACGGCAAAGCAATAATATTTCAGAATAAGAGCCCCGCAGCGGGGCTCAAAAGGTTAGTCGTCGAGGCTCATATATTTTGCGAGTATCTCGTCGTCTGTCTTTGAAGCTTCACGGCGAACCCTGATCATCTCGACGAATCTGTATGCCAGCGCTGCTGCCATAACGGAAAGAATAATGAGTAATGCTTCCATAATATGTTTGTGTTTGAATTTCTTACAGGGGCAAAGGTACTGCCCCCGCAAGAGCCGTGGAAGCATTGGCTACGCTTTGTTTCGATGACCCCGTTCGCTCCGGTCCATAGTCCTATCGTCCGCTCCGATAGCGGTTATCGGCATCCTAGAGGAAGAAGAGTATCATCAGCTGGGCGAAGAGCACCCTGAAGAACATCGTCAGAGGATAGACGGTGGCATATCCCACCGCCGCAGCGTCGCTGTCCTTGTCCTGTTCGCCTGCATAGGCGAGCGCCGGAGGGTTGGTGCTTGAGCCGGCCAGCACTCCGATGAGGGTGTTGTAGTCGAGCTTCATAGCATAGCGTCCGACGATACCTGCCATAAGCATAGGCACTACCGTGATGATTGCTCCGTAGCCGATCCAGACATATCCGCCCTTGTTGATGATGGTGTCCACGAAGCCTTCGCCGGCCTCAAGTCCCACGCAGGCGAGGAAAATCGCAATGCCTATCTCGCGCAGCATCAGGTTGGCGCTGGCGGTGGTGTAGGTGATGACCTTGAACTGCGGGCCGAAGTGGCTCATCAGGAGACTGACGATGAGGGGTCCGCCCGCGAGTCCGAGCTTGATCGGAAGCGGTATGCCGGGGAAGCGGAGCGGGATGCTTCCGAGTATGCAGCCCAGGGCGATGCCTATGAATATCGGGATGAGATTCGGCTCGTCGAGGCGCTTGCGCGAATTGCCGAGCACCTTTTCCACTGCGGCTATGCTCTGCTCGCTGCCGACCACGGTCACCTGGTCGCCGTACTGGAGCCTGATGTCAGGGGTGGCCTTGAGCTCGATGCCGGCCCTGCGTATGCGGGTCACCGTCGCTCCGAGCACGGTGTCAAGTTCGAGTTTGCCCAGCACCATCCCGTTGAGCTTCGGCTTGGAGATGATGATGCGGCGGGAGATGAACTTCTTGTCGCTGAGATGCTCGGGAGCCTCGATGCTCCGGGTGTCTATCGTTTCGTGCGCCTTGTCCCGCCTTGGCTTCCTCGCCGGGGTCAGATTGCCTCGGTAGAAGAGGTCCTTGATCACCATAAAGCTGAGTATGCAGCCGATAACGCCGAGGGGGTAGGCGACGGCATATCCGAGCGCGATGTCAGGTGCGTTGGTCCCGAAAGTGTCGGAATAGGCCTGCTGGGCCGCACCTAGTCCCGGGGTGTTGGTGACCGCACCGGACATAATACCCGTCATAGTGGTCATCGGGACTTTGGTGATATAGTGCAGGGCGATGGTGGCCCCGATGCCGAGCATCACCACGAGGAACGCCAGAGCGTTGAGCCCGAGTCCGCCGCTCTTGAGGCTGGAGAAGAATCCCGGGCCGACCTGCATACCTATGCTGTACACGAAGAGGATGAGTCCGAACTCCTTGAGGAAGTGGAGCAGATTGTGGTCGAGCGTCATCCCGAAGTGGCTGAATACTATGCCTATGAAGAGAATCCAGGTGACGCCGAAGCTCACTCCGGCAATCTTGATCTTGCCCATAATCTTGCCGAGCGCTATCACGAACGCGAGAATGATGATGGAGTGCGCGATGCCGCCGCTCCAGGTACCGGCGGTACCTTCGAAGAGAGAATTGAAGAAATCTGACATTTCTATGCAGAGATTAGTTTAGATCCATCGTATGTTTCTGGTCGTCACTTCATTGGATTCGCGGAGCATCTTCAGGAACGCCTTGGCGGACTTCTTGCGGTAGGTCTTGCGCAGCATATGGATGCAGCCCTCCACCTGGTTGCCCGGGAGGTCGAGCGGGACGGCCTTGAGGTTCTCGCGGTGGTAGATGGTCGCTTCGGAGAGGAAGGTGAGCATCCTGCTGCCCTCCACCACGTCCAGAAGCATATTCACTTCGTCGAGCTCTATCTGTATGTTGAGTCCGGATTCGCTTATGTCGATCATCCTGTCGAGGGCGTTGCGCGCCTGGAGTCCCTTGGCCGGCATCACGATGCACTGCCGCTCCAGATCTTCGAGCTTGAGCACGCTTCGGTCCGCGAGCGGGTGGTCCTTGCGGAGTATGACCGAAATCTTGTCGTCGAAGAGGGTGAATGATTCAATCTCCTCGTTGAGGCTGCTGGGCTTGAAGGCCAGCACGAAGTCGACCTCGCGCTTCTGCAGCATCTCCATCAGCTCCTCCATCCTGCGGCTGTAGATCCGCAGCCTGACTCCCGGGTAGGCGGCCAGGAAGTTGTGCAGAGTCTCGGTGAGGATGGGGCAGAAAGAATAAGTCGCCCCGATCACCAGTTCGCCGGACACCATCTCCTGCAAGTCACGGATCTGATTGATGCAGTCCTTGGCGTCGAGCAGCGTCTTCTCCGCGAGCGGGAGCAGCTTCTCGCCGTTCTCGGTGAGGGAGACGGAGTGGGAGTCCCTCGTGAAGAGGGCGATGCCGAGCTCTTCCTCGAGTTGCTTGATCTGCTGTGAGAGGGTGCTTTGCGTTATGAAGAGGCCTCTGGCGGCTTCGGAGAAGTTGAGGGTCTCGGCGACCCGGACGAAATATTGCAATTGTCTCAGCTCCATTTTAGCCTTGAATGACTTGAACGATTTTCCGCGCGCAAAGATAAGCCAATAAAACAGTTTTTAAAAATTTTTGATATTTCTTTGTTTCGATTGCGCCTATCGTGTGCGGCGATAGCAAGGAGGTTTTGCTATAGGAGATAATTGCCCGGATGATGTCCGTTCATCAGTTCTATCGTCTTCCCGTCCATCTTTATCAGACCTTCCTTGACCATCCTGTTTATCTCCTTTGACAAAGCCGGTCTGGTGACGTTCAGATATTTCGCCAGCTGCACCTGATTGTGCTCAATCCTGATCTGCGGGGAGCCGGATTGCCGGCGCTCGAACAGATAGGCCGTGAAGCGGTTGCGTATATTCTTGTGGGAAAGCACGTTGAGCCGTGAGAGGGTGGACCTGTTGCAGTTGCCGGTAACATTCAGGAAACTGCGCAGTATCTCGGGGTCCCCGCTGATCAGTTTGAAGACGGACTCCCTCGAGGCCGTGAACAGGATGCAGTCTTCCGCCGCGCTGAAGCTGAGCGGCAGAAGGTTGTCCTCCGCCGCGAAGAACAGGTACATAGTGGCGAAGGAGCGTGGGGCGTCGATATACTCTATGATGACTTCGTTTCCCGAGTCGTCGATGAGCTCAACTCTTATCCTGCCTTTAAGGAGGACATAAAGATGTCTGCAGGCTGTCCCCTGTCTGGCTATTGTCTCGTGCCTGTCGACGTAGAAGAGCTGATGGTCCAGCCGCTCAAGCAGCGTCGACTTCACTTTGTGAGCCAGCTCCCTGAACAGAGGAATTCGGAATATCTCTTCCCGGTACTCTTCCGTGCAAATGATTTTTTCCATTTTCGGCAGGTATCTGCCCGCGAAGATAAACAATAAATAATCACTTGTCCGCTTTGCCGCAGATTTTCGTCGAAGAAAGTGTGTAAGTGTAAGAATGATTACACTCTATGCCTGCCGGATTCCATATCTTTCGGAAAAATCGGACGCTATGAAGAAATCTATACTCCTCAGCGGTCTTCTGCCTTCCCGTGCCTGGAGGGTGTTCGCCCTCGTCATCGGCGGGGTGCTGTTTGGCGGAGCCGCTTTGTTCATGTATCTGCTGCGTGCGCATACTTATCTTGGAGACGATCCCGCGAGCTGCGTCAATTGCCATATTATGGCCCCGTACTACGCCACCTGGTTCCACAGTTCGCACAGCCGTGACGCGACCTGCAATGATTGTCACGTCCCTGTGGAGGACCCGATCGGGAAATGGGTCTTCAAGGGCAAGGACGGGATGCGGCACGTGTCCGTCTTTCTCGCCGACGGCGAGCCTTTCGTGATGCAGGCCAACAACGAAAGTTCCGGAGTGATTATGGACAACTGTATCCGTTGCCACACGCAGCTGAACACGGAATTCGTGAAAACGGGGAAGCTGGACTTTATGACGGCTCGCGCGGGCGGGGGCAAGGTCTGCTGGGACTGCCACAGGGATGTGCCGCACGGCGGCAGGAACAGCCTGTCGGCGACTCCGGCGGCGCTCGTGCCATATCCTCCTTCCCCTGTCCCTGAATGGTTGAGAGCATTTAAAAAGTAATTGTAAAACACACATACGATGGAAAAGAAATTGAAAACTTGGCAAGGATGGCTGTTGTTCGGCGTTTCAATGGTCATTGTGTTCGTGCTGGGGCTGGTCGTGTCGTCGCTGATGGAACGCAGGGCGGAACTGGCGAGCGTCTTCAACAATAAGAGGGTCGAAATCACCGGGATAGAGGCTCGCAACCCGATTTTCGGGGAGAACTATCCGCGCGAGTATCAGACCTGGAAAGAGACCGCTAAGATGGATTTCTCCAGCGAGTTCAACGGCAATTCGCCGGTTGATGTGCTGGAGCAGCGTCCCGAGATGGTGATCCTGTGGGCGGGCTACGCCTTTTCCAAAGACTATTCCACGCCTCGCGGACACATCTATGCCGTCGATGACATCAGGGCGAGTCTGCGCACCGGCGCTCCTATGAGCGGGACCGAAGGGCCGCAGCCGGCCACCTGCTGGACCTGCAAGAGCCCTGACGTGCCCCGTATGATGGAGGAGGTCGGCGTCGAGGCGTTCTACAACAACAAGTGGGCGGCTTTCGGCAGCGAGATAGTGAACCCTATCGGCTGCGCCGACTGTCACGAACCGGAGAATATGAATCTTCAGATAAGCCGGCCCGCTCTGGTCGAAGCCTTCCTGCGTCAGGGGAAGGACATCAGCGATGCGACTCCGCAGGAAATGCGCTCTCTGGTGTGCGCCCAGTGCCACGTGGAATACTATTTCAAGGGTGACGGCAAATATCTGACCTTCCCTTGGGACAAGGGGCTCACGGTGGAGGATATGGAGAAGTATTATGACGAGGCTGACTTCGCGGACTACACCCACAAACTCAGCCGCGCGCGCATACTTAAGGCGCAGCATCCGGGCTATGAGATAGCCCAGTCGGGCATACACGCGCAGAGGGACGTGTCCTGCGCGGACTGCCATATGCCTTACAAGAGCGAGGGCGGCGTGAAGTTCAGCGACCACCACGTCCAGAGCCCGCTGGCGATGATAGACCGGACCTGTCAGGTCTGCCACCGCGAGAGCGAGGAGACCCTGCGGGGCAATGTATACGAGCGCCAGCGCAAGGCGAACGAAGCCCGCAACCGTCTGGAGCAGGAACTCGCCAGAGCGCATATAGAGGCGAAGTTCGCCTGGGACAAGGGAGCTACGGAAGCCCAGATGAAAGAAGCCCTGACTCTGATCCGTCAGGCGCAATGGAGATGGGACTACGGCGTGGCTTCACACGGAGCCTCTTTCCACGCTCCGCAGGAAGTCCAGCGTATCCTCGGCAATGGTCTGGACAAGGCTTTGCAGGCCCGCCTGGCGATCTCAAAAGTCCTGGCTCTCAAGGGGTATATGGGAGAAGTGCCGATGCCGGACATCTCCACCAAAGAGAAGGCGCAGAAATATATAGGACTGGATATGCCGGCTGAACACTCCGCCAAGGACAGGTTCCTGAAGGAGGCGGTTCCGCAATGGCTGAAGGAAGCAAAGGCGAACGGGCGCATTTCTGAAATGTAGCGCATCTCCTTTATGTGGAAAAAGCCCTGGAAATATAAGGAGGGGATGATGGCCGGGGCAGGCCTGCTTGCGACGGGTCTGCTCCTTCAGGCGACCGTCGGCGGCATAGAGTGGGGGCGTATAGCTTTCCCGGTCAATGTCCTCATCCTGGCCTTGTTCGTGCTGTCGCTGCTGGCGATGAACGCTTTCCGCAAGAAGGTATATCTTTTCGCCTGGCTCAGCCAACGCTCGACTGCGGTTTCATCCCTGTGCTATGTGCTCGGGGTGACTGTGCTGATGGGGCTGGTCAGGCAGAGCCCGTCCGCGCATCCCCGGAGCGGCCCGGAACTGCTCGGCTGGCTGTCCGATATGCTCTCTGCCTGGCCTTTCGTGCTGCTTTATGCCTGGATGACGGTAGTGCTGGGAATGACCGTTCTCCGCGCCGGCCTGCCTTTCAGATGGCGCAGACTGCCTTTCCTGCTCAACCACATCGGGCTGCTCACGGTGCTTGTCGCGGGTGCGCTGGGGAGTGGGGATATGCGGCGTCTGCGTATGACCGTATCTCTGGGCCGGACCGAATGGCGGGCACAGGATGAAAAGACCGGTCAGATGGCGGAACTTCCGCTGGCCATCGAGCTCAAAGACTTCACCATAGATGAATATCCCCCTAAACTTATGCTGATAGACAATGCGAGCGGCAGGCTGCTGCCCGAAAAGTCGCCCGAGCATCTGCTGCTGGAGGAGGGAGTGGGCGGAGGCCGTCTGATGGATTGGGACATAAGCCTCATCCGCTCCATCCCCGAGGCGGCCTGCATCGTGACGGCGGACAGCGTGAAATTCACCGAATTCCGTTCCGCCGGCGCCGCCTATGCTGTCCGCATCAGGGCCAGAGACCGCATAAGCGGGGAGGAGAAGGACGGCTGGGTGAGCTGCGGTAGTTTTATGTTTCCGTATAAGGCGCTGAAACTCAGTGATGAAGTGAGCGTCGTGATGCCGGACCGCGAGCCTAGGAGGTTTGCTTCCGAGGTCATAGCCTATACCGAGGGCGGAGTGCGGAAAGAAGGAACCATTGAAGTCAACAAGCCGCTTGAGGTGGAAGGATGGAAAATATATCAGTTGAGTTACGACGAGTCCAAGGGGCGCTGGAGTGAAATCAGCGTGTTTGAGCTCGTGCGTGATCCCTGGCTGCTCTATGTGTACATAGGTATAATTATGATGATTGTCGGAGCTGTAGGGCTTTTTGCCGCCATACGGTCCGCCGGTCCGGAGGAGGAAAGGAGATGAGTTGGGACAGTTTTATTCTTTTCGCAGTTCCCGCCCTGATCTGTTGGGGCGCCGGGGCGGTCCTCGCCTGGAAAGGCAGGCGCAGCGCACTTGTATGCGGCTTCACTCTGGCCGGCCTTGCCGTCTTCTTCAGCTTCATCGCGGCTATGTGGATTTCGCTCGAACGCCCTCCGCTGCGGACGATGGGGGAGACTCGCCTATGGTATTCCTTCTTCCTGCCGCTGGCCGGTCTGATAACCTATATCCGCTGGAAGTACAAATGGATACTGAGTTTCAGTTTCGTGCTTTCGACGGTGTTCATCTGCATCAACCTGTTCAAGCCCGAGATCCACAACAAGACGCTGATGCCGGCTCTCCAGAGCCCCTGGTTCGCTCCGCACGTCATCGTATATATGTTCGCCTACGCTATGTTGGGGGCCGCTGCGGTGATGGCCGTCTATCTGCTGTGTCTGAAGAAGAAAGCGCCTGAAAGCCGGGAGCTCGCCCTATGTGACAACCTGGTATATGCGGGACTCGCATTTATGACCCTGGGTATGCTCTTCGGGGCGGTCTGGGCGAAGGAGGCCTGGGGGCATTACTGGGCCTGGGACCCTAAAGAGACCTGGGCGCTCGCCACCTGGCTGGGCTATCTGATCTATATACATTTCCGTCTGGACCGCCCGTCGGATTACAGGAAATCCCTGCTTGTACTGATATTGTCGTTTGTCTTGCTCCAGATGTGCTGGTACGGCATCAACTATCTGCCGTCCGCGCAGGGGGCAAGCGTGCACACATACAATCTTTAAAGCTCATAAAACGATGAAACACATTGCTTTGCTTCTCACGGCGCTCATCCTGTCGTCCGGTCTCGCTTATGCTCAGGAGAATAATGAGTTCACGCTGTCCGCCCAGATTCGTCCGAGGACTGAATATCGTGACGGGGCCTTGACGCCCCGCGAGGAAGGAGTGTCCGCGGCATTCTTCACGAACAGCCGCGCACGGCTATCGATGGAATACAGGTCTCCGCTCCTGAGTATGAAGTTCTCGTCACAATATGTCGGGGTGTGGGGTCAGGACCCGCAGATAGACAAGAGCGGGCGTTTCGTTATGAATGAGGCGTGGGCGAGGCTCGGATCCGGGGAGGGTTTCTTCGCGCAGCTGGGACGCCAGACCCTGTCCTACGATGACGAGCGTCTGCTGGGCGGGCTGGACTGGAACGTGGCTGGCCGCCACCACGACGCGCTGAAACTCGGCTATCAGACCGCCCTCCATAAAGTCCACCTGATATTGGCTTTCAATCAGAACGACGAGAGGGTCAGCGGAGGCACATACTACGATATGTCGATAGCGCAGCCGTACAAAACGATGCAGACCCTCTGGTATCACTATAAGCCGGACGGCGTGCCTTTCGGGGCTTCGCTGCTATTTATGAATCTCGGCCGGGAGACGGGCACGAAGGAAAAGCCCGGCACGTCCTATATGCAGACGGCCGGGACGCATCTCAGCTATAGTCCGGGAAGGTGGAACTTGACCGGGTCGTTCTATTATCAGACGGGGAAGAACAGGCTGAATGCCGCCGGCTCCGAGCCCGTCAGAGTCCGCGCCTATATGTGGAGTGTGGTTGCTTCACGCAGGATCGGCGAGGCCTGGACGCTGACCGCAGGCAGCGACTACCTAAGCGGGAACGGCGGGGAGGCGGATATTTACACGGCCTTTGACCCACTGTACGGAACGCACCACAAATTCTACGGGGCGATGGATTATTTCTATGCTTCCGCTTGGAAAACCGGCTCCCCGGGCCTGTGGGACAACCGCCTCGGCGTATCGTGCAAGGCTTCGCCGAAAGTGGTTCTGCAGGTGCATTACCATTATTTCAGCACCGTCCGCGAGCCGCTGCCGGCGGAAAATCTCGGCAAGGCTCTCGGGTCGGAGGTCGACACCCAGCTGGACTGGTCGATTATGAAAGACGTGAAACTCTCCGCCGGATATTCCTTTATGCTGGGCACAAAGACTATGGACGCGGTGAAAGGCGGCGACCACAAGAGCTGGCAGGGCTGGGGATGGGTGTCGGTGAACATCAATCCGAGACTGTTCTCCGCAAAATGGTGATGCTCCCGGCCGGTGAGCCGTTTTCGTGATTTTTTGCTTATATTTGCCCATATAAATCACGAGATATGATACCGGAAGACATCGAGAAATATCAGGACGAGTATTCCGAGAGCGCGTTCTGGGCCAAAATCAAGAAAGCCGCCAAGAAGGCAGGGCTCGGGGCGGTGTATGTGGCTATGATCCTGTACTATGAGCTGCGGGACCCGGCTGTCAGTTCCAAGGAGAAAGCCATACTGCTCGGGGCGCTCGGCTACTTCATCCTGCCGATCGACCTTGTGCCCGACTTCTTCCCGATGGCCGGTTATGTAGACGATGTCGCCGCCCTCATCGCCGCCTATTCATATGTCAAGGGGCATCTCTCCGACGGAGTCAAGGCGCAGGCGCAGGACAAGATGCGCGAGTGGTTCGGGGACGTGGACTTCGCCAAGATCGACCCCGACGCGCAGTAGCCGCATACCTCACGGACATACTTTTCAGCAATACTGTATTTTAGGGAGTCGCTTTACTCCACGAGGGCATCGGCCAGATTGCCCAGCGCTTGCGTGTCCTCGGCTTTCAGGACGCCTCGGAGCGTCACGGTATCGCCTTTGATGGCAATATCCTTCATCTCTTCCAGCATCTGGCGCATCACCCTTCCCGCACTTGGAGCCCAGGAACCGTTCTCAATGATTGCCGCCTCGCGTTTCTGCCAAGACTTGGTCTGAAGACGATGCAGGAAATCATACATCGGAGAGAACAGGCCGCCTTCGTAGCTAGATGCCGCAAGGACCAGCTTGCCATAGCGGAATGCCGCCGCCACCGCCTCCGACATATCCTGACGGGTAAGGTCTATCAGTTCGACACTCTTGCAGCCCTTGGATTTCAGCAGTTCAGACAGTTTCAAGGCAGCTTTCGCCGTACAGCCGTAGATGGAAGCGTACGCAACGGCTACACCTTCTGTCTCCACCTCATAGCTGCTCCATATCTTATACAGCCGCAATGCCTCGGAAAGCTCTGCGCCTTTCAATATCGGGCCGTGAAGCGGCAGAATCTGCTCAATGTCAAGAGCCGAAGCTTTCTTGAGCAGGGTGGTGACAGGCAGGCCATACTTCCCGCAGATGTTGAAATAATAGCGGCGCGCCTCGGTGGTCCAATCATCCGGGTCGGCATCCCTGACACCGAATTTGCCGAATGCATCAGCCGAGAAAAGTGCCTTGGCCGTCGAATCGTACGTTGTCATCACTTCAGGCCAGTGCACCATTGGAGCCATAATAAACCGCAGGCTGTGGGTGCCAAGACTCAGGGTGTCACCATCCTTGACCGCCATCACATTGAACTTCGCGCCGGGGAAGTACAGCGGCAGCATCGTCGATGCCTTTGCGCTGCATACCAACTGAATATCCGGGTACATTGCCAAGACTTCGGCAATACCGCTGCTATGGTCCGGCTCAAGGTGATGCACTATAAGGTAATCCGGCTTGTGACCTTCCAAAGCCGTTTTCAGATTGGACTTCCACCTCTCCAGGGTCCGTTTGTCGGAAGTGTCCATAATTGCCACCTTATCGTCCAGAATCACGTATGAGTTGTAGCACATCCCGTCCGGAACGGCATATTGCGATTCAAAGGCCCCGAGGGTCACGTCATCACAACCTATATACTTAATCATATCTGACATTTCTTGCTTTTCTACCTCGCAAAGATAGCGCAATTAAGCATACCCGCAACACTGCTGCAATCCAAAGGCCCGATCTTGTCCGCCGAAGATATGCCGGGTTGCCGGACCTGGGCCGGTCATCGCTCCGGGCGGGCGTAGTTCGGCATCGGCGCAGCTGTGTGGGAGGGAGGATCTCCAGAAAGAAAAAAGGGGCGGGAATCCTGAAATTCCTGCCCCTTTTCTTGCCTCCGATATGCCTTGTACGCGTCTGGAAGGCTATTTTTGTGACGCCTGCAGGATTCAAACCTGCGACCTTTTGATCCGTAGTCAAATGCTCTATTCAGCTGAGCTAAGGCGCCAAATCGTGACCGGCACCTCTGGCCGGTCCGTATTTTATTCTGCCGGAGTCTCCTTCGCAACGTTGCGCTTCGCCTCCTTGATGCGGGCCTTCTTGCCTGCAAGTTTGCGGAGGTAGAAGATGCGTGCGCGACGGACCTTGCCGACCTTGTTGAGCTCAATCTTCTCGATTGCCGGTGACTCGTAAGGGAAAATCCTCTCGACTCCGACACCGTTGGACACTTTGCGGATGGTGAAAGTCCTCGTGAACGGGGTGGCGCCGCAAATCTGGATGACCACGCCGCGGAAACTCTGAAGTCTGAACTTGTCGCCTTCCTTAATCTTGTAGGTCACGGTGATGGTGTCACCTGCCTTGAACTCCGGGTAGGATGCAGCCTTGTTCTCGGAGAAGGACTGCTCCACGATTTTCATCAAATCCATAATCTCAAATTATGTTGTCAAGCGCAGCGTCATCAAACCGTCTGAAGAGAGGCTGCTTTTTTCGGACTGCAAATATAGCGAATAATTGCAATCCAGCAAAATTTTTTAAAAGAATTCGCTCTCCTTCTTGAGTATTTCCATATCCTCCCGGGTCGGGGACGGCTTGAAGCTGTCGCTGCTCCTGATGGCCTCCAGCGTGTCTTTTTCGCTGCGGCTCAGCTTGTGAGGTATCCAGATAAGTATCTTGACATAGAGGTCGCCCTTGCCCACGCCGTAGCCGTTGACCGCCGGAAGTCCCTTGCCGCGAAGCCTCTGCACCGTGCCGGACTGTGTGCCGGCCGGGAGCTTCAGGGTCTGCGGCCCGTCGAGGCACGGCACTGTAATCTCGCAGCCGAGTATTGCGTCCGTAACTCTTATAACCTTGGTGTAGAAGAGGTTGACTCCGTCACGCTTGAAGAGCGAATGCGGAGCTTCCTCGATGATTACGCAGAGATCGCCGTTCGCTCCGCCCTGCGGACCGGTGTCGCCGCCGCCCTGCACGGTGAGTTGCATCCCGTTCTCGACTCCCGCCGGAATCCTGACGCTGACGCTCTCCCTCACCTTCACCACGCCCGTGCCCCGGCATCCGGAGCAGGGGTTGCTGACTATCTTGCCCGTGCCCTTGCAGTTCGGGCAGGTGGCGACCTGGCTGAAGATGAAGCTTCCCCTCACCACCTGGCCGCTTCCGTTGCAGGTCGGGCAGACCTTGACGTCAGACGCGCTTGTCGTGCCGCGTCCTCCGCACTTCGGGCAAGGGCGGTTGCGCTCGACAGTGACGGTCTTCTCGCAGCCCGAGGCAATCTCCTCAAGGCTGAGCCGGAGCTTGACCGTGACGTCGCCGCCCCGTATGGTGCGCGATGAGCCGCGCTCTCTTCTGCCGTAGGACGAGCCGCCGAAGCCGCTGAAGCCGCCTCCGCTGAAGTCGAAGCCGGCCCCGAAGAGGTTGTTGAGTATGTCGTTGATGCTGCTGAAGCCCTGGGACCAGTCCTGGGCCCCGGCCCCTGAGACTCCGGCGAATCCGAACTGGTCGTACTTCGCTTTCTTGTCAGGGTCGCTGAGTACGGAATATGCTTCGGAGGCTTCCTTGAACTTCTCCTCGGCGGTCTTCTTCTCCGCATCCGTGCCGTTGACCCAGCGGTCAGGATGCCATTTGAGCGCAGCCTTGCGGTATGCGCCCTTTATATCTTCTTCGCTCGCCCCCTTCTGGAGGCCGAGCACTTCATAGTAATCTCTTTTATCTGCCATATTATGCCCCCACAACTACCTTGGCGTAGCGGATAACCTTGCCGTTGAAAGTGTAGCCGGTCTGGACCACGTCGATCACCTTGCCCTTCATCTCATCGCTCCCGGCCGGGATCTGGGTCACCGCTTCGTGGAAGTCGGTGTCGAACTTCTCGCCCTTTGCCTCTATGCGGTCGAGCCCCTTGGACTTGAGGTAGCCCATCAGCTTGTCGTAGATGAGATTGGTGCCCTCCTTGGCGGCGTCGTCGGCGGAAGATGAGAGCATCTCGACGGCCCTTTCGCAGGCGTCGAGCACCGGAAGCATCCCCTTGATGGTGTCGGCTGATGCTGAAGCGACCAGCGTGAGCCTCTCTTCGGCGGCGCGCCTGCGGAAAGTCTCGAACTCCGCCATCAGACGGAGATAGTCGTCCTTCTCTTTCGCCAATTTGTCAGTAAGCTCCTCCACCTGCCTGCGCAGCGGGTCTTCCTTCTTCTGCTTCTTCTTCCTGCCTTCCGCGGCCTCTGTCTGGTCCACCGCTTCGGTTTCCTGCTTTATATCTTCTTTCTCTGCCATAATTCATTCGTTGTTTGCGCCCATTGGCAATCAAATCCCCTGCCAGTGACATATTGTCACCTGAAGAAGCGGTCGATCTCGCTGATGGACTCCGGAAGGGCGAATATCGCCACCCTGTCGTAGGCCTCTATCTGCGTGTCGCCGACGGCGATGAACGCGTCGTTGCCCCTGATCACGCCTCCTACGATTGCGTTGGCCGGGAAGTCTATGCCCTTGAGCGGAGCTTTGGTGATGGCGGCTCCCGGAGCCACGGTATACTCCATCACTTCGGTATCGGTGCCCGCCATATAGCGCACGAACCTCGCATTACCCGAGAGCGTAAGGCGGAAAATCCTGCCCGCCGTAATGAGTTTGCGGTTGATCACATTGTCCACGCCCATCTCTTCCGCCAGCCTTATATACTCGATGTTCTCCACTCCGGCCACCGTGCGGGCCACGCCGAACTTGCGCGCCACCACACAGGAGAGCACGTTGCTCTCGTCGTTGTCGCCGAGGGCGATGAACGCGTCGTACTGCTGGATGCCCTCCTCGTAGAGGAAGTCGGAGTTGCGGGCGTCGCCGTTGATGACGAGGACGCTTTCCGGAAGGCTCTCGGAGAGCTTGACGCAGCGCTCGCGGTCCTTGTCCACTATCTTGACCGACAGGCCGTTCTGTGCAAGCGAGCGGGCCAGCATCTCGGCCGTGCGGCTGCCGCCGAGGATGAATGCGCTGCCTATGTCTATATTGCTCTTGCCGAAGAGCCTGTAGAGGAGCCCGACTCCTTCGCGCCGGGAGATGGTGAACACGAGGTCGCCGAAGCGGAACTTGGTGTTGAGCTTCGGAATCTCCGTCCTGCCGTCGCGGGAGAGGGCTATCACGCGGAACTGCTTGAGCTGGTCCGCCGGAATTTTGCCGATGAATTCGGAGAGCTTCAGGTCCAGGAGAGGGGAGTCTTCGTTGAGCTTGAATACCGCGATCTGCAGTTTGCCGCGCGCAAACTCCATCGTCTCGGCGGTGGAATTGTGCTTAAGGAAATCGATGATTTCGTCCGCCGCGATCCTCTCGGGGTAGAACATCATATCGATGCCCGACTCCTTGAACAGCAGCTTGTTCTCTGCGGAGAGGCAGTCTTCGTCGCTGATACGTGCGATCACCTTTGCCGCTCCGAGCCGTTTGGCGAGCATCGCTCCCACGATGTTGATCTCCTGGGCCGCGAAAGGATAGACCGCGATGAAGAGGTCCGCCTCGCCCGCCCCCGCTTCGCGGAGTACCTTGAGCGAAGACGGTCTGCCGGTGACGGTCTCCACGTCAGAGGTGGCCGCGAGGGCGGCAATCCGCTGATGGTTGTCGTCGATGACCGTGATTTCATTGCCCTCGGCCCTGAGCATCTTGGCGAGATGGGTCCCGATTTCGCCTGCGCCTTCAATGACTATCTTCATAGCGTTGCAAATAATCAAATATCCTCTTCCCCCTCAGCATCGCCTGGAGGATGATGCAGATGTCCGTCAGTCCCGCCGGGCTGCCTTTCGGCTCCGCTATCCTGCGGGGGTCGGACCTGAGCGTGCGGTACTCCCGGTGCGCCTCCAGCACGGCGCGGAAATCGTCCCGCCGTCCGGAGAGCAGATATGCCAGCGCGCTGCAGCGGTCCAGCAGCTTTCGCGTGCGGATGCGCCTGCGGGCTTTCCGCGGCCCTATCGTCGAGGCGAGATTGTTGTCCAGCAGGAGCAGCCCGTTGCGGTAGTTGAGCTTCAGTTTGGCGGGCGAAGTCCGGGGGAGCGTCCCCCCGCCGAGGTGATACACTCTTGAGGAAGGGACGACGCTGACCCTATAGCCGAGCAGCTGCACCTTCCAGCAGTAGTCGATCTCCTCCATATGGGCGAAGAACCTGTCGTCGAAACCTCCGACGGACTTCCAGAGGGCGGCCCGCGTCATAAGGCAGGCACCGGAAACCCATAGAACGTCCTTGACGGAGCCGTAGCGGGGAGAGTCCACGTCGGTGCGGGAAAGCACGCGCCCCCTGCAGAACGGGTAGCCGTAGCGGTCCAGGCAGCCTCCCGCAGCGCCGGCGTATTCAAGCCGGTCGCCGCGACGGTATTCCCCGCCTTCACGGAGCAGCGCGAGCAGCTTCGGTCCGCAGACCCCGCAGTCCGGATGAGAATCCATATATCTGATGAGAGCGGCCAGCCAGTCCGGACTTACCAGCACGTCGGAATTCAGAAGCACGAGATACTCGGGCTCATCCGCCCCGCCGTCCAGCAGCTGCGCGAATGCGCGGTTGTAGCCACCGGTGAACCCGTAGTTGTCCGCGAGCCGTATTGTCCTCACTCCCGGGAATTGCTCCGAGAGCAGCTCCGTCGAGCCGTCGCAGCTGGCGTTGTCGGCCACGACCAGACCGGCGTCGAGTCCCCGCAGGCTCTCCTGGACCGCAGGGATGAACTGCGCGAGGTAGTCACGCGTGTTCCAGTTCAGTATGACGACGGCCGTCCTCAACGGTCAAGGGTTTATTTGCAGTCGCAGCCCTCGCCGCAGTCGCATTCTCCGTCTTTGCAGTCCCCCTTGCATCCGCCGCAGCAGCCCTCCTTGGGGAGATATTCGCCGTGCAGACCTTCACTGAGTTCCTTCCCGCTGGCCTCGCGCACCTTCTCCACCTTGCCTTTGAAGTGCAGGGTCTTACCTGCCATAGGGTGGTTGAAGTCCATCTTGACGCTCTCCCCGCCCACTGACTTCACCAGTCCCTGGACCACCTGTCCGGAGGAGTTGAGCATCGGTATCACGTTGCCCGGGACGAGCAGGTCGTCGTGCAGCTTGCCGTCCACCTCGAATGCCGCCAGAGGGATGTCAATCTCGTATTTCGGATCATATTCTCCGTAACCCTCCACGGGGGTGAGGGTGAATTCGAATTCGTCCCCTTCCTGCTTGCCGTCAATTTCCGATTCGAATTTAGGCAGCAGCATACCCGTGCCGTGGATATATTCGAGCGGAGAGTCCGAGCCGGCCTTGTCGGCGGTCTTGCCCTCCACGGTCAGCTCGTAGCTGAGCGAGACCACTTTGTTCTTTTCGATTTTCATATCTTATTGTATTTCTGTTATATTCATTGTGCGGGAGAGGCAACCCTATCCGCTGAAATCGACATTTTCAAACGCTAAGGTAGGAATAAGTTTTGACATACAGTCCCTTGCGTCGTCGCCGGCGGCGACCAGGCCTTGCCAGAGGGTGAGGAAGTTGCCTGTCACCAGCATCCCGCTCACCGGTCTCCGTATCAGGCCGTTCTCGAAATGGAATCCCTCCACTCCATAGGAGAAGTCGCCCGTCACGGGGTTGCTGTTGCCTCCGTTGAAGTCGGTGACCAGTATCCCGCTCCCGCAGAGTTTCAGGATATCCGCCTGACGCAGACCCGCTCCGCCCGGCCACGGCAGCACTTTAGGCCGCGTCGCGTCCTCTATCGTAGGCGCTATGCCCATCTTGCGGGACATATAGCTGTTTACGAAATATTCGCATACCACCCCGTCCCTGATGATCGGGGCTTCCCGCGTCGCCACGCCCTCCGAGTCGAAGAGTTTGGAGCAGGTCTGTCCCTCTATGTGCGGCAGATCCATTATCGTAAGTCCCTCGGGAAATCTCCGTTTGCCGAGACTTCCCACGAGGAAGGAGTTGTTCTGCTGGATGGCGTAGGCGTTGAGGGCCTTGAGTACGGGGGAGACCACTTTCGAGGCTACTTCGCTGTCTATCACCATATTGTATTTGCCGCTGCTGAGCGCTTCCGCTCCCACCATCGCTTCCGCCCGCTCCAGAGCCCTATGTCCGCAGGCTGAGGCATCAAGGGACTTGAGGCGGGAGGAGGAGTCCCACCAGTAGCCGCTGTACCTCTCGCCGCCGCGCTCCACCGTGACTTCGACCCCATAGTCGAACGAAGTCTCGCAGTGCCTGCACATCGTGCCGTTGCTGTCCATCAGCAGGGTGTCATAGATGCTGTCGGAGTATTCCCCCTCTTCGGAGAGTATGTCCGCGCCGGCGAATGCGGAGGCGTCGGAGGCTATCCGCTTGCGCTCCTCTGGCGTGACGCTTTCGCGGGCCGGGTCGGTGAGCCGGAGTTCGTCGCCGCCTTTCGCCTCCGCGCAGCAGCGCCCCGGATCGGGCAGGTCTCTGCAAGGGTCGGGAGAGATGCTCTTCACTATGTCCACAGAGGTCCGGATGAAGTCTCCGAGCGCTTCGGGACTGAGCTTGTTGGTGGAGAAGGTGCCGAACCTTCCGTCCGCGAAGAGCGCAAGGCTCAGCGAACTGTCGGCGCAGTGCGTCACCCTGTCTACCTCTCCGTTGAGGGTCGCCACGAGGTCCTCTTCGCTCCTGGTCAGGGTCGCGCGGGCTTTCCCGGCCCCCGCCTTCCGTGCCGTCTCAAGGCTCGCCTCCACGAGCCTGATGTCTTCTGTACTTATCAGCATTATTCTCCTCCTACTGTAAGATTGCGTATGAGCACGGACGGGATGCCGCAGGATACGGCCACGCTCTGCTCCTTGCCGCAGGTCCAGGTACTGTCGTCCATCTTGAGGTCGCCGGCCACCGCCTCTATGTCGGCGAGCGCCTGCGGGCCGTTGCCTATTATATTTATGTCCTTGACCGGCATCGTCAGACGCCCGCCCTCGATGAGGAAGCCGCTCCTTACATAGAAAGTGAAGTCGCCCTCGCCGATTTTGACCTGGCCGTTGCCGAACTGGTCAACATATATCCCTTTCTTGACGGAGGCGATGAGGTCCTCGACCGTGCCGCCGCTGCCGCTTTCCATATAGGTCGCCCTCATTCTCGGAATCGGGTTGTAGCGGAACGACTCCCTCCGCCCGTTGCCGGTGGGGGAGACTCCGTAGTATGCCGCGCTGATGCGGTCGTGCAGATAGGAGGTCAGCACCCCGTCCGTGACCATATAGGTCTTCTGCCCCGGGATGCCCTCGTCGTCGTAGCGGCACGCGCCCCGATTGGCGGTGATGGTGCCGTCGTCGATGATGTTGATGCCCTTGGCGCATATTCTCCGGCCCATCCTGTCGGAGAATATGGACTGTCCCTTGCGGTTGAAGTCAGCCTCGAACGCGTGCCCCATAGCTTCGTGGAGCAGGATTCCTGATGCGCCCGCACCCATCACCACGGGCATCTGCCCGCCTTTCGGCCTGCGGGCCTCGAACCTCCCGTCGATGCCGGCCACGGCTCTGGCGGCGAGGTCTTCAAGCGCTTCGGGGCCTATCATCTCAGCTCCGCAGCGCAGACTGCGGGAGACGCTGCTGTTCTCCGTCCTGTCCCCGCTGCGGAATATGGTCTGCACCGTGACGCTGCCCAGAGGTCTCAGGTCGTAGGTCAGCTCCCCGAGCGAATTGTACATCACGACTTCGCTCATCGACCAGGAAAGCGCGGCGATGACCTTGATGACGCGCTGGTCGCGCCGGCGGATTTCCGAGTCGAGCCGCCGCAGGAAGTCTTCCCGGGAGTCCAGCCCGCCGCAGCGCCAGTCGGAGGCGACCGGGTATCTGTCAGGGACGGTTATTCCCGGCGCGAGAGCCTGAGCCTTAAACGCCCGCCTATGCGATGCGCCGCCGCTCACCGAGGCTATCGAGCCGGCTGCGGAGGCTGCCTTGAGCAGGGACGCATAGCCGACTCCCTCGGAGTAGGCGTATCCGGTCTTCTCGCCCTTGAGCACGCGGATGCCGCATCCGCAGTCCATATGGTGACCTCCGGACGTGACCTCCCCGTCGCGCAGCAGCAGGTCGCCGTATTCGGTATCCTCAAAATAAAGGTCGCACCAGTCGCCGCCCGAGCGCATACCCTCCGCGACTATGCTGCGCAACTGGTCTTCCGTCAGAGTGAATCCGTCAAATCTCTTCATCAGGATGGATTGTGTGCCATATCAGGAGATATTTGTCGTTGTCCCTGATATAGGAGTATTGTTTCGTGCCCTCGGCGACGATGCTGAAGTTGGACTTGGAATTGTCCGCGAGGATCCATCTGTCGCAGATGGGACGGTATGTGTCAAAGAAATACTGCAGCCCCATCATATAGCGCCTGCGCACCACATTGTCGGGGATGTTGTGTCCGCCCGAGGCGACCCTGTCCCGGACGCGCTGGATGGCGAGTTCCGGAGAGTTGAGCCAGAAATAAAGAAGGGTGACCTCGTAGCCCACGGAGTGGGCCTCGTTGATGATTTTCACCAGCGAGCGGGTCGCGAGCGTGGTCTCGATGCTGAAGTCTTCGTAGCGTCCGAGAAGATAGTTTATCTTCATCAGCATATAGCGGCTGGCCGTGATGGAGGCCGAGCCCGGGTCGAAGGGAGAGAGGCTCTTGGCGAACTCGTCGGAATTGACGAACTCCCTGCAGCCCAGAAGGTCGGGCAGCAGGGTGTAGGACGCCGTCGTCTTGCCGGAGCCGTTGCAACCTGATATTATATACAATTTAGGCATTGTCTATACCGTATCCGAAGAGTGCGAAATCCCCCTTGGCGGGATCGTCCGGGAATATCTCCCTGAATGCATCCGTGATCTCCCGGGCGGTCACGATGTCCTTGCTCCGGCGGGAGGTGAGGCCGAGCCTTACGGCCGTGTCGTAGACGTGCACGTCCAGAGGTATGAGCAGCTTCGAGGGGGAAGTCCCTGTCCAGACCCCGAGGTCCACCTTGCCGTCGCGGCGGACCAGCCAGCGGCGCATCAGGTTTATCTTTTTGTCCGGGGCCTTCGGGTCGTCCCGGCGGGAGAATATCCTCACGCGCATCTCCTTGGCGCTGAGGCTCTCAAGGGAGTCCTCCCGCGAATAGAAGTCCTTGAGCGAGCGGCAGATGCCGGCTATTTCGGACCACTTCACCGTGCGGTGTATGCTGACGGGGTCATCCCGCCAGCAGCCGCCCATCACATAGTCGTATGGCCGCCACCGCATCTGCTCGAACAGCCTCCCGCAGTCCCTCACGATCATAGAGCGTCGCCCCCAGGCGAGGTGCGAGGCGAAGAGGGCCGCGATCTCTATGTCCTGCAGGCTTGCGCCGCTCCTCAGGAAGCGGGTCGGGAATGCTATCGGATCCTCTTGAAAATAGACTGGGTCGTTGTATCTGTCGGCCCAGTCTATGAGTTGTCGTCTGACCTCCGGAGTCATCGCAGGAGGGGGATTACTTCTTCTCCGGGATGTTTTCGAGCACCGCCTTGAGGAAGTCCCAGGTCTGCTGGACTGAAGGGATGTGGACCTTCTCGTCCGGAGAGTGCGGAAAACGGACGGTAGGTCCGATGGAAACCATCTCCCAGTTAGGGTATTTGGCTCCGAGAAGCGCACACTCGAGGCCGCCGTGGGTCGCGAGGATGTTCATCGGCTTGCCGTACATCTTCTTGTAGGTGTCGTTGAGCAGCTTGATGACCGGTGCGTCCGGCTTCGGTATCCAGCCGCAGTAGCCTCCGGTGAACTTGACCTGTGCGCCCGCGAACTCGAAGATGTAGCGTACGCATTGCGCGAGCTCGGCCTTGGACTCGTCGACGGCGCTCCTCAGCAGCGACGCCACCTGAATGTGGCCTCTGCCGCTCCTGACGATGGCGAGGTTGATTGAGGTCTCGGTGAGGCCCGGCATACTCTGGCTCATCCTGATCACGTTGGACGGGCAGGCCGCGATGGCCTTGAGGGCGTTGAGCGCCACTTTGCTTCCGATGTGCTTAGGACCGGCCTTGCACTTCTCGACCTTGCAGGACATACCCGGATCGCTTTCCTTGTACCTTGCGGTCACGGCCGCGAAGTTCTTCCTGATGGCCCGGAGCGCGGCCGCCGCCTTTTCGGCAGGCACCGCCACCACGGCCTCTCCCTCGAACGGGATGGCGTTGCGCAGGCTCCCGCCGTTTATTGACACGAGTTCGCCGTCATATTTTTCCATTACGGGGATGAGCGCGTTTGCGAGGACCTTGTTGGCGTTAGCCCTGTAGAGGGAGATGTCCATTCCGGAGTGGCCCCCGGAGAGACCCTTGACATCAAGCTTATAGCCGACATAGCCGTAAGGCATCTTCTCGCTTTCATACTTGAAGTCGGCGATGGCGTCAAGCCCGCCGGCGCAGCCGATACAGAGCTCGCCCTCGTCCTCGGAGTCGATGTTGATGAGGATATCGCCCTTGAGGATGCCCGGCTTGAGCGCATTGGCTCCGGTCATACCGGTCTCCTCGTCGTAGGTGATGAGCACCTCCACAGGTCCGTGCTTCAGGCTCTTGTCCACGGCGACAGCCATCCCCATAGCCACTCCGATGCCGTCATCAGCCCCGAGGGTGGTGCCGGTGGCCTTGAGCCATTCGCCGTCAATCCGGGTCTTGATAGGGTCCTTGAGGAAGTCGTGGACGGTGTCGGCGGTCTTCTGGGGAACCATATCCATATGTCCCTGGAGGATCACGCCCCTGCGGTTCTCGTATCCCGGGGTTGCCGGTACGCGGATGATGATATTGCCGGTCTCGTCGGCGGAAGCATCCACATTATTCTCCGCGGCCCAGTCAAGTATGTGCCGGCGGACGATTTCCTCGTGCTTTGAAGGACGAGGGCAGAGTGTGAGTCCGTAGAATGCGTCCCAGACTACAGACGGTTGCAAATCCTTGATAGTCATATTAACAAACAGTTTTGAGGGTTATTTCCATCTTTTGTGTGTCCACAGATAGTTCCACGGCTGCGCGCGGAGTTCCTCCTCCAGCAGCGCGTAGTATCTGTCGAGTATTTCGCGCACGCTCATCGCGCTCGCATCTTCGCAGACAGGGATGTAGCGCATCTCGTAGTTGCCGTCTTCCTTTTCTCTCATACTGAGGAAGAAGACCGACATCCCGAGCCTGTGCGCCAGCGCGGGAGCGCCGTCCATCGACCAGGTCTCCTGATGCATAAAGTCGTTGACCTTGAGCCTGGAGGAGGCGTAGGGGTACTGGTCCGTCACTATGTTATAGAACATCTTCTCATTGCGGTGGGAGAGCACATATCGCACCAGACTGAACGACTCGACCATCCCGTCGTAGTGCTTCTTGTCGACGATCGGCCTCTGACGGTTGCGCTTCATAAAGTTTTCCCACGCCGGGCTGGAGAGCTTGCGGTAGATTACGCACATATTCGGCTCGCCGTATTTGAACTGCTCGTCTTCCCAATACGAGCGGTAGCCTCCGAAGAGCTCCCAGTTGCCGCAGTGCGAGCCCAGCACAATCACGCTGCGGCCCTTGTCCCAGCAGGCGTTGATGTCGGCGACGTTCACTATCCGGACAATGCCCGACTTGCGCAGTCGCTCCGGACTCTGCGCCCCGAACCACATCGCCTCGGTGAAGAGCTTGCCGAAATGGGTGTAGGACTTCCCGCAGATGTCCCTGAGCTCGTCGTATTTCTTCTCCGGGAAGCTGCGTGCAAGATTGATCATCACTATGTCGCGCCGGTATCTCAGCAGCCCGCCGGTAATCCTGCCTATCAGAGCGCCGCATCTGCGGTGGAATCCGAGGGGCAGGATGGCAAGGGGTCTTGTCAGGCAATGGAGCAGCGTGCCGCCAAATTTCCCGGAACCGGCCATAATCGCCTGAAGCTTATGCCGTAGCGGCCTCTATCTTCTTGAGCATAGCGAACATTATCGCACCTGCGGCCACGCAGAGAGCGAGCAGTATCGCCCAGTTGGCCCAGAGCGGAACGGCCTTCCAGAGGAGTCCCGGCACGGAGCTGAGGTAGTTGCCCACCGCCGTGGCCGCGAACCAGAGACCCATCATAAGTCCCTTGTACTTAGGCGGAGCCACCTTGGAGACGAACGAGATACCCATAGGGGAGAGCAGGAGCTCGGCGAAAGTGAGCACAAGATAGGTGCTGATGAGGTATGCCGGCACCACCGGATCCGGCGATACGGTGCCGCCCAACTCGGCAGGGGAAGGCTGTCCGAGCGAAGCCATAATCATAATGAGGTAGCCGAGGGCCGCCACGAACATTCCGAGGCCGATCTTCTTAGGGGCGGAAGGCTCCAGCCCGTTAGGGTGCTTAGGAGTCTTCTTGCTCGCGAGGGAGGCGAAGATGGCCATAGAAACCGGGGTCAGGAACACTACATAGAACGGATTGAACTGCTGGAAGAGCTGCGGCTGGATGTCGAGGACCGCAGGCATACCGGCGTAAATCCTCCACGCTCCGAGCCAGAGCAGCGCGGTGACTGCGGCGCAGATGCCCTTGCCCTTCGCGCTCTCAGACTGGAACGCCCCGAAGAGGGTGTAGATCGAAACTGCCACCAGCGCGAGTATCCAGATATTGAATCCGAAGCGGGTGAATCCCTCGGCGGTGGCCTGGGTGTAGTCACGCGCGAACCAGGTGAGCGACTGACCGTTCTGGTGGAATGCCATCCAGAAGAAGATCACCACCGCGAAGACGAGGCAGAGAGCCACGATCCTCTCGCGGGTCTGCTTCGGACTGAGTTCTTCGACCTTGACGTTTGCAGCCTTGGCCTGCTTGACGTTGATGTCGGCGTGCTTGAACCAGCTGCGGCAGCAGAAGTATATGAGTATGGATGCTATCAGCGATACGCAGGCTACCGCAAAGCCCATATTGTAGGCTGAGGAGAGGTGTTCGATATAATAGGCGGAGAAGTCTCCGAGGCCCATAGATGCGACATCTGAACCCGGCATCTGTGATGCGAGGCCCGCGAGCTTGTCGGTATTCTCGGCGGAGATGGTGCCGTTCATAAACTGGTGCGCAAGCGCCGGAATGTCAGCCTTGTAGATGAGTCCGGCCTTGGCGAGGAACTTGTTGGTGATGGCGGTGGCCGCGGACGGAGCGAACATCGCGCCGATGTTGATCGCCATATAGAAGAGACTGAATGCGGAGTCGCGTCTGGAGGCGTATTTAGGGTCGTCGTAGAGGTTGCCGACCATCACTTGGAGGTTGCCCTTGAAGAGACCGGTGCCGATGGCGATGAGCAGCAGGGCTCCCAGCATCAGGGTGACACCAAGAGTATTGGCCGCCGTCGGCACGGCAAGCAGCAGGTAGCCGAGGAACATTACGCTGATACCGGTGACGACGCACTTGCCGTAGCCGATCTTGTCAGCCAGCCATCCGCCCACTACAGGCATAAAATAGACGGCCGCGAGGAAAATTGAATAAACCTGGCTCGCCGCAGCCTGCTCCCAGCCGAACTTGGCTTGGAGGAAGAGCATAAAGATGGCAAGCATCGTGTAGTAGCCGAAGCGCTCGCCGGTGTTGGCGAGTGCCAGCGCAAACAAACCTTTTGGTTGACCTTTGAACATTTTATCTCTGTTTATCAGTTATTTGTGTCTCCCGGTGCAGCCGGAGACCGTCACTGTACGCAGCGAGCGGGCCGGAGCGGCGGCAAAACTATCCTGCAATATAGGAATTTGTTTTGAAAAACTCAACCGGGGAGACTGAAAAGCTTTCCGGTCTCCCCCTTTCCGCTTCCTTAACCCCCGCAGACTGCCGTCTGCGACCCCTGGCTCCCGGCAAGTCAAGTCAGAATACACAGAAGGAGCTTGATATGCGACAAGTCCTTTTATCGGCGGGAGGGAAGTTCAGTCGAGAATGAGTGCGGCCGTGGCGGCGAAACTCACCATCGCGACAGCGGCCCCGAGCCAGCGGAGGGTCGTCGCCCTTGCATCGGGCCAGTTGCGCAGTCCGTTCACTATACGCACCGCCGAACCGAGCAGCAGCGCCGGCAGAAACACGGCCACGTGCAGCGGAGCTGCGGCGAAGGCGATACCTCCCGCTACCGCTCCGGCCGGTATCAGCGTGAGCGCGGCAGCGAGGTCGTTCCACTGTCTGGAGCAGACGGCGCAGAGCAGCTGCATCGCGAGCGGCAGCAGCAGCGCCGCCGCGAATCCCACCGCCTCCGGCGGCCTCGCCGCGAAGCACAGCGCAATCTCCGCGTAGTACAGCACCCCTACCGCCAGCCTGATAAATCTTTCGTCCGGTTTCATATTGCCGCCAAGATACGAAGTCTTCGCGGTTTTTCCCATTTTCGCCAAATGTATTTTACGTGAGTCATACAGGTCATCCCCATTGCTCTCAAGGCCAGGTCATATAGCTTTGGAAGCTACATTCTCCTGCTTTCACCTCCCGTCAATCCTGTCCGCTTACCGCTCCCGTCCACTCCGTCCGCTTGCCGTTCCTTCTGCTTGTCACGCCGTTCATTCCGTCCAGGTGGGGAAGATTTTGGCGGATTCATTCCCTACCTGGATTGAGCGGATGCCCTGGAAGCCCTTCTGCGGCAGGTGCCGTCTCCAGGTGGGGAAGATTTTGCCCGGAAACATCCCCACCTGGCCCGCCCCTCAGGGACTACGGTCTGCGGAGCAGACAGAGGTTAGAGGAACACAGCGAGCCGCGTTGCGGCTGAAGTCTCGCACATTGCTTAGGCTGTCTGGCTAGCCTAGAAGTGCTCAACAGAGCACCGTCGCGGTCGCGTGACTTTGCGTCAGCAAAGTTGGGCGGTCGTCGTGCCCCTGAAAGGGGCTGTCGGCGTTAGCCGACTGGGGTTGAAGTCTGTGAGGCTCGCAGAGCCTTGAGCGGCGCAGGGGTTCGGGGCGGTAGCCCCGATATAAACCACGAAGCTACCGGCCTGTGGCCGATAGCTTCGTGGAGCATAGGGGGTTCGAACCCCTGACCTTCAGATTGCGAACCTGACGCTCTACCAGCTGAGCTAATACCCCGTCCGGGCGTGTGCCCGATATCCGCGACCGGACCGCTGCGCGGTACCGTCGCCTGTTGTGGCCCGTGTTGCCGGGAGGCGGACTTATAGCCCCAGGCGGACTCCCTCTCAACGGGCGCACAAAGATACTGCAAAAAAATGATTTCAGAGCCTGTCCGGAGTTCTCTTTGCAAAAAAAACGGCGCAACACCCCAAAAAACGGCGTAACTCCCTCCCAAAAAACAGGCAGGCTCCCTCCAAAAAACCAAAACCGCCTCCCGAATCCGGCCCTATATTGACAATATACTCAGCACATTGATGAGTTCCCTGTCGATCGGCTTGTCCATCTTGACGGCACGGGAGATTGGGATGTAGACGATCTGGTCGTTCTTGATGCCTATCATCACGTTGCGCTGGCCTTCCTTGAGAGCCTCGATGGAAGCGACTCCGAGACGGCTGGCGAGGATGCGGTCATACGCCGTCGGGGTGCCGCCGCGCTGCAGATGACCTAGGATCGATACCTTTACGTCGTACTGCGGATACTCCTTGCGCACGCGCTCGGCGTAGTGCATCGCGCCCCCGTCCTTCTCGGACACGAGGACTATGCTGCTGTTCTTGCTCTTGCGGATACCTCTCCCGATGAATGTCGCGAGCTGGTCGATGTCGGTATTGTCCTCAGGGATGATGGCGGCCTCGGCCCCGGCCGCGATTGCGCTGTTCTGCGCGAGGAAGCCCGCATCGCGCCCCATAACCTCGACAAAGAAGATGCGGTCGTGGCTGGTGGCGGTGTCGCGGATCTTGTCCACACATTCCATTATGGTGTTGAGCGCGGTGTCATATCCTATCGTGGAGTCCGTCCCGTAGAGGTCGTTGTCGATGGTTCCCGGCAGGCCGATGACCGTCACATCGTGCTCGCTTGCAAGCAGTTGCGCTCCGGTGAGCGAGCCGTTGCCTCCGATCACCACAAGGGCGTCGATGCCGTATTTCTGTATGCTCTCATAAGCCCTGGCGCGTCCCTCCGGAGAACGGAACTCCTCGCTGCGGGCCGTCTTGAGGATGGTGCCGCCGCGCTGGATCGTGTTGCTGACGCTCTCGGTGGTGAGTTCCTTTATATTACCCTCTATCAGGCCTTCCCAGCCGCGGACGATGCCGTACACTTTCCAGCCTTCGAAAATCGCCGCGCGTGTCACGGCCCTGATGCAGGCGTTCATCCCCGGCGCATCGCCGCCGGAGGTGAGTACTCCGATAGTCTTAATGTCCATAATATAGAAAAAAACAATTCCCGCGCACACTCATTTTAGCGCGTTCGCCCTTTTGCCACAAAAAATATGCCCTGCCTAATGCCGTATGAGGGGCGGATATGATTTTTTTTGTAACTTAGCGACTGTTATGAAAAAGTATGCCATTGTTCTCGTAGCGGCCATCGCCGCTCTCAGTCTCCCGGCCTGCGGCAACCGAGGCGGGGAGAGTCAGAAATCCTGCAGCAAGGAAGCTGCTGAATGCTGCCGGAATGACTCGCAATGCTGTCAGGCGGCCAATCCGGTGATTGACGCCATAATGAGCCGCCGCTCCATCCGCAAGTACAAGGACACCCCGGTGGAGAGGGAGAAACTCCAGCTCATCGCCGAGTGCGGAGTCAACGCCCCGAACGGGATGAACGCGCAGCGCTGGGAAGTCAGAATCGTGGACAGCGCCGAGAGCATCGCCGCCATCACGGAGAAGTTCAAGAAGGCCAACCCGGAGATGGTCGAGCGCGACACCAATTTCAAGAATATGTTCAGAAACGCGCCGGCGGTCATCTTCGTCGCCGTGCCTGAGGGGGAGGACGGACTCAACGCCGGCCTCCTGGGGGAGAACATTATGCTCGCCGCACATTCGCTGGGCCTCGGCACCGTATGTCTGGGAGGTCCGGTCAACTTCCTCAAGAAAAACGCCGACGGAAAGGCCTTCCTGAAGAAGCTTGATTTCAGCGAGGGCTACAGCCTCCTCTATATGATAGGGGTGGGCTACCCTGACGAGACCCCTGACGCTAAGCCGCGCGACCTGAGCAAGATCCGCTTCGTGGACTAGACTCTGCGGCGGGGATGATCACGAACGCCGAAATCAAGCACGTCCGCTCGTTGCGGGAGAAGAAATTCCGTGACGTGTGCGGGGAGTTTGTCGTCGAGGGCGAGAAGATGGTCCGTGAAGCGCTCGCCTCCGGGATGGAGGTTGTGGCCGTATGGACCGTCGGGGAGATAGGGGAGAGCGCGATGTCGAGAATCAGTCAGCTCTCCACCCCCTCTCCGGTGCTGGCCGTTGTCAAAAAGCCGCTTGCGCAACGCCTGCCCGAGCAGCCTGGGCGCGGTCTGTATCTGGCCCTCGACGCAGTGCGTGACCCCGGCAATCTAGGGACAATAATCCGCATCTCCGACTGGTTCGGAGTGAGTACGGTGTTCGTCTCGGAAGACTGCGTGGAGCAGTACAATCCCAAGGTTGTCCAGGCCTCGATGGGTTCGGTTTTCAGGGTCAGGCTCATCGCAGCCGGTATCCCCGAAGTATGCCGGAGATTCCGGGCGGCGGGGATGCCCGTCTTCGGGATGGTGCTTGACGGGCAGGACATCTATGGGGAGAGCCTGGAAGCTGAAGGGCTTGTGGTGATGGGCAACGAATCCTCCGGGATCAGCCCCGAAGTGAGGGCCGAACTCGACAGGGGGCTTCTCATCCCATCGTTCGGAGCGGGCGGCGCGGAGTCGCTCAATGTCGCCGTGGCCACAGCCGTCACATTGTCGGAGTTCAGGAGGAGGTCACGATGAGAAGGATAGCCGCGTTGAGCCTTGTCGCGCTGCTGCTGGCATCGTGCAGCACCACCAGAATCCTCTCCGAAGGAGAATATCTGCTCTCGTCGAGCAGGGTGGAAGTACGGGGGCAGGACGCTCCCCGGGTGAGCGAGCTCGCGCAATATGTGCGCCAGCAGCCGAATTCCAGCCTTCTGGGCTGGAGGCCTTTCGTCAGCGTCTACAACTGGTCCGACGGCAGCGGCAGGGGCCTGGATACCTTTTGGGAGAAGATTGGCACCGCCCCGGTGGTCTTCGACGCTGGAGAGATGAATGCGAGCTGCGAGGTGATGAAGTCACATCTGACTTACTTGGGCTACTATAATGCCAAGGTGACCCCGTCGGTCATCTACAAGGGGCGCAAGGCCTCCGTGCGCTACATAGTCGAGCCCGGGAGCAGGTATCGGATAGACAGCCTCGTCTTCGAGGTGCCGGAGGGGGAGTTCGGCGACGAGTTCCGCGCCGACAGCGCTTCCGTCACCATACGCGTCGGGGATTACCTCTCGGGGAAGTCGCTTGAGGCGGAGACCGTCCGGAGCGCGTCATATTTCAGAAACCTCGGCTACTACAGCTTCAACAAGAACAACTACTTCTTCGAAGCCGACACCCTCGGCGAGCGCAACATCCTCTATTACCGCATCCGGGGCTACACCCGCAACGAGCGCCCGCAGAGCGGCTCTCCGATAGTGAAATATCGCATCGGGGACGTCAGCATACACTACCCGTCCAGCATCACATTCAGGAAGTCGATGCTGGAGAAATTCAATACCATACACCCAGGCGACTGGTATAGCGAGAGTCAGGTCAACGCCAGCTACAACCGCTTCTCCGCGCTCAATGTGTTCAACAGCGTCAATGTCGAGCTGACCCCCTCCGACAGCGCCAGAGTGGACTGCGGCATCCGGCTCGGAGGCTCGGGAGTCTTCGGCTTCAAGGCCAATTTCGAGGCGTCATCCAACTCTTCCGGTCTGCTCGGAGTGTCCCCGCAGCTCACTTTTTTCCACAAGAATCTCTTTAGCGGCGGCGAGAGGTTCAATCTGGACTTCTCCGGCAACTGGCAGTTCAATCCCGGCACCAAGGTTCGTGCGACGGAGTTGGGAGTCTCTGCAAGCCTTGGCTTCCCCGACGCCCGGAACTACCGCCCGGACAGATACGGGACAGGAGGCGCGATACCCAGGACGGAAATAAAGGCGAGCTACAACTACCAGAACCGCCCGGAGTACCGCCGCGGCATCGTCGGACTCTCATATGGCTACAGCGGACAGAGGGGGAGGAATCTATTCTACCAGTTCTATCCCCTGCAGCTCAATCTGGTCAATCTCCACGAGATCAGCGACGACTTCCTGTCCACGCTCATCAGTAACCCTTATCTCTGGGATTCGTTTGAGGACCAGATAGATGCGAGCATAGGCGGAACTCTCTACCATACCACCAACTCCGATATAGTCCCGAAGACCCCTTATCATTATGAGCGGCTCTCGGTCGATGTGGCGGGCAATCTCATCTCGCTCTTCAACCGCTTTATGCCGACCGATGACGCGGGAAAGCACTGTCTGTTCGGCCTGCCTTACAACCAGTATGTGAAGGTCTCCCTGACCCTGGGCAGGACTTTCCGCTTCGGTGGCGATGACAGTCAGGCACTTGCGCTCCGATTTGACTCCGGCATAGGCAGGGCGTACGGCAATTCGCTCGCGCTCCCGTTCGAAAAACAGTTCTACTGCGGCGGGGCGAGCAGTATGAGGGGCTGGCAGGTGCGTTCGCTCGGACCCGGCTTCAATGAGATGAGTTCCGGCTTCATCATCCCGAGCCAGACCGGCGACGTCAAACTTGAAGCGGATATGGAATACCGATTCAAGATGTTATGGAAGTTTGAGGGCGCACTCTTCGCCGAGGCCGGCAATGTCTGGCAGCTGGACGAGATGGAGCAGTTCCGGCTCGGGAGCGTAGCCGCCGACTGGGGTTGGGGGTTGAGGCTCAATATGGACTTCATACTGCTGCGTCTCGATATGGGATTCAGAGTCCACGACCCGTCCCGTGAGGCGGGCAGCCGCTGGGTGGGACCGTCCGGCTGGCTTAAGCGCGACGGATTCGCCGTGCATTTCGGCGTCGGGTATCCATTCTAAAAAACATTTCCTTTATATGAAACGTATTATCTATCAGGCTCTTGCGAGGCTCTGGGGCGATGGCCGCCTGTCCTCCTGGGATGAACCCACTCTCGCTTACATACGCTCCCTCGGGACCGACTACCTATGGCTCACCGGCATACCGCGTCACGCCAGCGGCAAGAGTTTCGTCAAAGGCAATCCCGGCTGCCCGTATTCCATCTCCGACTGGATGGACATCAATCCCTATCTCGCCGACAATCCGGAGCGGAGGATGGAAGAGTTCGATGCGCTCGTCGCAAGGGTGCACGCCTCGGGGTTGAAACTTCTGATTGATTATGTTCCCAACCACGTCGCGAGGGACTACGAGGGGAAGATAGTACACTACGACTATTGCGATGCTGACTGGACCGACACTCTCAAGAACGACTGGAATTCTCCGCAGACCCGCGATGCGATGGCGGAGATTCTGCGCTTCTGGCTCGGGAGGGGAGTGGACGGATTTCGCTGCGATATGGTGGAGCTTGTGCCGCCGGAGGCGCTCGGAAGCCTGATTTCGGACGTGAAGCGGAGCTATCCGGAGGCGCTGTTCGTCGCCGAAGTCTATGGCAAGTGCAACTACGGCCGCTACACAGACGAGGTTGACTTCGACCTGCTTTACGATAAATCCGGTCTCTATGATAGTCTGAGGGCTATCAGCACCGGTAATCTGAGCGCCCGCGCAATCACCTGGAACTGGCAGTTCCTCTCCGGTCTGCAGCCGCGGATGCTTGATTTCCTGGAGAACCACGACGAGCAGCGGGTCTCGTCCCGCTTCTTCCTCGGCTCTGCGGCGAAGGCCTACGCCGCGCTTGCGGTGTCGCTTCTCTTTAACGACGCGTCATTTATGCTCTACTTCGGGCAGGAGGCGGGGGAGGCGGCGTCCGAGAGCGACAATGGGCGCACATCCATCTTCGACATCACCCGCCCTGCTACTGTCGGGCGGCTATATGAGGCAATCCACGGCGCCGGCAGCCTGCTTCCGCAAGAGGAGGCGGTGCTGGAGCGATACAGGCAGATGCTCCGCTATGCAAAAATCCCGGCATTCTCGCAGGGAAAATGCTGGGATCTGTGCTATTGCAACCTTTCTTCCGAAGGGTTCGACGCGGATCGCCATTTCGCCTTTCTGCGCTATGACGACTCCGAGGCTTATCTGGTGTTCTGCAACTTCTCCGACAGTCCTGTCCCGAGGGTCAGCATCGCTTTCCCGGAGGAGCTGATGGGCATCACGCGCTGCGGCGGGGCCGTCGTGACAGACACTCCGGCCCGGGACGCGCAGATACTTAAGCTACCATCTGTCCGATAAGGATGGACGAGATGAGGGAAAGGATGGCGTAGAACTCCGGAAGAGCCGCGTAGATCATCGTGTTGGTCATCACGTTGTGGCCCTGGCTGACGCCCACGATACCGTTGGCGCAGACCTGACCCTGACGGATGGCGGTGACCAGACACACGAGTCCGACCGCGAGACCTACCGCGAAATACAGCAGGCCATAGTTGGCGAAATCATTGCCGAGCCAGAGCACGAAGGCGAGGAAGCCGTAGAGACCCTGGGTGGCCGGGATGGCGGAGAGAATCATATAAGAGGATGACTTCTCCGGCAGCTTTTTGAGTGCGCCCTCGGCTGCGTTGCCGGCGATGGTGGTGCCGTAGGCGGAACCGATACACGCAAGGCAGAACATAAGTGCCAGTCCGAGGTAACCAAGAATTGTGTTAAGCATAATTGTTTGTGTTTATTTGTTTTACTTATTTCCTGATAGGGTTGTAAGCTGAACCCTGGCCTTCGTAGCCGGAGTTCTTGAAAAACTCCACGAAATTGAGTCGCAGAGGGTGCACGAACGCGCCGAGGCAGCTCATCGCAAGGTTGAGCACGTGCCCGACTGCGAGGATCAGCACGAACGGGACCCACTGCCAGGTCGGGTCGCTGCCCCTGACCATCTCGGCAATCTGGTTGAAGGTCTGCGCCAGCATTCCGCCTGAGAGTCCGAGGGCGTAGAGACGGATGTAGCTGAGCACGTCGCTTATAAGTCCGGAAGCCATACTGTAGCTGTCCCACAGTCCGACCCCGATGTTGAGCAGAGGGTTGCGCCCGACCTTGTTGAAGATGAATATGCCGAGCGCCGACACTGCGGCTATGGCGATGAGCAGCCACTTGATCGCCGCTTCCGGGAGTACTCCGAGCGCTCCGATGCTGATGCCGGCCACTCCGCCGACTATCAGAAGAGTCCACCCGAGCGTGCCGAGGCTGTCCTTGAATCCGTCACGCCTCACCGCCCATACGGCTTTGGTGATCATCGCGAGGCAGATGTGCACTACGCCGATGAGCAGCGAGAGTATCATCTGCTTGGCGTAGAGATTGCCGCCGAGCTCGATGTCGCCGCTGATCATACACTTTTTCATCCAGTCCGGAACCCAGCTCTGGTCAGGCAGGCTGACTCCGAAGAGACCGCCCATAACGAAACCTACCGCCACAGTGCCGGCCCCGAGTATGGTGATGAGCCCCCACATATCGGCGAGCCCGCCGCTCTTGCCCCTGAGGAAGAGCCCGATGCCGATGAGCATCAGTCCGTAACCCATATCTCCCATACACATCGAGAAGAAGAGCAGGAAGAATATGCTCAGGAACACGGTCGGGTCGAACTCGTTGTAGACAGGCATCCCGTACATCGAGGTGAGAGGCTCGAACTGACGCACGAACCAGTTGTTCTTCAGTTTGATAGGAGGCTTGTCGGAGGCTGTGGCGCTCTCGGCGATGTAGTATATGTCCATCCCGTCGAACGCTTCCTTGAGTCTGGCATCCTCTTCTGACGGGGCGAAGCCCTCGAACACCACAAGCGAATCCTCCGCAGCCTTCCTGCCGGTGACTCCGGCAAGGTAGACGCTCAGCTCCGCATAGAGGGAACGCACTTTCTCCTCAAGGGACGGCAGTTCGGAGCGGCGCTTTTCCAGCCCGCTGCGGTAGCTGTCGATCTTGGCTTCGAGCCGTTCCAGCTCGTAGCGCACTTCGGCTTCGGTCTTCTCCGGGGCCGGGAGTTCCTTGAGAGGGAAGCCCGCGTTGTCGCCGACTATGACGAACCAGATGCTGCCGTCCTTCTCGGCGACTCTCTGGAGGGCGTATGCCTGCTCCCACTCCGGCTTGAAGGATTTCTTGGACACGCGGTAGAACTTGACTCCGAGCGCGGAGAGTTTCTCCCTGTCGTAGTCCCCCCAGACGCTGAGCTCCTCAAGGCTGCGGCGCAGGGCTGCAGCGTCGTTCTGCAGCTGCGCAAGATGCGCGTCCGATCCGTTACGGATGCACTTGATGAGGGCCTTGGTCGCTTCGATGTCGGACACTATATGTCCGGAGACGTCGTCCACCGGCTTCGACGAGCGGCTGATGTCCACCACTCCGAGTTCCTGGAGACTTCTGAGGAACTCCTCCTTCTCCCCGCTGAGCAGGATGAAGGAATATTTGGTCATTGCTGTGATCATAGCTCTGCCTCCTCCTCTGCGGCGTGCCGGGTCTTGACTATCTTGGACGAGGCCTTGGAGAGATTCTCCTCGTCCTCCATATATCGCTTGATCTTGCGTATCGCTTCCTGGTAGCCCGGGATCTGCACCTTCTCGTAGAGATTGACCTTCTGGGTGGTCTTCTTGCGGTTGAACTCCAGGATGCGGCGCTTCTCCTCATAGACTTCCGACTCGATGCCGATGCGGGTCAGGTCCTTGAGTATCCTCACCCCGTCGACGAACCAGGCCGGCTTGACGAAAGCGTTGAACGGCAGTATCTCGTAGTGGATCCCGACCAGCTGCGGGGTTTTCACGCCTGCCACCTTGACGGTGCGCAGATCCACATCGGTGATGCGGATCAGCCCCGGCTCGAACTCGTTCCACAGCGCAGCGAGATAGTCGTATCCCGCGAGTGACCTCTCAAGCTCCTCTTCAAGCCTCCGGGATTCGTTCTTGGCCGTGAGCACGGCGCCGCGCAGAGCCGACTCCTTGTTCTTGAGGGTCGGCAGGGCGTTGCGGCGCATCTTGAGCTGCTTGCCAAGATTCGTCAGCGAAGTCTTATTATATTGAAATTTGATGGCCACTGTATGTTATTTCTTCCAGTATTTATCTATCAATGACTGCCTTATGCCGGTCTCCGCCGGGGAGAAGTGTTTCGCGAATATCTCCCACGCGGTGTCGAGCATCTCCTCTATGCTGATATTGACATCGATGGAGAGCAACCGGGTGGCGTACTCCTTGGCGTAGTCAAGGCATCTGAGATCGTAGTCGGAGAGGTCGAAACCGTTCTCCAGCTTGGTCTTGGCATTCTGCGCGTCGGCATAGAGACGCACTCCGGCGTTCATCACCTGGGAGTGGTCCTCGCGGGTCTTCTTGCCCTGCACGAGCTGTTTGAGCCGGCTCAGCGAGCGGAACGGGTCCACGATGACCTTGCCGGAGTCGGAGTCGGCGCGCAGGAAGAGCTGCCCCTCCGTGATATAGCCGGTGTTGTCCGGAATCGCGTGCGTGATGTCCCCGTCGTTGAGGGTGGTCA
>CAVILJ010000015.1:0-38227 GCA_963643555.1 Acetatifactor sp.
GAGCACCTGACTCTTAATCAGGGTGTCTAGGGTTCGAGCCCCTAAGGGAGCACAAAAGGGCGGCTGACTAAAATTTAGTCAGTCGCCCTTTTTTTAGAAAACAGCTACATGAAAAAGACAAGCATCTACGCAACACTGGCGCTATGCCTCAACATATTGCCGTCCGCAGCGGCACAGCAGACAGACAGCCTCGACAAGAGATCCTACCCGATAGAAGAGGCGGTGGTCACCGGCACGCGCAACAGGACGGACGTCAGACATCTGTCGCAGACCGTCACCGTCGTGAGCGGCGAAGAAATCAAGCAGAGAGGCCAGACTTCGCTCCTGCCCGTGCTCACGGAGCAGGTTCCGGGGCTTTTCACCACCGCACGGGGAGTGATGGGATACGGCGTGTCCGGCGGTGCGGCCGGAGGAATCTCGCTTCGCGGACTCAGCGGAAGCAGCGCCCGGATGATGGTGCTCATCGACGGGCATCCGCAATACGCCGGCATCTTCGGACACCCCATAGCGGATTCCTATCAGACGCTGCTCGCCGACCGCGTGGAGGTGCTGCGCGGCCCCGCCTCCGTACTCTACGGCTCCAACGCGATGGGAGGAGTCATCAACATCGTCACGCGGCAAGCGGAAGAGGACGGGTTCAAGGGCCGCATCCATACCGCCCGCGGCTCCTACAACACTTCGGAGACGGAAGCGGGAGCGATGCTCAGGAAAGGCCGTTTCTACGCCGATTTCGCGGCTTCACGCAAGCGCACCGACGGCCACAGGGAGAACATGGGCTTCAAGCAGCGCAGCGCCTACGCCAAACTCGGCTACGAGTTCGCACGCAACTGGCGTCTGCTCGCGGACATCGACCTTACCAACTTCGACGCCTCCTGCCCGGGACCGGTAAGCGCCCCGCTGCTTGAGGCGGCCCAGAGCATCACCCGGGGGATGAGCTCGCTTGCGATACGCAACGACTACGGCAGGACATCAGGAGCGCTGAGCTTTTTCTACAATTGGGGAAACCACAAAATCAACGACGGGCACAGCATGGACACAGCCCTCATCGAACCTACCCTTTTCCGCTCGCACGATGACATGATGGGAGTCTCCCTCTATCAGAGCGCGGTCCTTTTCGATGGCAACAGGACGACCGTCGGAGCCGACTGGTTCCGCTACGGAGGCGAGGCGTGGAACGAGTCCGTCTTCCCGGCCCGGACAGAGCTCGTGGACAAGCACGAGACCGAGCTTGCCGCCTATTTCGACATCCGTCAGCACATAGGGACGCTGCTGACCCTCAACGCCGGACTGAGAGCCGACCGCCACTCCCGCATCGGGACGGAATGGGTGCCACAGGCCGGAGCCGCCCTTCATCTTCCGGCCCATCTGGAAATGAAAGCCTCCGTCGCCAAGGGATTCCGCTACCCGATTCTGAGGGAAATGTACATGTTCCCGCCACAGAACCCCGACCTGAAGCCCGAGCGCAGCTGGAACTACGAGCTATCCCTCAGCCAGAAGCTCCTCGGGGGCAGGCTCTCATACGGGCTCAACCTCTTCCACATCGATGCCGACAACCTCATCGTCACCCTCCCCAACCCTTCGGGAGCCGGGATGCTCAACCGGAACAGCGGAGAACTCCACAACAGCGGGGCCGAGCTCCAGACGGACTGGCGCATAAGCCGGACATGGTCGGTGAACGCCAACTACAGCTTCCTGCACATGGAGAACCCCGTCATCGCAGCTCCGGAGCACAAGGCCTATGCGGGGGCCAACTTCCACAAAGGCAGGTGGAACGTATCCGGCGGGCTGCAATACGTCGCCGGACTCTACAAATCCACCTCCCCGGTGCAGAAGGAGAACTTCCTGCTCTGGAATATGCGCGGCTCGTTCAAGGCCTGCAAATGGCTGGAACTCTGGGTGAGAGGAGAGAACCTGCTCGGAGAGGAGTACGAAATCAACGCCGGTTACCCTATGCCGGGGGCAACGGTGCTCGCAGGGATTGACATCAGCCTATGACACGAAAAAGCCGGCTCCGATGCGGGGCCGGCCTTTCTTTTTAAAAACAACGTTTAAACAGTTTTCAGTCTCGACTCGATTCTTGATTCTATCTTGTCGATGAGGAGTCTGTAGTGGTTGCGCTCGCTGATGTCCATGATGAACGCCGTGATGCTGTAGAAAGCGAACTGGCATATCAGCCCTATCATCTGCGGCCGTATCATATCCAGCGTGCAGGCGGCGTTGTTGACATTGTTGAAGCCCTGAATCATGAAGGTCGAAGGGAAAATGTATGAGAACGCCTTCCAGAACGGAGGGAATGAGCTTACAGGCCATGAGCATCCGCTCAAGAACAGACAGAGCGAAGACATGAAGAGCAGGACCACGAACACCGTCTCCCTGTGATGCACGAAGCGGCTGAAGGTGAAGCTGAAAGACACGCAGGTGATGACGAAAAGCAGAATCAGCACGAGCAGGTCTCCGAGCATGCCCCTCTGCGGCATGCCGAACATCAGCGGCACCAGAAGCAGACCGTATATGGCTATTCCGATATAAATCATGGCGTATGCACCGGCCCTGCCGATAAGCGAGCCGTCGTGGGTGGCGCCGCCCTCCCTCATCGAGCCGTTCATCACGCTCACGCCGTAGAACATCGTCTGCTGCACCACGAGAATCAAGGCTGCTGAGAGGAAGAATATCAGGAACGACATATTGGTGTTGAACGGTATCTCCTCCTCGGAAGGGATGGCATTGATCAGCTGCCGGATGCTCTCGTCGGTCATCCCCGTCGCGGCATAGCGCGAAGCTTCGATCCGCCCCATCTCATCGAGCATCACATGGTTCACACCCATCGTCAAGTCCTTGTAGTAGAGGAAGCTGGACATGTCGGCATAGGTCGATATGGTGGACTGCTGCATGGTGGCCAGACGGTCGGCGTAATCCTCCGGGAAGAGAACCACCCCGTGCACCTTACGCTTCTGCATCAGAAGCTCGGCCTCCTGCATCGTGGCGCACTTGTATGCCACCTCCAGCTCGCGGGTCGCGTCCAGCTTGCGGATGAAGTTCCTGCTGTCCGGACTCTGGCTCAGGTCCACCACCGCCACAGGCATGTCGTCAACCGTCCCATTGTGGTACACGAAGCCGTACACCAGAGGGTATATCAAGCCTCCGAGCAGGAAGATAATCGCCACATAGGAGTCGGCGAATATTCTTTTGAGTTCTTTGATCATATCGCGTAATTCTGATTAACCCAGGCCCCCTTGAGCCTTCCGCCCACAAGAAGCGGCCCCACAAGGAAGACAAGCATATATACAAGGTACTGCCATCCCCCGGCAAGACCGGAGCCGAAAATCGCCTCCTGCACGTAGAAGAGGTAGTAGAAGCGGAGCGGGAAGAGCACGGACACGCCCTGAAGCGCCACAGGCATGGCCTCGACCGGGAAAGTGAAGCCCGAGAACGAGAAGCCGAGTATCGTGAAGAGCGCGGCGACGCTGAGCGCAAAGCGCAGGGTCGGCAGCAGGCCCACCAGTGTCACGGCCACCGCCTCGTTGGCGAGGATGAACACCACCATCGCAAGCATCATGTTGAGAATGCTTCCGTTGAGAGGATATCCGCACACGCCGAAAAGGAGCAAATCCAGCCCGAGCCCGAGAAACAGATAGATGAGCGTGTATGGCAGGAGCTTGCCCGCGAGGGCGGCCACAAACGAGCCGTCGGCGGCCTCCATCAGTTCCTTTGAAGTCCCGTAGCGGAGCTCCGAACCGAGGGCGTAAATCAGCACGAAAACAATGCTCAACGCCAGAAGCCCGGGAAGGATTATGTTGTTGAGATAAACTCCGTAGTTGGTGGCCGCGTTGCCTATCCTGTGCTCATCGACGACGATAGGCTGTATCATCCCCATTATCGCCCCCTCGGAATACCCCTTAGCTCTGAGCACCTCTCTCTGGACGGCGCCTCCGGTCAGAGTGACCATTGTCAGTATGTCCTTGTAGCTCAAGGCGCCGCCGATGAGATAGAGAGAGTTCACATAATAAGTGAAAACGGGTCTGCGGTTAGCGTTTACATCCTCGTTCATGCCTTGCGGGATCACGCACAGGGAGGTGATTTCTCCGGTCTGCATCGCGTCCCGCGCGGTGGTGAAATCTTCGTACTTGATGACCTGGCCCAGCTGGGTCGCGTCCAGCTGGCGGCAGAAATTCCGGGATAGAGAGGAATTGTCCAGATCCAGCACCCCGATAGGGAGATTCTCCGGAAGACCGGCCCTGAAGAATGTCAGGTAGAACAGGCAGCAGACCGCCATCACCCCGACAGATCCCAGAAGGTAAACCGGTTTGCGGCGTATTATCCCGAACTCCCGCCGCATTACTTTCAAGATGCTGTTCATTTTACTTTACAACTATTGCTGTCATACCCGGACGGAGTCCGTCCACAACAGATGAAGGCACGGCCCTCACCTCGAATGTCTTGGCATCGTACTGGCCCGTCTCGTTGGTGGCCCTCCAGGTGGCGTATGACTCACGGACGGCGATGTAGTTGACAGTGGCCTTGACGATGCGGTCGTTGAGCGCAGGAATCTTGAGCGTAAGTTCAGTGCCGTTCTTGATGCTGTTGAGCTTGTCTTCGCGGATGTTGAAGGTGAACCACACGTCGCTCAGGTCGGTCACGGTCATGATAGGGGAACCGGTGCCCACGAGCTCGCCGACATGCGGATAGCGGGCGCTGATGACTCCGTCCACCGGAGAGGTGAGCTTGAGCTCGGAAAGGTATGACTCCACTTCCATCACGGCTCCGTTGGCCTGATCCACGAGGGCTATGGCTGCGGCCTTGTCCTCTTCGCGCGCCCCCTTGACAGCCATGTCATACTGAGACTTGGCGGCCTGTGCGGTGGCTACGGCGGCGTTGTACTGTGCGCTGGCCTCATCGAACTTCTGGTCGCTTATCACTTTCTGCTCGTGCAGACGGGTGGCGCGGTCGAGAGTCTTTCTGGCGATGTCCTCACCTACGAGAGCCTTCTGATAGAGTTCGTATGCTCCGGCAATCTCTTCCTGGCGCGCACCGGCATTGGCCTTGTTGCGCTGGGCTGAGGCCGCGGCATAGACGGCTCTCGCCTGGGCGAGCTTGGCCCTTACCTCAGGAGAGTCTATGTCCACGAGGGTGTCCCCTTTCTTCACCATGTCACCTTCCTTGGCATAGAAGGCCTCTATACGTCCGGGCACCTTGCCCGATACACGGTATTCAGCCGCCTCGGCCTCCCCCTGGATGAGGGCCGGCTTCGGCCTTGAAAAGATGATTCCAAGCACAGCGACCGCTGCGATGAGAGCAACCAGAACGATGATTCCCAAGAGGAGGTTGCCTTTTTTCTGAGTGTTTTCCATTTTATTTTATCTTTTTAATTGTCAAACATTATAATCTTCCCTCCGCCTTGGCGAGGTTGACGCTGCACATCTGCAGCTCCACACCGGTCTCAATCACCTCGGAGTGAGCCTGAAGCCAGGCGGTCTGGGCCTGAAGCACCACGTTGGACGCTATCATGCCTTCGTTCCATCCGGCCGTGGCCACGCGGAGATTCTCCTCGGCGCTGGCAAGATTGCTCTCGGCCGCGGTCAGCTTCTCAAGAGCCTCCTGCTCCTGCTGACGGAGCTGCGCCACCTGGAGGGAAACCATCTTCTTGGCGTCATCCAGCTTGATCTGCGTCATCACCGCCTCGGCCTTGGCCTTGCGGGTCTTGCTGAGAGCCTCTCCACCGTGGGAGATAGGTATGGACACCACCACCCCGGCGGTCATGAATCCGGAGAAATTCTTCTGGAAACCGTTGAAGAGATTTGGATTGGTGACTATGTAGTTGGCCGTCACGGCGATTTTAGGGAGCATGTCGGAGCGGGCGATGTCCACCTTGCTCTTGTAGATACCCTGCGCAAGTTCGAGGCTCCGGATTTCCGGACGGGCCTCGTAGACCTGCTCGTCGGTGAGCGCCGGAGTCATCGCAGGCTGCGGAATCCTGTCCAGAGACTCGTCCGCGAGGCTTATCTCGCTGTCCAGAGGAAGTCCGCACTCCTTGCAGAGCAGCATCTTGGCAAGGGCGAGACCGTTGGTGGCCTTGGTGAGCATCATGTCCGCCTCGTTGGCCTTGACCTTGACGGTCAGAGCGTCGGAAGGAGTGGCGAAGCCCTCGGCGATGAGCGCGTCAGTATCCTTCTCCATCTGATGCAGGAGAGCGGCATAGCCCTCGGCGAGCCTCTTCTTGCCCGCGATGGACACTATCTGCCAGTAGGCCTGCTCGATATCCACGAGCACCTGAGAGTATTCCTGGCCGTACTGGGTCTTGGCAAGCTGCTGGGCATAAGAGGCCATCCTGTTGGCCGCGATGATTTTTCCACCCATGAAGATAGGCTGCTGCAGTGAAACCGCCGCCACTGCGGTGTTGTTGATGTCAACGCTCAGAGCTTCGCTTATCTTCCCGCCGATGGCGTTGATAGGAGTCGCGATGTCAGTGGCCTTGGCATATCCTACAAGCTTCTGCAGAGCCGGATCCGTCATCACCTTCTGGTAGATGACAGGGTCGGAGAGAATCTGCGTCAGTTTATCATTGATGTCGTTCTGGAGAATGGTTCCGGCATTGGTGAGTTCCGCGGTGGTCTCGTCGCTGATGAGCTTGAGGTCCTTGTCCGCATACAAATATGCGCCATAGGCGGTGACCTTCGGAAAATAATTGGCCGCAGCTATCTTACGGTCATAAGCGGCGACTTCAATCTTCTGTTTCGCCGTCTTGAGCGAATTGCTGTTGTCAATCGCCATTTGCCTGCACTCGTCCAATGTCAGCACCTGCTGTGCCTGCACTCCTAGCGGGAGAGCGGCGAGCGCGCCTGCAAGAATGATGATGGTTTTTTTCATTTTTATCGTTTTGTTTTATCTGTTTCTACCTCTGAAGCAAGATTCAAAATGTTTACCGTTTGTGAGAAACATCGGATAACAAAAAGGGGGTGCGCTTATACAAAAAGTCGTAATAAGCGACTTTTTTACAATTTTTGCGTACTTTTGTAAGAAAAGAGCTATGCAGAAATACCGCGAACTTACCATCCGGGAACTGAAGCATAAGTTTCCGGTTTCACTTGTCACTGACGAATTGTCAGACGACATCTTCATATCCGAACTCAGCTATGCCTCGGAGATGGAGATTCTCAAGCATCCCTGCCGCTTCGACGGATATCTGGCTTTTTTCTGCTACGAGGGGCATTTCGACATCGAGGTGAATCTCAGGACCTTCCAAGTGAGGGAGAATTCGCTCTTCCTCTACACGCCGGGAAACATCGTGCGGGTGTCGGACATCTCGTCCGAGGAGAAAAAGGAAGTGAAATTCCTCATCATAGCCGTCTCCAAGGCCCTCATGGAGATGACACATTTCGATTTCGTCAAGCTCTACGACGAGAGCCTCAGACTGCTTGAAACCCCCTGCGTGGTCATCGGGGACGAGCCCAAGGGCATCTGCAAAAAATACCTCGACCTGGCCAAGGACATCTGCGTCATGGACCTGCCCAACAAGCGCGACGCCGTCTCTTCGCTGATCTCCTCCATCTTCTACCTCATGGGGGCGCTCTGGGTTGACAGATTGTCAGAGATGAAGCAGAAGGCGGAAGAGGTCCGCTCGGTGCGCTCCAAAGTCATACTCGAAGATTTCCTTGCTCTCGTGAGGGACAATCACAGCCGCGAGAGAGGCCTTTCGTTCTACGCCGACAAGCTGTACCTCACCCCGAAATACCTCTCGAAGCTGGTGAAGTCGGCGAGCGGCAAGTCCGCTCACGAGTGGATTGACTCTTTCGTGATACTGGAGGCAAAAAACCTGCTGAAATACTCCGGGATGAGCATCAAGTCGATCGTCTGGGAGCTCAACTTCCCCAATCAGACCACCTTCTACCGCTTTTTCAAGACCCAGACCGGGATGACCCCTTCGGAATACCGCAAGAGCTGAGCGCTCCCCCACGCAGCGGCGCTCCGGCCCGAATATCACCCCGCCGCGATCCGGAGGGGCTCGCTTCATACAGGCCGACGCCCCCGGAACAAAAAAAAAGAGCCAGGCCCTTGGACCTAACTCTCAGTCGGGATGATCCGACTCGAACGGACGACCCCCACGTCCCGAACGTGGTGCGCTAGCCAACTGCGCTACATCCCGTCGAACTCAGCTACGCAAGCTTGTTGATGTAGACAGCGATGCCGCTCTTGAGATTGGATGCCTTATTCTTGTGGATAAGACCAATCTTGGCAAGTTTGTCAATCATTGAATAAACCTTTGGAGCGTTCTTCTCGGCCGTAGCCTTGTCGGTGGTGTTGCGGATGTCGCGAATCGCGTTCCTTGTGGTCCTTGCATAGTACCTGTTGTGCATTCTGTGCCTCTCGTTCTGACGATCGGCCTTCTTTGCTGAAGCTGTATTTGCCATTATTTTTTCTTTTAATATTTTGTAGTGGGTAGGAGAATCGAACTCCTATTGCAAGAATGAAAATCTTGAGTACTAGCCGTTATACGAACCCACCATCCGACTCCCCGTCCGGACCCGGTCCGGATAGGGAGTGCAAATATAGAAATTATTTTAGACTTGACAAATTTTTTCGCCTTTCGGCTCCGGTCAGTCTTTCGTCCACTCCCAGGAGTAGAGCAGCGACTCGACCTGCCGCAGGTACTGGCGCTTGTCGTAGCGCGGCGCATAGACGAAGGCTTCGACCACGATGATATCCCTGCCGTCCGGGCTGTAGAACGAGTGGGACACGAACGGGCCGCCCATATAGTCGTTCTCCACCTCCCAGAGGCCACGAGTCTGCACTATGTCGCGCCCCCGGTACTTGATATACTCTATCATCGGGGTGAAGTAGGAGCTCGTGGTCATATAGCTGTTGTCGAACATCCCGGGGACATTGGCCTTGAGCGTCTCGTTGCGGTGGCGGATGATGTTGGCGGACGAGTACGGGTGGTCGGTCTCGGCGGGGTAGCGGTAGACGAAGATGTCCTGATAGACATATTGCCTGTCGTTGGCTATCCAGCAGAAGTCCGGGCTTATCTTCCTGAACTTGTAGCCCACTGGGAAGTGGAGCGAGCCGCCGAAGCGCCGGGAGACGGTGTCGGCGAGCGCCTTCTCCTCATAGAGCAGAGTGTTGCGGATCACCCTGTCGCGCTCCGCCTGCTCGATGGCGCGCACGATCGTGCCCCCCTTCTTCCTGAGCAGGTCCACTGCGGAGGAAGTGTCGTAGGCCGCTATCTGGATCACGCACTGCGGCTGCGACCAGACGTCGTTGCGGTAGAATACGCCGGCACTGTCAATCTGCGGGTCTATATTGAACATCACCACGTTGCGGTGTATCTTAAAGAGGTCCACAAAGCTGGCGGGAGCCACGTTGACCAGAGTGTAGAGAGGCTCCCTCTGCGGGAGATAAGGGCATTCGTCAGCAAGCAGGTCACGGGTGGCGGCCCCCACGGCCCCCTCCCAGTCCGCCTTCTCGATCACCACGAGGACCTCGCCGGCCTTGCCGCTCACGCTCGGGAGGAGAGGCTTGGTGTTCTTGCATCCCGCAAGCGCGAGAATCAGTGCTGATACAGCGACAATCTTCTTCATAATCATATAGTTAAACAATTCTTGCAATATCATTCCCGAACGCGAGGACCATCAGCGCGAGCAGCAGGAGCATCCCTATCATCTGCGCGACGGTGAGGAAACGCTCGCTCGGCTTGCGTCCCGTGAGCATCTCATAAAGAGTGAAGAGGATATGCCCGCCGTCCAGCGCCGGTATCGGGATCAGGTTCATCACCGCGAGCATTATGGAAAGCAGCGCGAGGATGTTGATGAAGCGGTACCAGTCCCAGCTCGCCGGGAAGACCTGGCCGATGGCGATGAAGCTGCCCACCGACTTGTAGGCCCCGGTCGACGGGCGCACCAGCAGGCCGAGGTCCCTCACATAGCCCCCTATCGTGCTGCCTGTCAGCTTGATGCCGGCAGGGATCGCGTCCAGCAGGCTGTAGTGCCTGACCTTGACGGCAGGAGTGGCCATATAGACCCCGATGCGGCCCGTAGTGTCGACGGTCACCGGGATGCTCAGGGTGTCGCCGCCCCGCAGCACCGTGGCCTCCACCGTGCGGGACTTCATCCCGGAGAGCACGCGGCGCGAGTCCTGGAGGTATTCCACCGCATTGCCGTCGAAGGAGACTATCCTGTCGCCCCGGCGCAGCCCCGAAGAGGCGTTGGGGCCGGAAGCGAGCGAGTCCACCACGAAGGGGATGGCGAGGTCGAACATCATCGGAGAACTCAGCACCTCGCCTATCATTGACTGGTCCACATAGATATCCAGAGTGTCCGCACCCCGGAGCACAGTCGCCCTGTGCACGTCGCGCCGCGCGAGGTCGGCCTGCAGCATAGCGAAGTTCTCAGGGCTGTAGTCGTCGAACTTGAGTATGCGGTCGCCCGTGCGGAATCCCATCTCGTAGGCGAGGTCGTTGACATATATGCGGCTCTCGCTGTTGTCGATATAGGACTGCCCCCAGCCCGCCATAATGCCGATATAGGCTATCACCGCGAAGATGAAGTTGTTGAGCACCCCTCCCGCCATCACCAGCAGCCGCTGCCACGCGGGGTGGGAGCGGAACTCCCAGGGCTGCGGCTCGCGCCGCATCTGCTCCAGGTCCATCGACTCGTCGATCATCCCGGCAATCTTGCAGTAGCCGCCGAAAGGCAGCCAGCCTATGCCGAACTCGGTATCCCCCCACTTCCAGCGGGCGATCGCCTTGCCGCCGGCGTCGAAGAAGAGATAGAACTTCTCCACCCTGATCCCGAAGAACTTGGCCCACATAAAGTGGCCCAGCTCGTGGACGAGTATCAGGAGCGAGAGGGCGAGGATGACCTGAAGAGTCTTAATCAATATAACCATTTGCGATGGAGGCTATCTCGGTATTGGTCCGGAAAATATCGTCTATGCTCGGATCTGCTGCATAATTCAGGCCAAGCAGGCACTTCTCGTTGATGCGGGCTATGTCGTAGAAGCCGATGAGCCCCTTGAGATAGGCCGCGACGGCTACCTCGTTGGCGGCATTGAGGGCGCAGGGAGCGTTGCCTCCCCGGCGCAGGGCCTCGTAGGCGAGAGCGAGGCAGGGGAACTTCTCCATATCCGGGGCTTCGAAACTGAGATGCCCCAGCCCGGCGAAATCCAGCTTGCGGTTGCCCACCGGGAGCCTTGCGGGGAACGAGAGCGCAAATCCTATGGGCTCGCGCATATCCGGCCAGCCCATCTGCGCGATCACCGCCCCGTCGACGAACTCGACCATCGAGTGGATGATCGATTCGGGGTGCACCACCACGTTGATGCGCTCCGCCCCTACATCAAAGAGCCATCTGGCCTCGATCAGCTCAAATCCCTTGTTCATCATCGTGGCGGAGTCGATAGTGACTTTCGCGCCCATATTCCAGTTGGGGTGCTTGAGCGCATCGGCGGCGGTGGCGGCGGCTATCCGCGCCCTGTCCCAGCCGCGGAACGGGCCGCCGGACGCGGTGAGATGGATCTTCTCGACCTCGTTGCCCTGTGCGGCGAGCAGGCACTGGAAGATGGCGGAATGCTCCGAATCCACCGGCAGGATGACCGCCTTGTGCTCCCGCATCGTGCGGGTGACTATGCTTCCGGCGGCGACGAGGGTCTCCTTGTTGGCGAGCGCCACGATCTTGCCGGCTTCGAGCGCCGCAATCGTCGGGCGAAGCCCGCTGAATCCCACCATCGCGCCGACCACTATGTCTATGCTCTCCATCCGGACAAGGTCGCAGAGGCTGTCGATGCCGGCCCACACCTTGATGCCGCGCAGCTGGAGGGCGGCAGCCACCTGCTCATAGCGCGAGTCGTCGCATATCACCACGTTCGCCGCGTCGAACTCTATCGCCTGCCCGATGAGCAGGTCCACGCTCCGCCGGGCGGAGATCAGCTCCACCTCGAAGAGGTCCGGATGCCGGCGGATGACGTCGAGGGTCTGGGTGCCGATCGATCCGGTGGAGCCGAGTATGGCTATTCTTCTTTTCACTAAAAACTTATGAATTGTGTCGGGTTGAGAGGACGTCCGCCGTGCCAGAGCTCGAAGTGCAGATGGCCCTTGCCCGAACCGGCTGAAGTCCCGCCGGAGAGCGCGAGCGGCGTGCCGGCCTTGACCTCGTCGCCCGGGCTGCGGAGAGTCTTCAGATTGTTGCCGTATATGCTTATCAGATTGTCCCTGTGCTGCACTATGACCACATATTCCATATCCTCGTTCCATCCGGAATAGACCACCACCCCGTCCAGGGTGGCGCTGACCACCGTGCCGGAGGGTGCGGTGACGTCGATGGCGGGATGGGTCACGGCGTCGAAGGCCTCGACCACCACGCCCTTGACCGGCGTGAAGAAGTGCAGCCCCTCGATCGGGAGCGGCTTGGACGAAGCGGAGCTGACCCCGAACTTCTCCTCGCCGCGCACCGTCTCGCGCAGCAGGGAGTCGCGCTCGCGCAGCTGCGAGGCGGACTTGTCGGAGAGATACCTCACCGCGTTGCCGCCCGGCACGCTGTCGAGGTCGATCGTACTCTCACCCGCGAGCACGCGGCTGAGGTTCTCGGCGTAGAGGTTCCATCGGGTGACCGCACTCTCGAGGGAGTCTATCTTGATGGCGTTGGAGAGGGCCGTCTTCTTGAAGTTTGCATCCGGGTAGCCGGGCACCGCAAGGCGCAGCGGAGTAAAGGCTATAATGCAGTATATCAAGAGGATGAACACCACCACTACCGTTGTCGCGAATGTGATGAAGCGCAGCCTGGTGAAGATGACCGAGCGTATGCTTCTATGGGTTTGGTTGTCCGCAAGCGTCAGCCTGTAGACCTTGTCTCTCCCGTCCGGATTTTGTCGTCCCATACTTTTTACTTAATTTCGCAGTAATGAAAAGAACTGTCGGGATAGATTACGGCAAGGCCAGAGTGGGGGTCGCGGTCAGTGACCCTCTCGGCATCTTCGCATCTCCCGCAGAAACCGTTCCCTCTGCAAAGATAATAGAATATCTCCAAAAATACTCGGCCACCGAGACCATAGAGCGCTTTGTGGTCGGCTACCCGCTCAATCTCAACGGCGCTCCGGCCCAGTGCGCGGCGGACGTGGACAAGTTTCTCGCGGAGCTGCAGAAGGCGTTTCCGCAGACCCAGATTGTCCTCGAGGACGAGCGTTTCACCTCGGTGCTGGCGCACAGGGCGATGATAGACGGGGGGATGAAGAAGAGCGGGCGGCGCGACAAAAACTCAGTGGACAAGATCAGCGCGGCAATAATTTTGCAGAGCTACCTCGACAAGAAGAAATAACGATGATACAGCCTATCTACCTCTACGGCTCCGCAGTGCTGCGCGAAAAGGCGGCGGAAGCGGACCTCAACGACAGAGAATACCTCAAATCGCTCGTGGCGGACCTCAAGGAGACCCTCGCGGCCTCCGATGGCTGCGGGCTCGCCGCTCCGCAGATCGGGGTGAGCCTCCGGGTGGCGGTGGTCGACGGGGACGTGATGTCGGACATATATCCATATCTCAAGGACTTCAGGCGCACTTTCATCAACCCGGTGATACTCTCCGAGAGCAAGGAGGAGTGCGAATATGACGAGGGCTGCCTCAGCGTGCCGGGCATCTATGCCGAAGTGCGCAGGCCTGAAGTCATAGAGGTCGAGTACTACGACGAGAATCTGGAGAAGCGGCGCGAGACTTTCGACAAGTTCGCGAGCCGTATGGTCCAGCACGAATTCTCCCACCTCGACGGGATCATATTCACGGACCTCGTGGCCCCGATACGCCGCAAGATGCTGCAGCGCAAGCTTCAGAACATAGCCCTCGGGAGAGTGGGGGCGTCATACAGGACAAAACTCAAATAACCACATAACATTATGGGAGCATTTCACGCTTATGATATCCGGGGGATCTACGGAGTGGACCTCACGGATGCACTTGCATACAAGATCGGTTACTTCATCCCGCGTCTGCTCGGAGCGGACAAGGTGCTGGTGGGACGCGACTGCAGAGTCTCGTCCGAAGCCGTCAGGGACAGCCTCGTGCAGGGTATCCTCGACACCGGCTCAGATGTCTGGGACATCGGCCTGAGCAGCACGCCGATGGTCTATTTCGGCACGGCAAGGCACGGCTTCAAGGCCTCAGTGCAGATCACCGCGAGCCACAACCCGGCGCAGTACAACGGCATGAAAGTGAGCCGCGAGGACGCGCTGCCGGTGGGTCTGGAGAGCGGGCTGGGGCAGATCAGGGACTGGATCGAGGCCGGTGAACCGACGACGGCGGCGGAGCGCAGGGGGGAGTTGCACAGGATTGACATCCTGGACGAATACCTCGAATATATGAGGCAGTTCAAGGGCGACTACAGCAATCTGAAGATTACCTTCGACCTCTCCAACGGTATGTCCAACCTCTTCGCCAAGCAGGTCTACGGCGACGGTCCGGAGTACATCTTCGACACCATCGACGGGCGCTTCCCGAACCACGACCCCAACCCGCTCGTGGCGAAGAACGTCGAGCCGCTGATGGAGAAGGTGCGCTCCTCCGGGGCTGACATAGGACTTATCTTCGACGGCGACGCCGACAGGGTGATGTTCGTGGACGACAAGGCGAGATTCGTCTCGCCGGATCTGGTCATCGCCCTGATGGCCATATACTTCTGCGATATGAAGGGGGCGAAGCATCCTCGCGTGCTGCAGGAGATCCGCAGTTCCAAGTCTGTGGGAGAGTTCCTGGAGCGCTACGGCGCGGAGCTGCACACCTGGAAGGTGGGGCGGGCGTTCGCGGCGCCGAAACTCCGCGAGATCGACGGGCTCTGGGGCGGCGAACTTGCGGGACACTATTATTATAAGGACTTCTTCTACTCCGACAGCGGACTGCTGTCGTCGATGATAGTGCTGAACATAGTCTCCGAGCTCAAGAAGCGCGGGATCAGCCTGAGCGAGCAGATAGACTCGATGAACTCCTACCACAACTCGGGCGAAATAAACTTCCACGTCGAAGATAAGGCTGCGGCTATGGAGGCCGTGCGCGAGCACTTCGCCGCGAAGCAGAAGCCGCTCCGCACGATGGACTTCGACGGCTACAGGCTGGAGTTCGACGGCTGGTGGTTCAACGTCCGTCCTTCCAACACCGAGCCTTATCTCCGCTTCATCTGCGAGGCGCACTCGGAGGACACCCTGAAGAGCATCATCGCCGAGACGGAAGCGCTGCTCAAGGACAGATTCGGAGCTGAAAGGTCATAATGAGAGTTTTCCTGACAAGCGTCGCGCTTATCCTGCCGTCCGTTCTCCTCGCGCAGGTCTCCTCCGGGAGGGAGGCGCTGAGCCGTCCCGACTCGCTGGACCTGCGCATAGACCCGCCTGCGGTGACTATGATCCCGGAGGACTACATCACCCCTCCGGGCTCGTTCAAGCGGGGCAACGGCGCTCCGGTTGACACCCTCGACATAGGTGACGGCTACCTTCAGATAATACTCTTCGACGACTACAGCTGGAGATATGTCAAGAACAACGCGAAGATGGCCGAGACCGCAGTGTTCAGGGACTACTGGTCCCAGACCGCCATCAACCCGTACATCAGCATATCCCTCTCCGAGCTGCCGTACCGCAGCAGCATCTGCCTCGTGGACTCGATGAGCATCTTCGTCTGCCCCCATATCGGCAAGGTGTATTCCAAGTTCGGCTATAGGCGGCATCGCAGGCATCAGGGAGTGGACCTGCCGCTTCCGACAGGCACTCCGGTCAATGTGGCGTTCGACGGGAGGGTAAGGTATTCGGGCTACGTCTCCGGCTACGGCAATCTGGTGATCGTGCGCCACGAGAACGGGCTTGAGACATTCTACGGCCACCTCTCCAAGCGCCTCGCGGAGGCTTCGCAATGGGTCCGCGCCGGGGATGTGATAGGCCTGGGAGGCTCCACGGGCCGCTCTTCCGGGCCGCACCTGCACTTCGAGACGCGCTACAAGGGCTACGCCTTCGACCCGCAGTGGATCATAGATTTCGAGAACGGGGAGCTCCGCAAGAACGTGTTCGTGCTGCGCCGGAGCTACCTCGACCCGTCGTCACGCTATGTGTCCGAGTCGCTGGAAGAGGAGGAGGAGATCTACGCCACCGACGAGAAGATAATCGAGGAGGAGATGCGCATCGAAGCCGAGAGGGCGGCGATGAAGTGGCATACCGTCCGCTCGGGCGACACCGTGTCGGGGATCGCGAAGAAATACGGCAAGAGCGTAAGCGCCATCAAGAAGCTCAACCCCGGGCTCAATGCGGACAAGATTCGTCTCGGGCAGAAGATTCGCGTGAACTAGCGCCGGCACGCTTCTTCCATCTGTCGCGGGCGAGCTGCTGCATATCCCGCACGGAGTCCTTCTCGTCCACTATTTCGCTGCCGAGCAGGGTCTCGATTACGTCTTCGAGGGTCAGAATACCCTGGAAGCTGCCGTACTCGTTGATGATCACGGCTATCTGCTCGTCCTTGCTGAGCATCTCGTCCCATATCGTGTCCAGCGGGGTATCCTCGCCGAAGGAGGCTATCGCCCGCTTGAGGCTTCCGAGCGTCCGGTCGAACTTGTCGTCGGCCAGCAGCTGCAGCACGTCCATACGGAGGATGTAGCCGGTGATATATTCGTCGTTGTCGGCATAGACCGGGATGCGGCTGTGGTGCAGGTAGCGCTTGTCCTTGTAGAACGCCCGCAGGGTCATCGACTCCGGGGCGATGGCGGCGACCACGCGCGGGGTCATCGCGTCCGAGGCCGTCACCTCGTCCATATTGATGAGGTTCTGGATGATGGCGTTCTCGTCCTCCTCAAGGTCTCCCTCCTCCTCGGCCACGTTGGCCATCGCGCTGACCTCCTCGCGGGAGACCGCGGTCTCGCCGGATTTGGGACTTATCAGCTTGGAGAGCCCCTCGACGAGTATCACGAGAGGGTACATTATCACTATCAGCACGGAGATGAGGCTGGTCGCGAAGCCCATCAGCGACTTCCAGTAGGAGGTGCCGATGGTCTTCGGGATGATCTCGGAGAATACGAGAATCAGCACCGTGGTGCAGGCGCTCACGAGACCGAACCACTGCGAGCCGAATACGGCGGTGGCCTGCGCACCCACCCCGGCCGCGCCTATGGTGTTGGCGATGGTGTTCATCGAGAGTATCGCCGCTATCGGGCGGGAACTCTCCTGCTTGAACTTCTTGAACTTGACGGCGGGCCTGTAGCCCTCCTCTTCCCGCATCGTGATGTAGGATATCGGGGTGGACATCAATACGGCCTCCAGCACCGAGCAGAGGAAGGAGACCGACATAGCGCTTAACAGAAATACTAACAGCAGTACCATAGATTGCGCAAATTTACGCAAATTCCGCCAATTATGCCAATTGTGCGGCGAAGAGGGCGTCTACTCGGAGAGAGTGAAGAAGTCGAAGTCGGCGTAGCCCCCGGACGGCACGACATTGGGCGAGGAGGAGAATATGCCCGTCTTGGCTCCGATCCAGGTCCCCTCCCGGGCAGGGCAGGCCTTGCCGAGACTGCGGTAGGTCTTGCCGTCGAGACTATAGGAGTAGCTGCACAGGGCATCCTTATCCACCGTGACCCTGAGATAGAGCCTGTCCGTGTCCACGGCCTCCGAAGCGGTCTCCACCGGGACGACGGCGAGCCTGTCCACCCTGCCCTCGACCACCGACACCCTGTTGCCCTCCTCGCCGCGTATCAGGGCTATGTAGGAGTACTCGTTGCCCATCACTATAAGTCCGCAGCGGTCGCCCGCATCGCTCAGATGCGCCTCGACCAGGGTGGTGGCGGAGAATGACGGGGCGGAGAATTTCTGCAGCAGGAGATTGCCGGCGTAGTAAAGGTTGCCCTGTTCCGTAGGGCAGCTTACGGTATAGAGCCGCATATGTCCCGCCCGCTCGGAGAGCGAATACCAGTCCGGCTGCGGGTTGGAGTGCCACTGCCACTGCAGCCCGAGGGACTTGGAACTGAAGTCGTCCGAAGTCTGCGGCACTGTGGCGGGATGGATGCTCCCGACGTCAGGCTTGCGGTAGCCGAGCACGGGTTCGCCTATGCCGTCGGAGTCGGAGTCGATGCCGATCATCGGCCAGCCGTCCTCCATCCAGCGGGCCGGCTCAAGGTTGATGATGCGCCCCCAAGGGCCTTTGGACTGGAAGTGGACGAACCACCACTCCCCCGTCTGCGTCTCGACAAGGCCGCCCTGATGGGGGCCGTTGATGCCGTTGTCGCCGGCGTGCAGCACGACACGCGCCTCGTAGGGGCCGTAGATATTGCGGGAGCGGAGTACCGTCTGCCATCCGGTAGAGACTCCGCCCGCCGGCGCGAAGATATAGTACCATCCGTCCCTCTTGTCCATCTTGAGCCCCTCAAGCACCGGATTTGCCTTCACATCGTGATAGACGGTGACCCCGTTGTCGAGCAGGCGCGTGCCGTCGGCGGACATCCTGTGCAGGACGGCGGGTCCGCCGCGGTGGATGGAGTGCACGAGGTAGGCCTGTCCGTCATCATCCCAGAACGGGCAGGGGTCCTCCCATTTCTCCACCTGGAGCATCTGCGTCATCTCCCACTTGCCGCGCGGGTCCCCGGCCCTGGCGACATAGAGCCCGTCGTACGGGGTGCAGAAATAGACATAGTACATCCCGTCGTGATAGCGTATGGCGGGAGCCCACGAGCCCTCCCCGTGGCAGGGCTTGCCGTACTTCTCCAGCGGGAAGCTGTCGTAGACATAGTTCACGATCTCCCATCCGACCAGGTCGCGGGAGTGCAGGACGGGGATGCCGGGCATACAGGTGAAACTCGACGCCACCATCCAGTAGTCGTCTCCGACCCTGATCACGTCGGGGTCGGAATAGTCAGCATATATTATCGGGTTGCGGTAGGTGCCGTCGCCGTTGTCGGGCATCCATTGGGCGGAGGCCTGGAGGCAGAGCGCCGTGAGGAGCGCCGCCGCAAGGGTCATAGTTCTGAGCTGCATATTAATTGGTTTTGGCGCTACAAGATAGTGATTTTATCCTTATCTTGCGGGATATGGAACTGATTTTCGCAACTGCCAACAGGGGCAAGCTCCGGGAGGCCGGAGAGATATTGGAGGGGATCTGCACCGTGCTTTCCCCTGCGGACGAGGGGATCGACGCCGAAGTGGAGGAGACGGGAGAGACGCTGGCGGAGAATTCGCGCATCAAGGCGGAGCATATCCACTCCCTCTGCGGGCGGGACTGCTTCGCCGACGATACCGGGCTGGAGGTGGACTCCCTGGGCGGCGCTCCGGGAGTGCGCGCGGCGCGCTATGCCGGAGAGGCCCACGACGACAAGGCCAATATGGCAAAGCTCCTCTCGGAGCTGGAAAAGCTCGGGCCGGGAGCTTCCCGCAGAGCCCGCTTCAAGACGGTCATCACCCTGATACTGAAGGGGGAAGAGCATATCTTCGAGGGTCGGATGGAGGGCAGCATAGCGCTCTCGCCTACGGGGCGCAACGGCTTCGGCTACGACCCGGTCTTCATCCCGGACGCGCACCCCGGGAAGTCCCTTGCGGAACTCTCCGACGGGGAGAAGAACGCCATCTCTCACCGGGGTATGGCTCTCCGCGCTATGGCCGCATTCCTGCGGGAAGGTTACTTCCCCTGCCAGATATAAATCTTGTCGCCCCGGCGGAGGCGTCCGTCTGGACAGATGCCGGTCGGGACGGCGACCGAGCAGCGCACGCCCTTGGCGGCTGTCTGCGCAGGCTTGAGGTTGACCCTCATATCCTCGACCGTGAACTCCACGACCCCTGTGGTGGCCCCTATCGCCATAGCCCTGTCGCCGAGGGAGAGCGGAGAGGACTCGACCGAGATCTCCGCGACCCCGATGCGGTCGAACCAGTTGGTGACCTTGCCGCAATAGACCTTCTTGAGGCTGGCCTGCGAGCCGTAGACCGCGCTCCATTCCCCGAGACGCGCACCCATATAGTAGCCGTCCCAGAATCCCCGGTTGAAGACCTCCGCGAGCTCCGACTTGAGCGACGCGGCGAGCTCCGGGGTGTATGTCCCGTCGCAGACGGCCTGTGCGGCGCGGCTGTAGCAGGATGCGCAGCGCTTGACGTATTCCGCGGAGCGGGCACGGCCCTCGATCTTGAAGACCTTGACTCCGCTGTCGATGATGCGGTCCATAAACTCTATGGTGCACAGGTCCTTGGGGGACATTATATATTTGTTGTCTATGTGCAGCCTGTTGCCGGTGTCGAGGTCGGTGACTTCATAGCCTCGGCGGCAGACCTGGTAGCACGCGCCACGGTTGGCGGATGCCCCGTAGCTGTGCAGCGAGAGGTAGCATTTGCCGCTTATGGCCATACAGAGCGCCCCGTGCGCGAACATTTCTATCCGCACCGGACTGCCCGACGGGCCGCAGATCCGCTCCCGCAGGATGGTCCCGTATATTTCCCTGACCTGGTCGAGGTTGAGTTCGCGCGCCAGCACGACCACGTCCGCGAACTGCGCATAGAACCGCAGCGATTCCACATTGGAGACGGAGAGCTGGGTGGAGATATGCACTTCCAGGCCTATGCTGCGGCAATAGCTTATCGCCGCCATATCCGAGGCGATGATGGCGTCCACTCCGGCTGCCGCGGCGGCGTCCAGAGTCTCCCGCATCGCGGGGAGGTCCTCCTGATAGAGGACAATGTTCAGCGTAAGATAGCTCTTCACCCCCGCCTCCCGGCAGATGCGCACCACCTCGGCTATGTCGTCGGGGCTGAAGTTGTTGGCCGAGTGGCTGCGCATATTGAGCTGGCCGACCCCGAAATATACGGAGTCCGCTCCACCCTGTATGGCCGCGTGCAGGCACTCGAAATTGCCCGCCGGAGCCATTATTTCCAATTCTTTACGGTTCACGCCTGATGCTTATTGTCAACTGTGCGAGCGCGAAGATACGAATAAAAAAGCGTGACGCTACGTTTTTTCTGCAAGAATGCGCACCCTGTAACTGTCCTGAAACAACTCTCCGGGCAAAATAACCCCGGGAATATTCGCAGATGTCAGCATTTTTTCATAATATTGTCCGACTACAACACGATATGATCACAGAAAGCCAGATAAACGCGACGCTCGCGGAGATGTTCGACGGCATCGTCTTCACCCGCGAGCCGGCGGGCCTCTACGACCCGCTCAGATATATGATAGAGATAGGCGGCAAACGTGTGCGCCCGAGGCTCTGCCTCACCGCATATTCGTTCTTCGCCGACTCGTTTGACGAGAGCATACTCTCCCCCGCCACCGCGCTGGAGGTCTTCCACTCGTTCACCCTGATGCACGACGACATTATGGACCGCTCGCCGCTGAGGCGCGGGATGCCGACCGTATGGAAGAAGTGGAGCGAGGACACGGCCATACTCTCCGGCGACGCGATGGTCATCGACGCCTACCGGCGCATCGCCAAAGCCCCGCACAAGGTGCTGGGACGGGTGATGGAGCTCTTCTCCCGGACGGCGGCGCAGGTCTGCGACGGACAGCAGTACGATATGGACTTCGAGAGCAGGGAGGAGGTGTCGATGGATGAATACAACGCTATGATAGGCCTCAAGACCGCCGTGCTGCTCGCCTGTTCGGCGCAGATGGGGGCCATCATCGGAGGCGCCGTCGAGAGCGAATGCCGGGCCCTCTACGACTACGGCTACGAACTCGGGATGGCGTTCCAGGTGGCCGACGACTACCTCGACGCGTTCGGGGACGAGAAGCTCTTCGGGAAGCCGATCGGCGGCGACATCATCAACTGCAAGAAGAGCTGGCTCACCGTAAGGGCTCTCGGCAAGACCTCCGACAGGCAAGGTCTGCTCGCCGCGTTCGCGGCAAAGGCGGAAGGTCCGGAGGAGAAGAAGCGCAAAATCGCCTCAATCAAGAAGATATATACCGAGCTCGGGGTCGATGCCGATGCCCGGAAGGAAGTCGTGCGCTTCACCGGACGCGCACTGGACGCAGCCGCCGGGGCCGACTTCGGCCCGCTCCGGACCGAGATGCTGCGCCGCTTCGCCGAAAGCCTCGTGGGAAGAGCGAAATGACGGGAGAAGCCACTGTAGTCAAGAACTCCGGCAGCCACTACATCCTCAGCGAACTGCCGAAGTGGGAACTCTTCCCGGCGCTGCTGCGCGGCAGAGTCAGGCTGGAGGGCAGCGAAGCCACCAACCCGATAGCGGTCGGCGACCGGGTACGCTACGAAGCGGACGGGGAGGTCACGGAGCGGCATCCGGCCACCATCACCGAGGTGCTTCCGCGCTCCAACTACCTGATACGCAAGTCGGTCAACCTCTCCAAGAGAGCCCAGGTCATCGCCGCCAACCTCGACCAGGTCGTGGTGGCGGTGAGCCTCTACTTCCCGGAGATGAAGCTGCCGCTGCTCGACCGCATACTCGTCACCTGCGAAGTCTACGGCATCAGCGCCATAATAGCGCTCAACAAGATGGACCTCTACCGCAGCGAAGCGCCGGAGAGCGTCGGGTCGTTCAGAAGAATATATGGGGGCGCGGGCTACCGGGTCATAGAAACCTCCGCCAGGACCGGCGAGGGCATCGAAGAGCTGCGGGCGGCGTGCAAGGACCGTCTGAGCCTCTTCTCCGGCGAGTCGGGAGTGGGCAAATCCAGCCTCATCAAGGCCGTGGACCCGAGCCTCGACCCCAAGACCGGGCAGATATCGCTCTCGCACCTCCAGGGCAGGCACACCACCTCCCTCTACGAGATGTACCGCCTCTCCGGAGGGGGCTATATCATAGACGCCCCGGGCATCAGGGGCTTCGGCCTCATCGACCTGGAGAAGGAAGAAATCGCCAAGTATTTCCCGGAGATGCTGCGGCTCGCGGACAAATGCCGCTTCATACCCTGCACTCACACGCACGAGCCCGGCTGCGCGGTCAAGGCGGCCCTGGACGCCGGCGAGATCAGCCCGGAGCGCTACAACTCCTACCTCGGGATGCTGGAGGAGAGCGGCAAGTTCAGGTAGCGCGTCCGTACATCCTCTCCTCGGAGAAGGAGAAGAAGCAGTCGTCGCAGATGACGACGTGGTCGAGCAGGTCGATGCCGCAGGTCTCCGCCGCCTTGCGCAGGGCTCCGGTATGCGAGACGTCCGCGTTGCTCGGACGGGGATTGCCGCTGGGGTGGTTGTGAACGAGGATTATGCCCGATGCGCTGCGGTCCAGGGCATATCGCACCACCTGACGCACATCTATCACCGTGGACCGGCCGCCGCCGCTCGTGAGCTTGATCTTGGAAGTCAGGTAGCTGCTGTCGTTGAGCAGCAGGATCCAGCACTCCTCGTGCCTGAGGCCCTTGAGGAGGGGCAGCATAATGTCGAATACCATACGCGCCGTGAGCACCGGCTTCTTGTCGACGGACGAAGCCTCGGAGAGGAAGCGCTTCCCGAGCTCGAACGCCGCAAGCACGGAGGCGGCCTTGGCGAGGCCTATCCCCGGAAGCGAACACAGTTTCTCCGCAGACAGGTTGAAGAGGCCGCCCAAGCGTCCGTCAGCCAGCTTGAGCAGGCGTTGCGAGAGCTCCAGAGCGCTCTCCCGACGGGTGCCTCCCCGCAGCAGGACGGCGAGCAGTTCGCCGTCGCTCAGGCTCTGCGGCCCTCGCATCATCATCTTCTCGCGAGGCCTTTCGCTCTCGCACAAATCTTTCATTTTCATAGTCATAAGTATAAGTTAAATAAACGCCTGCAAGTCCCCGGATGCTCAAGGCCAGCTTGAAACCAGCCTCCACCCCGGACGCAGGCAAGGCCAATATACGACATAAAAGCGGGAAGAACAATAGTCGGCTTCCACCGCGGCAACCCGGCGGACTGATCAGGCACGGAATTTGTACGGAAATACGATATTGTTCGAAAGTTCGATACATAGATACGAAATCAGACAAAATGGCAGAGAACATCAGGGAGACCATACTCAACGCCGGCGCCGACGCGTTCGCCCGGTATGGCTACGACAAGACAACGGTGGAAGACATAGCCCGCCTCGCCCACAAGGCCAAGACCTCCATCTATTACTACTTCAACGGCAAGGCCGAGATATTCGAAGCGGTGATCCGGGGCGAATTCCGCAGGATTATGGACCAGCTGCGGGCTCTGCGCTTAATGCCCGGGGAAGGCCATCCGGAGATCCTGCGCAACTATCTCAAGGAGAGGATGGAGGCGGTCACCGACTCCGCTCTCTTCAGAAGGTTCGCCCCGGCGCAGTACAGCGGAAGCGGAGGCGAGCCGGAAGAGATAGTCCGCCGCGCACGCGAGGAGTTCGACAACTGGGAGAAAGACTACTTCAACGCGGTCTGCTCCTACGGTCTCGCGGAGGGCATACTCAAGCCGGGGGTCAGTCCGGACACATTCGCCGATATGCTGGAGATGCTCCTGAAAGGGGTGGAGGCCCAGTTCATCGTCACCAAAGACGAAAGCGCCTCGCGCTCGACATACAACGAAATGGTGGATTTCCTTATACAATGCAACAAATGCAAAAATGAATAGAATGAAAAGAACATTGCTCGCCGCGGCATTGACGGCCGCCGCACTCTGCTCCTGCACCAAGGAGGGGGTGAAACTGTTTGAGGGCTATTACTCCTACAAGCTCAGCGGAGAGATCACCCTCACCGAAGTCGTGGAACAGACGGACGACACCGCCGAGCCGACCGAGCCGGAGGTGCTCACTCTCACCCTCAATCCCGAGTCCGGACAGATGAACATACTCACGCGGGACAAGAATGAAGGGACAATGGTAGTGACGATGAACGCCTTGGGCGGAGATGTCACCACCTTCGAGGCCAAGGTGGAGGACGGCAGGCTCGTGCTCCCCGGGGGCGAAAAGCATATGAGCTCCGATATGTTGAAGTTCAAGCTCCGCCTGAGCGGCGCGGGGACAAAACTTGACGACATAGTGCTGCTGGACCTCGTGGCCGCAGAGACGGAGATTGAGCGCCACGGCAAGACTTATAAGCTGACTGACAGCAAGATAACTTGCGTCGCAAGCTCGAACAACCGATGAGACGGCTTATTATGTGCGCGGCGGCTGCCATAGTGCTGCTGCCCTCCTGCAAGAGTCTTCCTCTGGTCGGGACTGACACCGCCGGCAGGGAGCCGGTCAGCGTATATGTGCAGGAGATCACCATCGTCAGCAGCAGAGCGAGCAGCGGATATGTAGGCACGGTGGAGCCGTCCAGGACAGCCCTCATCTCCAGCAGGCACTCCGGCACTCTCGCCACTCTCGAAGTCAGGAAAGGCGGGCGGGTCAGCAAGGGCCAGGTCATCGCCACCGTGGAGTCCCAGAACGTCAAGAGCGCCTATGATATGGCTCAGGCCAGCCTCGCGCAGGCCGAAGACGGCTACAGAAGAGCCCGTCAGGTACACGAGAGCGGGAGCATAGCCGAGGTGAAGATGGTGGAGGTCGACTCCAAGCTCAAGCAGGCCCGCGCCGCCGCAGAGGCGGCATCGAAAGCGTTGGAGGACTGCACGATACGGGCTCCTTTCGACGGCGTAGTCAACGAAATCTTCGCTGAAGAGGGGGTAAGCGTCGACCCGCTCGGGCCGGTGGCGAGGCTCGTGGACATCAGCAGTCCGGAGATCCGCTTCGCCATCCCGGAAAACGAGATACGCACCGTCTCGGAGGGCCAGAGGATCAGCGTCGAGATAGCTGCGCTCAATCTCGGCGGCATCCCCGCCAGAATCGAGTCAAAAGGAGTCGTAGCCTCCCCTCTCTCACACTGTTACGAATGTACCGCCTCCCTCCGGGACAGCATTCCGGGGCTGATGCCCGGGATGGTGTGCAAGGTGAGCCTGAGCGGCGGCGGAGTAAGCGGAGCGGTGATCCCCTCTTCCATAGTCCAGACGGGTGGCGATGGTCGCTATGTCTGGCTCGTAAGGGACGGCATCGTGTACAGGCAGTCCATCCGGGTGGGAGGGTTCTCCGGGAAGGGAGTGCTCGTCACCGAGGGGCTCCGCGACGGCGACCAGGTCATAGTGCGCGGCTACCAGAAAGTCTCCTCAGGGATGAAAGTCAAGATTGAACGCTGATGGACCATATTCGTAAATCAGTGATTGAGTGGACGATACGCAATAAGCACATCGTCTATCTGATCCTTGCGCTGCTGATCCTGCTGGGCATCTGGGGCATCAGGGATATAAACAAGGACGAGTATCCGAGCTTCGAGCTCACCCAGGGGCTCGTCGCCGCAGTCTATCCGGGTGCGTCGCCGGAGCAGGTCGAGGAGGAGGTCGCCAAACCTCTGGAGGACGTGCTCTTCGCGATGAAGGAAATCAACCGAAAGACCCTCAAGACGGTCTCAAGGGACGGCATCTGCTACATCTACACCGATGTCACCATCCCAATCCGAAAAAAGGACGAGGTATGGTCCAAGATACGCCTGCGCCTGAGCGAGGCCAAGTCCACGCTTCCTCCGGGAGTGCTGGCCGTGATCGTGCTTGACGACTTCTCCGCCGTGTCCTCCACCCTGATCGCTATGGAGTCCCCCGACAAGGACTACGGTGAACTCAGGGGCTACGCCGAAGACCTGGGAGACCGGCTCCGCAAGATTCCGGAGCTCGGGAGCTTCAAGATATACGGCGACGTCAGCGAGGAGATCGCGGTCTGCGTGGACCTCGAGAAACTCTCCGCCTACGGCATCAGCCCGGCATCCCTCACTCTCGGCTACCAGACCTCTTCGCTGCAGGTTCCGAGCGGCACGTTCGAGACAGACTACGCCAACTCCCCCATCCACATCAACTCCCTCGTGGAGAGCGAGCAGGAGATCGCCGACAGGATAATCTACAGCGACCCCAAGGGCAATATCGTAAGGCTCAAGGACATAGCGAGCATTGAGAGGCGCGTTGCGAAGCCGGGTTCGTTCGTGAGCTACAACGACGGCGGCTCCACCCTCATCCTCTCGGTGGAGATGCGCCAGAGCAACAACATAGTCGCCTTCGGCGAAGAGATCGACAAGGTGCTCTCCTCGTTCGAGCAGGAACTCCCGGACAGCGTCACGCTGAGCAAGATCACCGACCAGCCGAAAGTGGTCGGGAATTCGGTGTTCTCCTTCCTCAGGGATCTGGTGATCTCGATGCTCGTGGTCATCTTCGTGATGCTGCTGCTCTTCCCGATACGCTCCGCGCTGATCGCGAGCTCCGGCGTGCCGGTATGCACGGCGATCGCCATTGCCGTGATGTACCTCACCGGGGTCGAACTCAATACGGTCACACTGGCGGCGCTCATCGTCGTCCTCGGGATGATAGTGGACGACTCCATCATCACGATGGACGGCTATATGGGCCACCTCGCGGACGGCAAGGGCAGGCTGGAGGCCGCCGTGGCCAGTTCACACGAGCTTATTCCTCCTATGGTTATGGCCACCACCGCCATCTGTGCGATGTTCTACCCTATCCTCGGACTCATCTCCGGCTATCTGGGTGACTTCATCCAGCTTTTCCCCTGGGTGATCACGATCGCCCTGATGACCTCGCTGCTATATGCCATATTCGTGGTGCCGTCGCTGGAGGTCCGTTTCATCAAGACTGCCCGCCCCGGAAGGGACAGCATCGTCAGCCGCGCCCAGTCGGTATTCTTCAACGGCCTGCAGAAGGCCTACAACAAGGCGCAGGACTTCTGCTTCCGCTTCCCGAAGCTCACGATTCTCGCGGGCGTGGGGGCCGTGGCGCTGGGCATAGTGATATTCAAGGGGCTCACGATACAGATGATGCCTATGGCCGACAGGGACTTCTTCGCTATGGAAGTGACCCTCGACAGCAACGCCGGGCTCGACCGGACCCGAGCCGTGACAGACTCGCTCCAGAGGATGATGCTCCGGGACGGGAGGGTGGAGTCCGTGACGGCGTTCGTCGGCAGCAGCGCACCGCGCTTCACCGCCACCTACGCCCCGTCACTGCCGGCACCCAACATAGCCCAGCTGATAGTCAATACGGTATCCTCTAAGGCTACCTCCGAAATCCTCCCGGAGTACACCGAGAAGTACCAGCACTACTTCCCTGACGCCCTCATCCGCACCAAACAGATGGACTATCAGGCGGTCACGCCTGTCGAAATCATTGTGAGCGGCAAGGATTACGATCAGATGAAGAGCGTCTCCGACAGCATACGCAACTATATGCGCAGCCTGGACGACGAGCTCCAGTGGGTCAACAGCACCGCCGACGGCTACAGAAGCAGCATTGAGGTCACGCTCGACCCGGAGGAGTCCGTAAGGCTCGGGGTCAACCGTACGATGCTCTCGCTCTCGCTTGCGGGAGCCTTCAACGGGCAGGCGATCACCACCCTCCGGGAGGGAGACAAAGCCACTCCCGTCAAGCTGTACAGCAAGTCGGTCACGGACTCGATGAGCTACGATGTCATAGGCGACCAACAGGTCGCAACCTCGATACCGGGGCTATATGTGCCGCTGCGTCAGGTGGCCGACATCGAGCCGGACTGGAGTCCGGCACAGATGACAAGGCTCGCGGGCGACGAGGTCATCATCATCTCCGCCGATATGAAGGTCGGCAACAGCCAGCCCGTGGCGATGGAGAAGATCGGGCGGTTTGTCGACGGTCTGGAGCTGCCGGAAGGGGTCAAGGTCGAGTATGGCGGACTGTCCTCCATCAACGAGACCGTCATCCCGGAGATTGCGCTCTCCTTCATCTGCGCGGTCGCGGTGCTGTTCTTCTTCCTGCTCTTCCACTTCAGGAAGATCTCCCTCGCGCTCACCACCCTCGCGCTCAGCAGCCTCTGCATCTTCGGGGCGTTCTTCGGGCTCTGGCTGTTCGGTCTGGACTTCAGTATGACGGCGGTGCTGGGACTCATCAGCCTCGTGGGCATCATAGTCCGCAACGGCATCATAATGTTCGAATACGCCGAGGAACTCCGCTTCGGCGAAGGACTTCCGGTCAAGGAAGCCGCCGAGCTGGCGGGCAAGCGCCGTATGAGGCCGATATTTCTCACCTCCTGCACCACCGCGCTCGGAGTTCTGCCTATCATCATCTCCGGCGACCAGCTCTGGCTGCCGATGGGAGTCGTGATATGCTTCGGCACCCTGCTTACCATTGTACTGATAACCCTGATTATGCCGGTGTCATACTGGCAGATTTTCGCAAAGGACAAGCGTCCAAAGGAGGTAACGGAATGAAAACCATAGCATTGATCACAAGCTCTCTGCTCCTCGCGCTGCCGGCGGCGGCGCAGGAGGACCTCACTCTCAGCATAGACCGCTGCCGCGAGATGGCGGTCGCGTACAACAGCGGCGCGGTCAACGCCGCCCTGGACGTGCAGGCGGCCCGCTATCAGAAGCAGGAGGCGCTGACCGAGTACTTCCCGCGCGTCAGCGTCGTGTCGCTGGGATTCTTCTCGCTCAACCCTCTGCTGAAGATCGGACTCAAGGATATCATCGGCAACAACGACTATAGCAATACCATACAGAACGAGCTGCTGATGCTGGGCATCAATCCGACCTTCAGCGCCCTGCAATACGGCTACGGAGCATCCGTCAATCTGCTCCAGCCGGTATTTGCCGGAGGGCGTATCGTCAACGGCAACCGCCTCGCCGCGCTCGGAGTGGAGGCGGCGCAGCTGCAGAAGAGCCTGCAGGAGCGCAAGACCGGGGAGGAGATCGACGACTGCTACTGGCAGACCCTCGGCCTGCAGGAGAAGCTGCTGACCCTCTCGGACTTCTGCGAGCTTCTCGACACCCTCTGCAAGGACGCGGGGGCTGCCTATGCCTCCGGCCTTATGACCGAGGACGAGCTGCTGCAGGCACAGCTCAAGCGGAGCGAACTGCGCTCGGCCGAGATTAAGCTGCGGCACGGCATAAGGCTCAGCAAGATGAACCTGCTCAACTCCATCGGTCAGGACTACTCCGTCATCGAGGGGGCCGCCAGCGCGGAGAAGCCATATATAGACAATATCACCCTCGAAGAGGAAGAGGGCGAGCCGCAGCCGCCGGAGCGCTATTATGTCCCGGAGGAGAGCATCTCCGCTTCGCTGGAGGAAGCGCGTCTGCTTGAGCTTCAGGTGGATGCGAGAAAGCTCGAGAAACAGATGCAGCTCGGCGAGACTCTGCCGCAGCTCGCCGTCGGGGCCACCTACGGCTACTCGAACCTCATCGGCAGCCCGCGCTTCAACGGCACCGCCTACGCCACCCTCCAGATACCGATCTCGGACTGGTGGAAGACTTCCCGCAAGCTCAAGCGCCTCCAGCTGCAGATAGACAAGGCCGAGAACGAACAGACACAGCTCGGCGGGCAGCTCACCCTCCTCGTGAGGAAGTATTGGGTAGAGCTCACTTCGGCCTGGGACGAGTACGAGGTCGCCATCTACTCACGGCAGGCCGCTGAAGCCGCTTTCAATAATGTCAGAAGCCACTATGAGGCAGGTCTCGTGCCTATGTCCGAGCTGCTGCAGTCGCAGGCGAGCCTCCGGGAGGCGTCCAACGGCCTCACCGATGCGCGTACCAATTATCGCAAGGCTCTCCGTATTTGGCAGGATATTTCGTATCTTGGCGCACAAGAAAGCAAATAGCAGATGATTTTCAATTTACTCCAGCTGAGCGGCCCGACCGCAGAGCAGATCGCCGAGCGCACGGACTCGGCAAGGGTGACGATTGAGCAGTTTGCGGAGAACCTCGCCAGGGACCCGGGCACGACCCTCCAGAATCTCGGGCAGGATGCCATCGAGTTCGGGGTGAAGCTGCTGATAGCGATTGTGGTCTATCTGCTCGGGGCGTGGCTCATCGGCAGGATCAAGAAGTCGCTCGTCCGCGTCTTCAGCCGCAAGAAGACCGACAAGGTGCTGGCGTCCTTCGTCGTGAGCATCACGACCATCACCCTCACCATCCTGCTGATTACCGCCGTCATCGGCACGCTTGGGGTCAACACCACCACTTTCGCCGCTCTGCTGGCGGCTGGAGGTATGGCCATCGGTATGGCGTTGAGCGGCACGGTACAGAATTTCGCCGGAGGCATTATGATCCTGGCGTTCAAGCCCTTCAAGGCTGGTGACGTCATCGAGGCGCAGGGCTATACGGGCAAGGTGACGACGGTCTCCATCACCAGCACCACCCTCACCACCTCCGACAACCGCACCATCATCATCCCCAACGGCACGCTCGTCAACGGCAACATCAACAACTCCTCCCGCAACCCCGTCCGCAGGGTCGAGTGGAACATAGGAGTGGAATACGGGACCAACGCCGAGCAGTGCTGCCGCAAGCTGCTGGCTCTCGTCAAGGCCGACGCAAGGGTGATAGACAGTTCGGTCAAGGGAGCGGCGGACCCGAGCGCGGTCGTCTCGCAGCTCGGGGAGAGCGCGGTGATATTCACCGTCAAGGCCTGGGTGAAGACTGCGGACTACTGGGACGTGCTGTACGACTACAACAAGACTGTCTATACCGAACTCCCGAAAGCCGGGATCCGCTTCCCTTTCCCTCAGATGGACGTGAGGCTCAAGCGGGACTCATAGCACTATCGCCACGACTCCGGAGACTGCAAGGAAGGCGTAGACCAGCTTGCGCAGCGTCCGGACGCGTATTCGCTTGAAGAGCCTGGCCCCCAGGTACAGGCCCAGCACCACGGCGGGAACGGCTATGACCCAGGAGCGGATCACCGTCTCAGTCACCAGACCGGCCCGGGCGCGGAAGAGGGTCATCATCGTGTTGCCGACGAGGAAATACCATTGTGTCAAGGCGATATACTCCTCCTTATCGTTGGTGGAGGAGATGAAATATATCACGGCCGGCGGCCCCTGCATCGCGAAGAGCCCGCCCATCAGGCCGGAGAGCGAGCCGAGGCCGATCTGCACAGGGACGGTGGGACGGATATGTATCCGCTCGCTGAAGACGAAGAAATAGATGCTTATCAGGATCAGCACGACGCCGAGGATATGCTTGAGGGCGCGGCTGTCCACCAGTCTGACCAGCTCCACGGCGAAGAACGACACCACGAGGAAGGTGAGCAGTATCGGGAGCAGCTTCTTCCACGGCACGACCCTTATGTGCTTGACCGCAGGCACGAGGGCAGTCACCAGCGCGAGCATCCCCGACAGGGCGGTCGCCTCACCGTAAGACGGCATAAGATAGGGGAATACCGCCATCACGATAATCCCGAAGCCGAATCCCGACACCCGCTGCACGCCGCTCGCGAGCAGTGAGACGAAGAAGATGAGAAGTATCGCCGGGGTGAGCATCCCGGCTACTTCGCGTCCCTGTGTACTTCAGCGTTGTAGCCGAGCTTGCGCACTGCGGCGGCAAGGCTGTCGGCGCTGGTCTTGGCAGGGTCGTACTTGACCGTGATGGTCTGCTTCTCAAGGCTGACCTCAAGGTCCTTGACCCCCTTCTCGAAGGCGATGTTCTCCTGGACCTTCTTCACGCAGTTCTTGCAGTGCAGATTGGTGTCGAAGGTGACGGTCTCGACCTTCTTGCGCTCCTTCTTGTCCTTATTGTCGGAGACGCTTACGCTGCTCTCCGCTCCTGTGCATATGGTGCTCCCGCCCGCCAGGGCCGGGGATGCCGCCATCAAGGCAAGCAGGCCGATAAGTATTATTCTCTTCATATCCAAGCGATTATGATTTCTTCCAAAGTGTCACTCTAATGCCCGCGTAGAGCTTGATGCCCGTTATCGGGCCCCATACCGCGCTTGCGTCGAAGCCGTCCGCATAAGGGTTGACCAGTCCGTCTGCGGACTCGGTTCCAAATATAACTCTTTTCTGCCTATAATTGCTCAGGTTCTCCCCTCCGATGTAGACATCGCAGCCTTTCATCCTGCGGGTGATCTGGGCGTAGAGCAGAGGATATGCCGGAGTCCGGTCGCCGGGAAGCCCCATAAAGGCGTAGGCTCTGGACGGGCCGTTGACGGAGGCGGTGAAGTCGAATATCCACTTGCGCAGCGCGGTGGCGTACTGGAGGTTGAGCACTCCCTTGTAGCGGCTGACAAGCGGCCTCTCCACGAGACCCTTGCCGCGAAGCTCGACCCTGGAGTCGGTGTAGCGGAAGGTGGCGGTCAGGGTCAGCCCGCGCAGCGGCTCGGTATTGAAGTCCAGCTGCCAGCTGTCGGTGTAGGAGCGCTTCCCGTCGAGGGTGTAGAAGCTGATCACATTCTCGGCCAGTTCGTAGTCCGCGATGAGCTGCTGACGGAACTCGCTCCGGAAGTAGTCGAGGCTCAGGTAGCTGTTGCTCCCGAAAGGCAGATACCAGGTGGCGTTGCCCCCCGCCGTCCAGACGTCCTCCAGAGGGTGCGAGAGATAGTCTCCGGCGAAGGCCTTGGAGGTCGAGAATACTCCGATGTTGTCGGACAGGGGCATCGCGCGGCGCAGCCCCCTGCCTCCGTTGGCCCTGAATACCAGCGACTCGGTCGGGGAGTATTTCAGGGTGAGGCGCGGCGAGAAGCGGAAGCCCTCTGCGCCGTACCAGTCGCCTCGGAGAGCGAGTATGGAGGAGAACTTCTCCCCGATGTGCAAGGTATATTCCCCGAACAGCCCGAGGTCGGCGAACCCGGCGGCCCTCCTCCCCTCCGGCTCCTCGCCCGGCAGGGGAAGCGGCTCGTCCTCGGAAAGCCTGTCGAGCATAGCCCCGGCCCCGAGGGTAAACTTGTGGGACTCGTTCAGCTCGTTGAGATAGAGCAGGTTGAAGAAAGCGGAGCGCTGCGCGGCATCGTAGGAGCGAGAGCCGAAACGGTCGGCGGCCTGCTGCCAGGTCAGATCGGCCACAGCCGCTATGTTGCTGGAGTTGTCTTCGTTGAGCGGCACTCCGAGCTTGAGGTAGCCGTTGAGGATCCTGTTGCCGATGTCTGTGCGCCAGCTTCCCGCGCTTCCGGTCTGCCCGCCTTCGCGGGAGTCCTGCAGGGCACGCACTCCGAAGCGCAGCTGAAGCCCGCTCGGGGCGAAGTAGAACCAGCGGTTGGCGAAGTTGAGCTGCATAGTCCCCGGCCCGTCATAGAAGCCGTCGCCGTTCATATCGTGCATAGGCTTGTTGCCGGAGATATGGGCAAGCAGCACCGTACTCCACCTCTCCCCCATCTGGAGCGAGGAGGCGAGGTTGAGGTCCAGCTTGCCGTCCGACATCGCGGAGGCGTTGGCGAAGAGCGGCACTTCGTCGGTCGGCTTGCGGTGCTCGACGTTGATCTGGCCGGTCATCGACTCCACTCCGTTGACCACGGAACTCAGCCCCTTGGCTATCTGGATGCTCTCCAGCCACTGCCCCGGCACATAGGAGAGTCCGAACGGCGCGGAGATGCCCCTCATCGTCGGACGGTTCTCGTCCAGCATCTGGGTATAGACCCCGGAGAGGCCGAGAAGCCGTATCTGCCTCGCGCCCGTGACCGCGTCGGAATAGCCGACGGTGACGCTCGCGGAGTTTTCGAAGCTCTCCGCAAGGCTGCAGCAGGCCATCTTGTGCAGACCGGCGGTCGAGATGACCTCGGTGCGGATCTCTTTGGTGCGCGGGAGATATGTCCCCGACTCTCTGGCAGAGAACACCGTCGCCTGCAGGGTGTCGCGCCGCTCGCCGTAGAGCCCCGTCGTGTCGGGCATCTGGGCGAGAGCCTGCGCCCCGAGGCTTTGGGCCGCCAATAGGACCAGAATGCTGATAACGATAGTCTTCATACGGCGCAAAGATAGGGATTTTCCGTCTGCCCGCAAAGAAGAAGGGAAGCTCCTGGCGCTTCCCTTTTTAATACAAAATTATTAACCGCTAATAATCCAGGATAATTTAAGTCAGGTGCTGCTACTTTACAGAGACCGCCGAGCCAAAAAACAAATTACCACAATGACGAGTGACTCTCCGGTCTGTATATATGAATTTGGTCAGAATGAATAGCAACTGCTGCGAAAGTAGAGATAAGAACAGAAAAAGTGGTATATTTGCATATCCAAAAAGTGGAAAATCGTCCGAAAAATGACAAAAAGAGCCATTCTGACGCTGATTCTTATCATTTTGGCTGCGGGGCTGAACGCGGCGTCGCCGCGCTATCAGTACAGCTACTACACCCGGGAGCTCGGGTTCAGCCGGACGATAATACAAGACTTTGACCAGGACGGGAACGGCTGTCTGTGGCTCGCCGCCTGGTCCGGGCTCTACCGCTTCGACGGCACGAGATTCAGCAACTTCACTCCGGAAAAGACCGACAGCGATGGCCGCCGCTTCAGCAAGAGGTTCGACCATATATGCACCGACGCCTTCGGAAGGCTCTGGGCTCTCAGCTACGACAATATCCTCTACCGCTTCGATATGCACAAGGAGACGTTCAGCAGAGTGGACTGCGGCAAGGAGATCGGCGCCATCTACCGCCTGGCCTCCGACGACATCCGGCTCGTCTCCTCCGACAACGCCATCCTGAGGCTGCGCTTCTCGAATAAGGGGCAGGAATACCATATCGAAGAATATATGGAGCTGCGCCAGGGCGAGGCGGTCAACGACATCCGCAAGGACGCGGAAGACAATGTCTGGGTGCTCACGGACAAGGCGCTGTACCTCAACCGCAGCGTGGCGGCCGCCCGACCGGCATACTGCTACGAGGAGTCGGACGGCGCGGTCTATGTCGGGAGCGACGAAGGGACGATAGTGGAGTACATCAACGGCCGCTTCTTCGAGCTGGAGACACGCACCGGACAGGATATCAGGCTGGTCTGCCGGATCCCGGGGACTCTTAAGTTCATCATCGGCTCGGCGGAGAGCGGGTTCAGCGTCCTCAACCTCGATGACTGGAAGCTTACCCCCGTCAGGGGCAGACCGTATCTATTGAACGCTCCGCGAGTCATCCGGGACAGCGACGGCAAGATATGGATATATTCCCAGGAGGGCGGCATCAGCCTCTTCGACCCGGAGAGCTGCAGCCTGAAGCCGTTCTTTTGTGCAGAGAGCGGAAAAACGGTCTGGGATGCGGAGTCCAACATCCTCTGCGCTTTCATCGACAGCCAGGACAATATCTGGATCGCCGGAAGCTGGGGAGGAGTCGGGAAAGCCGTACTCAAGGAATACAAATTCAGCCTGCGGCAGCCCGGCGGCGAGTCGTCGGACGCCGAGAGCAAGAGCGTCCGTTCCCTTCTGCAGGGTTCGAACGGCATCATCTACGCCGGCACCAAGGACGGCAAGGTGCACCTGCTCGACAAAGGGATGCGGCTGCTCACTCGCTGGGACGCAGGAGAACAGGTATATTCCATAGCCGAGGACAATGACGGCAAAATATGGCTGGGCACCAAAGGCAAGGGAGTGATAGAGAACACGGTTTCCGATGATATGGGGATTCCGAAATTCAGGCCGAAGCATCACGGAGAGTCCGGCGATCCGGTCGCACCGGGTTCGAAACTCGTCTATTGCGTCAGGCCGGACAGCAGAGGAAGGATCTGGATAGCCTCGTTCGACGGGAAACTCGCCTATAGCGAGGTCAGGGGCGGGAAGAGGGTTTTCACCGGCGTCAGCGGGATCCCGCTCTTCCCCGCAGACCGGCTGGACAGGGTAAGATATATAACTTTCAGCCCGGACGGGAATATGTTTGTCTGCGGCAGATCCGGAGTATTCCGCTGCGACAATCCGTACACGAAGCCTGAACTTATGCGCTTCGAGAAGCTCGCCGACGTGGCCGAATACGACATCCAGCACATCCTGTTCGCCTCCGACGGGAAGATGTACGCCTCCTCTTTCGGCAAAGGCTTCCTCAAGTTCGAGGGAGAGCGCGCGATCAGGACTTGGACAAGCGAGGACGGGCTGCTGTCCGACTTCGTGCTGTCTGCGGTGGAGGACCGTTCCGGCACAATCTGGATAGTCACCTACAAGGGCCTCAACAAACTCAACCCGAGGACGGGTTCGATCACCGGCTGGTCCTACGACCGCATCGGGCACGACTTTCTCTTCAACGAGGGGGAGCCGGTGCTCACGCTTGACGGCAGCATCCTGCTCAACACCACCGACGGTATTCTGGAATTCAACCCCGAGGAGATATCCAACAGCTCATACACGCCTAAAGTCTTCGTGCGCTCCTGCTACGTGTCGGGCAACAGGGTCTATATCGAACACGACGCCATCAGGATGTACGGCAGGGAGAGACTCATCGTATATTTCGATGCCGTGGATATGAGCTCCCCTGAGAGCATAGTCTGCTCGTGGAGAATGGACGGCGGGGACTGGACGCGGCTCGTCGGCAGCCCGATGATAAGCCTCAATAGTCTGAAGGCGGGGAGGCACCGGATGGAGATGAGATCCACCGATGCGGACGGAAAGGAGGCGAACAATATCAACGCGCTGGAGATAATCGTCTATCCGCAGCCCATTTGGATGATGAGTGCGGGATTTCTCCTGCTGGCAGGCACGGCAGCAGGCGCCAACCTCCTGCTGCGCAGACGCAGACACCTGCGCTCCGCCGCTACTCAGACCGGCCCGGAAGAGACCCCGGAAAGGCTCAGCGAAGAGGAGCTTCGCTTCCGGGACGCGTTCCTCGCATATCTGGAGAGCAATCTCGACAACGGGGATGTGAGCTCCGAGGACATAGCCTCCGCGCTCCACATCAGCCGCTCGGTGCTCTTCGATAAATGCCGCGCCCTGCTCGGCAAGGCCCCTACGGAATATCTCCGCGACCTTCGTTTCGGGAAAGCCGCGGAGATGATAGCAGAAGGAAGCCTGACGATTTCGGAGATTGCCTACAGGACAGGCTTCAACGACGCGCACTATTTCAGCAAGGCGTTCAAGAAGCGCTTCGGAGTGACTCCGAGCGAGTATCGCAAGTCATTCAGAGCCCGGGGTTTCAATATATTGAGAAGCCTCGGGAAGACAGAGTGAGGGTCTCCCCCTGCGGCGGAGCCGCCGCCCCCAAGGAAGGAGAGAATGAGACGGAGTGCTGTCGTCCCGTCAATTGTTGTCCAGCGGATTCCAAGTGCCCGTGCCGGGGTTCTCCATCACCTTGTCTATGGTGTAGGCTGCGGCCTCCCTGTCCTTCAGTTGTCGGGACCACTTCACGCGGGCGGAAGCGTCCGCACCCGGACCGCTGCTGCGGTATTCGGCATAGAATGCGGTCTTCTCGCGCTCCGGCCTGCTCCAGTTGTGCCAGCCTTCGGGGGTGATGTGCGCTCCGAGTTCGCACTCGAGATATACCACTTTCGCATAGTCCCTCCACGGCCTGCCCAGATATACCTTGTCTATCCCCTCCTCGGCGGTGAGGCGGCAGCGGTGGAAGACATAGCCGTACTTCTCCCCTTTGAAAGTGGAGGCTGCGGTGACGTAGCTGTTGCGCTTGGAGCGGATCTCGCAGTTCTCGAACCAGCATC
>CAVILJ010000016.1:0-33796 GCA_963643555.1 Acetatifactor sp.
GTCCCTGCGGGACTTTTTAGTCAGCCTCCTTCGTTGCCTTAACCCCCGCAGACTGCCGTCTGCGACCCCTATCAGGGGTGTTTCGCTCCTACGTCGCGGTCCCTGCGGGACTTTTTAGTCAGCCTCCTTTCTGTCAGAAAAAAAACCTTCTGTTAATACCCGGCATTCTGCCACTTCGCCTTCGCCTCATCTGAGAGCGGAGCGCCGTTCTCGTCCTGCAGAGCGTCGATGAAAGTCTGAGGGATCGGACGGTAGAGATGCTTCTCGGACACATTGACCGCGGCCTCGGCGTTGTACATCTTCGCGCGCCTTACCAGAGTCTTGGTGCGGCTGAGCTCCTCCCAGCGCATCCACTCTCCGAGCTGCTCGCGGGTACGCTCGTTGAGGATGAAGTTGATCATCCTGTCCTTGTCGCCGCTGCACCCGAGCTCAGCGAGGATGGCCTCGTCCTCTGCCGGGAGCTGGCTGAAGGACTTGATCTGCAGGTCGGAAGCCTTCGCGTCCGTGGTAGCCTTGTCAAGTCCGGTGGAGAGATAGTAGGAGTTCGTAGTGAGGTAGCTGAACTGGTGGGCCTCCCAGTTGGTAATCTTCCTGCCGGTCTTGTCCTTGCAGCCCTTCGGGGTGGTGGCATCCTTGGTGGAGTTGTTGACGAACGCCTGCGAAGCGTCCTCGTAGAGGTCACGCTCCTCGCCCGCCTTGAATTCCGCACGCTTGCGGAGGATGTTGACGGTGGTGACGGCATCGGCATAATTGCCGAGACGCACCTGACACTCCGCCTTGATGAGATAGGTCTCACCGGTGCGGGCCATCACGACATCGCGGTGCGCATCCTTGGACTCTCCGATGCGGGTGCCGTCGTCAGTCTTGTTGAGTCCGGCCCAGCAGTTGGAGGTGGAAGTCTTGCCGCTCGTGCCGTAGTTGTGCATCACGAACTTGCCGTTGGAGTAGAGCGGCACAACGTTAGGCACCCACTTGCCCGTCTCCGGATTGACGAAGGTATGGTCTTTCTCGCTCACACCCGAGCCGAAAGTGCCGTACATCGAGTCCCCGTCCTTGCCGGTGATGAAGCGCGGATCGTCTTTCGTATTGAATATGAAGAGTATGCCTATGTCTCCGAGCTCCGGCTGGGCGTCCTCGCCGACGGCACTCTTGACCTCATCCGAGAGGGTCTTCCAGTTGTTCATACCGTACTCTGTCTTGAAAGACTTCCACATACGGGAGTCATTCACCGGATCGAATGCCTTGTAGGCATATTCGGTAGGACGGCAGCGCTGGAAATCCTGACCTCCGAGGAACTGTCCGCGCATCACCCAGCCTCCGGAGAAGGTGTTGAACTGAGGCGTGAAATATGAGAACGTGCGGTTGCCGTACCTGCCGGTGTTGGCGTCGGAGTGCGGGCATACCATCAGGAACTCGTCGTTCCACTCCTCCGCGCAGTCGGTGCCGGTCCAGTGTGCATAGAGAGCCTTGTAGTCGGAAGCCAGAGGACGGGCCGCTATGACCTCGTCGCAGAGCTTGATGGCCTTGTCGAGGTCATCGGAGGCCGGATAGGCGGAGTTGAACGCCTCGCAGCGCTCCGACTGGCGGTACAGCAGGGCCTTTGCAAGGAAGTGGGCGGCGGTGTACCTGGTCCAGCCCTCGATGGTGTTGCGGGAGGAGACCGTAGGGAGCAGGTCATACGCCTGCTGGAAGTCGCTGATGATCTGGTTGATCATCTCCTCCTCGGTGGCGCGGGTGAAACTGCGCACCACCCCCTCGGCCACCTTGGTCTGGAGCACACAGCCCCCGTACTGGGCGAAGAGGCGGTAAAAGTTGTAGCCGCGCAGGAAGTAGGCCTCGCCGAGACTCTGGTTGCGCACTTTCTCGTTCGACACCTTCTCCGCATTCTCTATGATGGTGTTGGCGGTGTTGATGCCGAAATACATCTCATCCCACAGCCCGGAGACCGGAGGGCAGTTCTTGTTGGCGGCACCGGTCTCAGGCGTGCAGTTCAGCGGGCCGAGACGATTGTCGTACACGTTCCACGGCTCGGAGGTGAGGTCCGCGCCGTTGCTGAACTCGTCTGTCCCGTAGAGCGTTATGCCGTAGGCCCACTCATATGCGAAATGCCAGCGGATGTTGCCGTAGAGTGCCGTGGCAAGCTCCTGGATTCCCTCTTCAGTGGTGAATCTCTGGGTGGACTGCCCCGAACGGTAGTTCTCATCGAGGAAGTCCTTGCTGCAGGAAGAGACTGCAAACGTGGCAGAAAGCGCCAATGCGCCTGCCAGAAATATGTTGATTGCTTTTTTCATTGCTTCACGAATTAAAATCCGATATTGACTCCGAAGGTGACGCCGCGGTTGTAGTAAGTGGCTCCGAGATCGAGGTCATAGAAGTCCACGGTGGAGAAGATGTTGCCGAGGTTACGCGCCTGGGCGTACACCTTGAGTGACTTGATGCCCAGCATATTGCAGACGTCTCTCTGGAAATTGTATCCGAGGGAGATGTTGCGGACCCTGAGGAAGGAAGCTTTCTTGAAGCCGAGAAGCGAGTAGTAGGCGTCTCCGTAGGATCCCGCTGTGCCGGTCGCGACAGGCTTGTTCCACTGGGCGTTCTGATGGTCCGGAGTCCAGTAGTCGATCTGGCGCTGGTTGTCGCGTCCGTTCTGTCCCTCTCCGCCGGTGGATATCATATATCCCATACGTCCGAAGATTTCGATACCGAGCTCCAGCCCCTTCCAGTTGAAAGTATTGTACCAGCCGGTGGTGACGCGCGGGTTCTTGTTGCCGAGGATCACGCGGTCGGCATCGTCTATCTTGTAGTCCCCGTTCTGGTCCACAGGACGGGTGAGGCCCGGTTCGAACTTGTGTCCGTTGGCGTTGAACTTCTCCATCTCCGCCTTGTCTTCAGCGGAGTCAGTCCAGATGCCGGCGTTGGCTATGCCGTAGTGCACGCTGATGGACTGCCCGATGAACCAGCTGTTGCTGACGTCGTCGTTCTTGCCGTTGGACAGCTCGTCGATCCTGTCCTTCTGCCAGGCGAAGGTAAGGTTCGTCTGCCAGAAGAAGTCGCCGCTCTGCACCGGTACCGCGTCGAGCGAGAGTTCCACGCCCCTGTTGGAGGTCCTGCCGATATTGGCTTTGGTGGAGCTGTAGCCGGTGAGGGTAGGTATGCTCATATCCAGGATCAGGTCGCTGGTTCGCGAGGTGTAGAGGTCGAGGGTACCGTTGATCCGTCCCCTCAGGAAGCTGAAGTCGACACCGAGGTTATACTGGGCGGTCTTCTCCCAGCCGAGTTCCTTGTTGGCGAGAGGTATCATCGTGCTGGTGTAGTACGGCTCGTTGGTCGCGTATGCCTGCACCGCCGAACCGTTGGAGAACGGCACGAAGAATCCCCTGATGCTTCCCAGTGATGAATATGCATCGACGGCGGCATTGCCGGAGACTCCGATGCCGAGACGCAGCTTCAGGAGGTCGATCTCCGGAACAGAACCCATAAAGTCCTCCTTGTCAATCCTCCAGCCGAGCGCGGCGGACGGGAAGAACGCCCATTTGTGTCCCGGAGCGAGTACTGAAGAACCATCGTAGCGCCCGGATACCGTCAGCAGGTACTTGTCCCTGAACGACCAGTTGAGACGTCCGAGATAGGAGGCCAGCTGGGTTTCGAGCAGGCTCGTGCTCATCGACGGAGAATAGGTGTCGTAGTCCTTGATGGTGATGGACCCCATATTGTACCATAGGTAGTTGTCGTCCGGGATGGCGTTTGCCCCCATAGACGCGCTCTCCTTGCTGTACTTCGACGCGGACTGCACGAGGGTGAGGTTGAGGTGATGCTCGCCGAAAGTCTTGTCGTAGATGAGCATATTGTCCAGAGTCCAGGAGAAGTAGCGGTCCGTCGAATACTTGGTGGTGTTAGGGCTTCCCGCATTCTTTCTCGTGGCGGATTCTGCGCTGAGGAAGTAGGCGTTGCGGTTGAAGCGGAAATCAGGGCCGAAGTTGGTCTTCCAGCTCAGGCCCTCCAGCGGCTCCCATATCTTGCCGAAGTCGAGCTGGGCGTAGAAGCTGCCGAGCATACGGTAGTTCTCCCTGCTGTCGCGGGACTTGTTCCACTCGTCGATGACGGTGGTCACATTGAGGATGGATCCGCCCGGATTGACCACTATATCTCCGTGTTCATCGTATGGCACGGCGAAACGCGGGATGGCCTTGGCAGCGCTGTAGAGATCTGACGGACCGGTGTTCGAAGCCTGTCCGGTACGGGAATATCCGTATTCCTGCACGCTATAGGAAGCGTTGAACGACGCTCCGGCCTTGAACCAAGGCTTCGCGCTGACGTCCACCGTGGAGGCGAAGTTGAAGCGCTCGTAGGACTGGCCCTTCTGGGTGCCTTCGTTCTTGAGATAGCCGGCAGAAGCGAATCCGTGGACATTCTTCGTGCCTCCGGAAGCGCTTATGCTGTGCTGCTGCGAGACTCCCGTGCGGGTCACGATGTCCGTCCAGTCGGTGTCGGCCACGGCTGAAGGATTCCAGCTGCCGCCCGTCCAGCCCTTCATCACATTTTTGTAGGCGGCCTCGTCGCCCGAAGCGGTGAAATATATCTCGTCGAACTCGCGGCTCGGATTGTCTCCCCTCGGGTACTTGGACGCGTCGGAGTTGTAATATGCCCAGCGTCTCCAGGTGATGTAGTCGGCAGCGCTCATAGACGGCTGCAGGTCCTTGATCTTCTCAAGGGTGACGGAACCGGCGTAATTGAGGTTCAGTACGCCTTCCTTGCCGCGCTTGGTGGAGAGGATGATGACGCCGTTGGCTCCTCTCGAACCGTAGATCGCGGTGGAGGACGCATCCTTGAGGATGTCGATGGACTCGATGTCCTGCGGGTTGATGCTCTCGATGCCCCCCGCGCTGAGCGGAACGCCGTCCACCACATACAGTGGGGCGTTGTTGGCGGAAATCGAGCGGCTTCCCCTGACGCGGACGCTGCCCAGAGTTCCCGGACGCTGGCTCGAAGTGATGTCCACTCCGGCCGCCCTGCCCTGCAGGGCCTCGAACGCGTTGTTCACCGGTTTGGTGGTGAGGTCTTCCGAACCCACGCGGGCCACGGCTCCGGTGACGTCGCTCTTCTTCTGGACACCGTAGCCGATGACCACGGTTTCCTCCAGCATCTGGCTGTCCTCCTCAAGGACTACATTAAGGCCCGGAGCGGCCTTTACCGTCCTTGTGACATAACCGATGCAGGAGATCTCGAGTTCCCTGCCGGCGGCGACCCGGATCTCAAAACTTCCGTCCGCATCGGTCATCACGCCGTTGTAGGTCCCCTTTTCAATAACGGACACGCCGATGAGCGCTTCTCCGTTCACATCCACAACCCTGCCTTTGACAGACTGGGCGAAGGCCGAGCCGCAGCAAAGGCAAAGCGCACAGGTCAAAAACGCGATACGCATCCTCTGACCCAACGATAAAATTGGTTTCTGCATAAATAGGTTATTAATTTTGGTCGACCGAACTGACAGGTCAACATTTTGATCAGCGCGAATATAGGGGAATTGTCCCGAAATATGCAAACGCCGCTCAGCAAACCGCCTGACGGCACTACTGCTTCACACCATTGATATAGGTGTCGATGAGCTTGAGATTGCTGATGGCGGAGCTCTCCCACTCCGGCTGCGGGGTGCTGACCCTCACATTGTCGAAGGTGATGTCGTCGAGGGTGAACTCGTCCGGCTTCGGGGAGATGTTGGCGAAGCTGCGGCACTCCAGGTTGAGATTGCGCAGGATGATGTGCTCGCCGTAGGAGCGCGGGATGTCCTCCCGGTCCTTGAGGTCGAAGAACTGTCTCCAAGGGGCGACGCTGAGCACGCAGCGGCAGCTGCCCTCAATGCCGTCGAGGGTGATGAACTCGTAGTGCTGAGGGGTGTCCGGACGCATCTTGAGCTGGAGCAGGGACTGTCCGCGGTCCACCTTGCAGTTGCGCACGAGGATGTTGTGGGTCCGGATACATTCGCTGCCGCAGGTGAGGCAGCTCCCGGTGGTGCGGTCGAAGAAGCAGTCCTCCACGAGGATGTTGCAGTTCGGGCCGTTGTTGCCGTCCCTGTCGGCCCACGGGCCCTTGCCGCCCTTGAAGCAGACCGCGTCGTCGTTGACGGTGATGCGGCAGCCCTTCACCAGCACATTGGAGCAGACATCGAGGTCGATGCCGTCGGCGCTGGCGGAGCGTATAGGAGACACGGGCGAGAATATCCTGAGATTTATGAGCTTGATCCATTCTGTCTTATAGACGTGGCAGGTCCAGAACGGGGAGTTCTGCAGCGTGGCGTCCGCGACTGTCACGTTCCTGCAGTTGGAGATATGCAGCAGGCGGGGACGCTGCTCGTCCTTGTTGGTGCATTTGGGATTCCACTGCCTGCGGAGGCGGAACGCCCTCCAATACGGGCTACCGTTGCCGTCCACGGTCCCCGGCCCGCTAAGGCTAAAGCCGTCGAGCCCGTCCGCGTTGATGAGCGCGGCGAAGTACTTGCACACCTCGCCCTCGATGCGGGTGGTGATGACCGGGAAGTCATATATGGACTCGCTGCCGAGCAGCACAGCTCCCCTGGACAGATACAGATGAGTCCCCTGACGGAAGAACAGCGCACCGCTCTTGTATATGCCCTCCGGGACGACCACGACTCCGCCGCCTTCCTCTGCGGCCTTATCTATCACGCTCTGTATCAGCTCGGTCTGTACATTGTTCGGGTCGCTTATCGCGCCGAAGTCGGCGATATTGTACTGTTTGCCGAGGCTCTGCGGCCCGGGCACGGAGGCATCCTTGAACCACTCCGGCACCACTGTCCCGTCCGGGAAGGTGAGCGGCTGGGGTTTAACCTTCTTCGCTCCGGCGGGTACGAGCACGGCAAGAGCAAGCATTGTCAAAAGAAATCTTTTCATCTGGTCGGTAATTGGTGTCATTATCAGTGTCAGCACAAAAATAAAGCATTTATTAAATAATTACAAAAATTATTTCCTAACTTTGGTGGAAACTGCATACCGACGACACGATGAGACTTTTGACCGCCGCTTTGCTCGCCCTGGCCTTCGCCGCAGGGCTCAACGCTCAGGACACACAGACATTATACCTCTCCGGCACAGGCCTCCGCGACACCAGGACCTGGGATTTCCGCTGCTCTGCAGGCGAGCACAGCGGCCGCTGGAGCAAGATCGAGGTCCCTTCCCAGTGGGAGCTCCAGGGCTACGGGGAATACGACTACGGGCGCAACAGGGCAAAGACCCTCAACGAATACGGAGAATACCGGCACAGTTTCAAAGTCCCCGCATCCTGGAAAGGCAAGGACGTCAAGATAGTATTCGAGGGCGCGATGACCGACACCGAAGTCTTCATCAACGGCAAGCGTGCCGGAGACGTGCATCAGGGCGGCTTCTACCGCTTCGAATACAATATCAGCGGCCTGCTCCGCTACGGAGCGTCCAACAGGCTGGAGGTGACGGTGAGGAAAGAGTCTGACAACGCGTCGGTCAACAGCGCCGAACGCCGCGCCGACTGGTGGAACTTCGGAGGCATCTACCGCCCGGTATATCTCAGCTGCACCGCGCGGGAGCATATAGAAAGCTATGCCGTCGACGCGCGTGCTGACGGGGTGATGAGCGTCCGGCTGGACGTTCGCAACGCGCCGGAGGGTTCCTCGATACAATATACGCTCTCCCCTCTGGACGCGCCTCAGCGGGTCGTGGATTCACACACGGTGCCGCTGAGCTCCCCTACGCAGACCGACACTCTCGCCTGGGGCCGCGTGCGCAGCTGGGACTGCGAACACCCCAACCTCTATATCCTGAAGATGGAGCTGCTCTCCCCTCAGGGGAAGACCCTGCACAGAGTGGAGCAGCGGGTCGGCTTCCGGACCGTGGAGTTCAGGCCCAAGGACGGTCTCTACCTCAACGGGACCAAGCTCGTGCTCAAGGGCATCAACCGCCACTCGTTCCATCCGGAGGGGGGACGCTGCACCGACAGGCAGATCAGCCTGATGGATGCGAAGCTCATCAAGGAGATGAATATGAACGCCGTGCGCTCGCACTACCCGCCGGACGTGCATTTCCTCGACATCTGCGACTCCCTCGGCCTCTTCTGCCTCGACGAACTCGCGGGGTGGCACGGACGCTATGACGACGAGGTCGGAGCGCTGCTCGTGGAGGAAATGCTGCGACGCGATGTCAACCATCCGTGCATCATTCTGTGGGACAACGGCAACGAAGGGGGATGGAACACCAACCTGGACCCGCTTTTCGCGAAATACGACCCGCAGCGCCGGCACGTCATCCACCCGTGGGCCGATTTCGACGGGCTCGACACGCACCACTACCCTACCTTCCTCACCGGAGTGGGGCGGCTGGCCAACGGCTACAAAGTGTTTATGCCTACGGAGTTTATGCACGCCAACTCCGACGAGGGGGGCGGGGCCGGACTCGAAGACTTCTGGGCCAACTGGACCTCACACCCTCTGTTTGCCGGAGGCTTCATCTGGGCCTTTCTGGACGAGTCCGTCAGACGCAGCGACAAGGGCGGTCTGCTCGACTGCAACTTCAATATGGGCGACGACGGCGTTGTGGGCCCGTACCGCGAGAAGGAGGGCAGCTTCTACGCCATCCGCGACATCTGGGCCCCGATCCAGTTCGCCCGGCTCTATATAACCCCTTCATTCAACGGTGAATTCCTGATTACCAACAAATACCTTTTCACCTCTCTCGACAAGTGCACGATGAGATACCGTCTCAAGACGGTGTCCTCTCCGGAGGAGGGTGCGGTCTCGCGCGTCATCGCCGAAGGCGGGATTGAGCTGCCGCCGCTCGAGCCGAACTGCTCCGGCATTATGCGGATGGAGCTTCCGGACGGTTTCTTCGGGGGCGATATTCTGGAGCTCGAAGCATTCGGGGAGCACGGGGAGAGCATCTGCACCTGGACCTGGCCTGTCCGCTATGCCGCTGACTATCACAGGATGCACGAGGTCAAGACGTCCGGCACGGTCGGGGCGGGAGCCGAAGAGAAAGACGGGGTCTGCACCCTCAGCGCCGGCGGGGTCAGCGCCAGCTTCGATCTCTCAAGCGGTGAGCTTAAGGGGGTCGAAGTCAATGGCCGCCGCTCCGCATTCGGGAAGATGTCCCCTGTCGGGATCAGGATGCGCTTCGTCGAAGGGTACTCCAGAACGGAGGGCGGCGATGCCGTCTATGTAGCCAGATATCACGGGGCCGTGGACTCCATCGTCTGGAGGATGCACTCCGACGGACGGCTCGGGATGCAGGCTGTGCTGCTCAACCGCGACAACGGCGGAGTCCGGGGCGGCTTCGACGACGGGTTTATGGACACGAACGTCAAGGACCTCGGCTTTAGCTTCAGCTACCCGGAGGAGAACGTCAAGGGGATGCAGTGGCTCGGACGCGGCCCGTACAGGGTATGGAAGAACCGCACCCGAGGGCACAACATAGACCTCTGGCAGAAAGCCTTCAACAACACCATCACCGGCAGGCCGGACTGCGGACCTCTGGAGTATCCGGAGTTCAAGGGCTACCACGGCAATGTCTACTGGGCCAAGTTCCTCTCGGACACGGACCCGCTCACCATCCTGAGCGGGACTGACGGGCTGTATCTCAAGGTCTATAATCCGGAGGAGCCCCAAGACGGCGGCACGAAACTATTCCCGGTGCTGCCTGAAGGGGATATCGCCCTGCTGCTGGACATACAGGCCATCAAGAGCTTCAAGAGCATCCCCCAGCAGGGCCCGAAGAGCCAGCCGGGCAACATACGCATCAAGCTCGGAGACGAGGGGCTGAAGCTGGATGTCCGCTTTGATTTTATGCAACAATAACGAATATGAAACTGACCAAGACACTTATCATCACGCTTCCGGCTCTTGCAGCCACGATCCCGCTGTCCGCGCAGAGCACGGACTGGTACACCCCGACCACCGAGAACAAGCCTTTCGTGCGCTGGTGGTGGCACGGCAGCGCCGTGGACAGGGAGGGGCTCACATACAATCTCGAGGAGTTCGCCCGCGCAGGCATCGGCGGATATGAGGTGACCCCTATCTACGGAGTGCAGGGCAACGAGGAGCACGACATCGACTATCTCTCGCCGGAATGGATGGAGATGTACGGATATCTCGTCTCCGAATCCGAACGGCTCGGACTCCAGTGCGACCTCAACAACGGCACCGGCTGGCCTTTCGGCGGCCCCCAGATCACTCCGGGGCTCGCGGCCCAGAAAATGGAGATCGGCGAAGACGGCATACGCTCCGTCCAGACCCGTCAGAAAGTCAAGAGGGCCGCTCCCGGCGGAGAAGGCTGGGTGATGGACCACTACAACCCCGAAGCCCTGAAGACTTATCTGGAGAGGTTCGACAAGGCGTTCGCGCAGAGCGGCGCGAAGTGGCCGCACACCTGGTTCAACGACTCCTACGAGGTGTACGGGGCCGACTGGACTCCGAAGTTCGCAGAAGTTTTCAGGGAGCGCTACGGCTACGACATCACTCCTTATCTTATGCAGAAGCCGGACAGCGCTTCCGACGGGCGCGACAGGGCCATAGCGGACTACCGCGAATGTCTGGGAGATCTGCTGATGGAGAACTTCATCATCCCTTGGGTGGAGTGGTGCCACTCGCACGGCTCGCTGGCGCGCAACCAGTCGCACGGGTCGCCGGCCAACCTGCTCGACGTCTACGCGAGCGTGGATATCCCGGAGTGCGAGACTTACGGACGCAGCGACTTCAATATCCCGGGACTCCGTCAGGACCCTATCCGCAGACCCAACGACGGCGACCCGACCATACTCAAGTTCGCCTCCTCCGCCGCCCATCTGGCCGGCCTCAAATATGTCTCCTGCGAGGCCCTGACCTGGATGACGGAGCACTTCCGCACTTCGCTGAGCCAGTGCAAGCCGGAGCTCGACCAGGCCTTCGCTGCCGGAGTGAACCATATCTATTTCCACGGAGCTCCGTATTCCCCTGAAGGGGCGGAGTTCCCGGGATGGCTCTTCTACGCCTCCATCAATATGTCCCCTACCGGCGGGATGTGGAGGGACGCACCGGCCCTGTTCAAATATATAGAGCGGTGCCAGGCTTTCCTCACCGCGGGCAGCCCGGACTCCGACTTCCTGCTCTACTTCCCGGTCTATGACGCCTGGAGCAAGAATACCGACAAGGCCTATATGATGCTCGACATCCACCGCATACGCCAGCTTATCCCCGAGTTCAAGTCGCTTGTGGACGATGTCACGGCTGCGGGCTACGATGTCGACTACATCTCCGACTCCCAGCTGCTCGGCGACGTGCCGGACAAGCCTATAATCGTGCCTCCGTGCAGCTATATGCCGGTGGAGACGGCCCGCAGGCTGGTCGAACTCAAGAAATCCGGAGTGAGGGTCCACTTCATCGGGAGCGTGCCGAAGGATGTGCCCGGACTTCACGACCTCGCCGCCCGGCGCAAAGAGTTCCGCAAGATTGCGAAGGGCTTCGGAAAGGCCGTGACGCTTGAGAAGGCGGTAATGAGTGTCCGTCCGGAGGAATTCAGAAGCGTCTACGGAGGCGCGATGATCCGCCGCCGCAACGAGTGCGGAGGCTGGAACTACTTTGCTTCCCTACTGAACGCCAATGAGATAGACGGATGGTTAAAGCTCGGCACTCCTGCGGCGTCGGCTATGCTCTACGATGCGGTCAGCGGCATCAGCGGCAAGGCTCAAATCCGCAGCGCGTCCGACGGCTGCGCCGAGATCCGCCTGCGGCTCAGGCCGGGAGAGTCGGTGCTCATCAAGACTTTCCCGGCCCGGATCGAGGCCCCGGAGTGGAAATATGCCGCATCCGAAGGCCCGGCCACAGCCATCGACCGCGCCTGGAACATCAGCTTCCCTCAGAGCGACCCGGAGATCAGGGGCAACTTCTTCACCGACAAGCCTCAGGACTGGACAAAACTGAAGAACTGCCCTGACGCGAAACTCAACTTCGCCACGGCGCTCTACTCCACGGCCATCCCTATGGACGACCCGGATGCGGCGGACGAGTGGGTGCTCGATCTGGGGGACGTGCGCGAGAGCGCCCGGGTAGTCATCAACGGAGAGGAGGCCGGCACCGTCTGGTGCGTGCCGTTCCGCCTCAACGTCGGCAAATGGCTCAAGCCGGGCATCAACCTGCTGGAGGTCTATGTCACCAACTTGCAGTCCAACAGGATAGCGGACTTTGACCGGCGCGGGGTGAAATGGAGAATCTTCAAGGACACCAACATCAACACCCTGGGCAAATACGACGACTTCAGCGGCTGGGAGACCGACCCGTCGGGACTCTGCTCGGAAGTGAAGCTGATCCCGGTCCATTACGACATTCCCGCCCCGGAAGAGGTGATCTCACAGGCGCGCAAGGTCAACGATTACTTTATGCACAAATACGGCGACCCGTCCAGGGTTATGCCGTTCCCGTCGCGCCACAAGGTCTATGAGGCCAACATCTGGACCCGCGCGGTCTATTACGAGGGCCTGCTCGCCCTCTACGGGGTAGACCCGCAGCAGAAATACCTCGACTACACCAGAGAGTGGGGCGAGTGCTTCGACTGGAATATGCGCGGGGGCCAGACCCTCACCCGCAACGCCGACAACTACTGCTGCGGCCAGGCATATATAGATATGTACCGCATCTACGGTGAGCCGAGGATGCTGGAGAACGTCGGCAGGTGTATGGAGAATCTCCTCTCCGCCGACGGGTCCGACGCCGACTGGACCTGGATCGACGCCATCCAGATGGGGATGCCCGTGCTGGTCAAATACGGAGTGACAGCCGGCGGTCCGGAGTATTTCGAGAAGGCCTGGAGGATGTACAAATGGGCCCGCGACCGATTCTTCAACCCTAAGGAGGGCCTCTGGTGGAGGGACAAGGACTTCTGCCCGCCTTACAAGACCCCGGGCGGCAAAAACTGCTACTGGAGCCGCGGCAACGGCTGGGTGCTGGCGGCCTATGTCCGGGTGCTGGAAGAACTGCCGCAGAGAGACCCTCACCGCGCCGTCTATGAGGCGGACTTCAAGGCTATGTGCGAGGCTCTGCTGCAAGTCCAGCGGGAAGACGGCACCTGGAACTGTTCCCTCGCCGACCCTGACGACTACGGCGGGCCGGAGGCGACGGGGACCTCGCTCTTCATCTACGGACTCGCCTGGGGCGTGCGCACGGGACGGCTCGACGCCGGGGTCTACCGGCCTGCGGTAGCCAGGGCCTGGAACGCCCTCAACCGCATCTGCATCCACGACAACGGCTTCATAGGCCACTCCCAGGGCTCGGGCAAGGAGCCGAAGGAGGCGCAGCCGGCGGGCTACGACCGGATCCCGGACTTCGAGGATTTCGGCACGGGATGCTATCTGCTTGCCGCGAGCGAGGTCGCGAAACTGTAGATTATTTCAGAAATATTCAGTATCTTTGTGGAATAATGTGCGTTTTTGTCGAGACATACTAAAACTATCGATATTAATATGGCTAAAGAAAAGAAATTCATCACCTGTGATGGTAATCAGGCCGCGTCGAACATCGCTTATCTCTTCAGCGAGCACGCGGCCATATACCCTATCACACCATCTTCAACAATGGCTGAGAATGTTGACGAGTGGGCCGCTCACGGCAAGAAGAACCTCTGGGGCGAGACCGTAAAGGTCACGGAGATGCAGAGCGAGGCGGGCGCCGCCGGAGCAGTCCACGGATCACTCCAGGCCGGTGCTCTGACCACCACCTACACGGCTTCTCAGGGACTTCTTCTGATGATTCCGAATATGTACAAGATCGCCGGTGAGATGCTCCCGGCGGTCTTCCACGTGTCTGCCCGCGCCCTCGCCTCCCACGCCCTCTCCATCTTCGGAGACCATCAGGACGTGATGGCCTGCCGCCAGACGGGATTTGCGATGCTGGCTTCCAGCTCCGTCCAGGAGGCCCAGGACCTCGCGGCGGTGGCCCATCTCTCCGCCATCAAGGCATCAGTGCCGTTCCTGCACTTCTTCGACGGCTTCCGCACCTCCCACGAGATCCAGAAGATCGAGGCCATAGACGAGGACGACCTCAGGAAGATGGTCAGCGACAAGGCGCTCGACAACTTCCGCGCCCGCGCCCTCAACCCTGAAGCCCCTGTCACCAGAGGCACGGCCCAGAACGGCGACGTCTACTTCCAGGCCGTCGAGTCCCGCAACCAGGTATATGATGCCGTGCCGGACATCGTGGCCCGCTATATGGGAGAGATAGGGGAAGTGACCGGCAGGCAGTACCGTCCGTTCGAATACTACGGGGCCAAGGACGCCGAGTGCATCATCGTGGCTATGGGGTCCGTCACCGAGACCATCAGGGAGACGGTCGACTACCTCGCGGCCCACGGGCGCAAGTACGGCGTCGTCACCGTGCACCTCTACCGTCCGTTCTCCGAGAAATACTTCCTCAAGGTGCTGCCGAAGAGCGTGCGCAAGATAGCCGTGCTCGACAGGACCAAGGAGCCGGGAGCTCCGGGAGAGCCTCTCTACCTCGATGTCAGGTCCGTCTTCCAGGGCAGGGACAACGCCCCGCTCGTGATCGGCGGACGCTACGGCCTCTCCTCCAAGGACACCACCCCGGCGCAGATCATAGCCATATATGACAACCTCGAGCGCAAGGAGCCTAAGGCCGACTTCACCATCGGCATCGTGGACGACGTGACCTTCAAGAGCCTCCCTACCAAGGGCGAAATCTCCATCGTCAAGAAGGGCACCACCGAGTGCAAGTTCTACGGACTCGGCTCGGACGGCACCGTCGGCGCCAACAAGAACACCATCAAGATCATAGGCACGCACACCGACCTCTACAGCCAGGCGTACTTCGACTACGACTCCAAGAAGTCCGGCGGATACACCTGCTCTCACCTCAGGTTCGGCAAAGAGCCTATCAAGGCCCCGTATCTGGTCAACACCCCGGACTTCGTGGCCTGCCACGTGCCTTCATACCTTGAGAAGTACGATGTGCTCAAGGGCATCAAGGAGGGCGGCAGCCTGCTGCTCAACTCCCTCTGGAACGAGGAGGAGACCCTCAAGCGCATCCCTGACTTCGTGAAGGCCGTCATCGGACGCAAGAAGATCAGGCTCTATATCATCAACGCGACCAGGATCGCGGCCGAGATCGGTCTCGGCGGGCGCACCAACACCATACTCCAGAGCGCATTCTTCCGCATCTCCGGCATCATCCCTGTGGACGAGGCCGTCAAGTATATGAAGGACGCGGCCCTCAAGTCCTACGGCAATAAGGGCGAGAACATCGTCAATATGAACTACGCGGCCATCGACCGGGGCGGCGAGTATGTCGAGGTCAAGGTTCCTGCCGAGTGGTCCAAAATCAACGCCAGGTTCGTCAACCACAACGCGGGTCGTCTCGCCACTCCGTTCGTCAAGGAGATTGCCGATGTGGTCAACGCCCAGTGCGGCGACAGCCTCCCTGTCAGCGCGTTCCTGCCATACAGGGACGGCACGATGCCGGCAGGCACGGCCGCCTATGAGAAGCGCGGAGTAGCGGTCAACGTGCCGGTATGGGATGCGGAGAAGTGTATCCAGTGCAACAGCTGCGCCTTCGTCTGCCCTCACGCCGCCATCCGTCCGTTCCTGCTCACCGCCGACGAAGCCGCCGCAGCCCCTGCGGGCATCAAGATGGCGGACGGTAAGGCCAACCTCAAGGAGTACAAGTACGCCCTCTCGGTATCTGTCGCCGACTGCACAGGCTGCGGCAACTGCGTGGACGTCTGCCTCGCCAAGGACAAGGCCCTCTCGATGGCCCCTTATATGGACAACACCGCCGAGCAGGCCAACTTCGACTACCTCAACGCCAAAGTCGGCTACAAGACCCCGGGAGACCCTAAGGCCAATGTCAAGAACGCCCAGTTCGCACAGCCGCTCTTCGAGTTCTCCGGAGCCTGCGCGGGCTGCGGCGAGACCCCATACATCAAGAACATCACCCAGCTCTTCGGCGACCATATGATGATCGCCAACGCCACCGGATGCTCTTCGATCTACGGCGCGTCATTCCCTGCATCCCCTTACTGCACGGACGCACACGGCCACGGACCGGCCTGGGCCAACTCCCTCTTCGAGGACTTCTGCGAGTTCGGACTCGGTATGCGGCTCGGCTCCGAGCGTATCCGCGAAACCGTGGCCTCCCTTATGCAGAAAGGTCTCGGGTGCGAGCGCTGCAGCGACGAGATGAAGGCCCTCTACAGACAGTGGCTCGACAACCGCGGAGACTACGCCAAGACCCGCGAGGTCGCAGACAAGCTCGTGCCCCTGATGGAGAAGTGCGGCTGCGACGTCAGCAAGTCCCTCCTCAAGCTCAAGCAGTACATCCCGGCCCGCAGCCAGTGGATCTTCGGCGGTGACGGCGCAAGCTACGACATCGGCTACGGCGGACTCGACCACGTCCTCGCTTCAGGCGAGAACGTCAACATCCTCGTGCTCGACACCGAAGTCTACTCCAACACCGGCGGACAGTCATCCAAGTCCACCCCTGCCGGCGCGATAGCCAAGTTCGCCGCATCCGGCAAGAAGATCCGCAAGAAGGACCTCGGGATGATGGCGATGAGCTACGGCTATGTATATGTGGCACAGGTAGCTATGGGTGCAAGCCCGGTTCAGTATATGAACGCCATAAAGGAGGCCGAGGCATATGACGGGCCGTCCCTGATCATCGCCTACGCCCCTTGCATCAACCACGGGCTCAAGGCCGGTATGGGACTCAGCCAGAAGGAGGAGAAGCTTGCGGTCGAGTGCGGCTACTGGCAGCTCTACCGCTACAACCCTACCCTCGAGGAGCAGGGCAAGAATCCGTTCACTCTCGACTCCAAGGAGCCTGACTGGAGCAAGTTCCAGGACTTCCTCAAGGGCGAGGTGAGGTTCTCGTCGCTCTACAAGCTCTTCCCGGACAATGCTGCGGAGCTCCTTGCCAAGACCGAGGAATTCGCCAGGATCCGTCTCGAGACCTACAGGCGCCTTGCAGGAAAGTAACGGTAATTTAATTGTATTTTAACTTTTTTGCTCTATATTTGCGGTGTACTAATGAAGTATTACACTTAGCAATTACAAGATGAGCAAAAAAATCATTCTCGTAGCAGCGACACTTCTTGGTGCCGCTGCTATGTGTTTTGGACAGCAGCAGCTTCCAAATGATCCTGCGACCCGGGTCGGCAAGCTCGACAACGGGCTGACCTACTATATCCGCCACAACGACAAGCCCGCGCAGAGGGCGGAGTTCTACCTCGCCACCGACGTGGGCGCCATCCAGGAGACTCCGGATCAGGACGGACTGGCACACTTCCTGGAGCATATGTGCTTCAATGGCACCAAGAACTTCCCTGGCAAGGGCATACTCAACTGGCTGGAGAGCATCGGGGCCTCGTTCGGCGGCAACGTCAACGCCTCCACGGGAGTCGAGCAGACCATCTATCTGCTCAACAACATCCCGCTCGTGCGCCCTACGGTTGTGGACACCTGCCTGCTGATTATGCACGACTACTCCCACTTTGTCACCTGCGACCCTGTCGAGATTGACAAGGAGCGCGGAGTGATCCTGGAGGAGAAGCGCTCCCGCAACACCGCCGCCTGGCGCAACTTCGAGGCTATGCTCCCGTATCTGTACGGGGACACCAAGTACGCCGGCTGCAACATCATCGGCAGCGAGGAGAACCTCAAGACCTTCAGACCGGAAAGCCTCACCAGTTTCTACCATACCTGGTACCGTCCTGATATGCAGGCGCTTATCGTGGTGGGCGATATCGACGTGGACGAAGTCGAAGCAAAGATAAAGAACATCTTCGCCGACATCCCGGCAGCCGAGAACCCGAAGCAGAAGGACGTCATCAGGATCCCGGATAACGAAAAGCCGATAGTCGGCATCATCACCGACCCGGAGAACAGCTCGACATCGGTAGAGGTGTACTGGAAAAGCGAGGCTATGAGTGAGGAATACAACAGCACCAGTATCGGGCTTATGGTGGATGTGGTCAAGGACATCATCTCCACCATTATGTCCGAGCGCTTCAACGACATCAGCGCGAAGAGCGACGCTCCGTTCCTCGACGCGGGCTTCGGAGTCAGCAACATCTGCGAGACAATGGATGTGGCCTACGGAGAGGTCAGCTGCAAGGACGGCGCGGTCCTCGAGGGATTCGAGGCTATGCTCTCCGAGATAGAGAAGATGCACCGCTTCGGCTTCACCGACGCTGAGATCGAGCGTGCAAAGAGCGAGCTGCTCTCCCGCTATGAGGCCGCCGCCAACAAGGCGGACAGCCGCAAGAACTCTGAATTCGTGATGCCGCTGGTCTACAACTTCTTCGACAACAAGCCGTTTATGGACCCGAAGACTGAGTTTGAACTCGCAGGCGAACTTATCTCCCAGCTGAGTCCTGCGGTCATCAACCAGCTCGCCCAGCAGCTCATCACCCGTGAGAATATGGTTGTGCTGTACGTAGCCCCGGAGCGCGAGGGCCTGCAGCACCCGACTGGGGAGCAGCTCCTCGGGGTCGTGGACAAGGTGGAGAACGCAGAGTACAGCCAGAGTCTCGGGGAGGATGTCCCGAGCGAATTCCTCGACCCGGCATCCCTCAAGGGCGGCAAGGTCAAGAAAACTTCCAAGGGCCTCTACGGCTCGGAGGTGCTGACCCTGAAGAACGGCGTCAAGGTCATCCTGCTCCCTACCGAGTACGAGAAGGACAAGATAAGCATCAAACTCTTCAAGAAGGGCGGCCTGAGCCTCATCCCTGACGAGGACGTCTATTCGTTCGAGAGCAACATCTGGTCTCTGTATCAGCAGAATACAGGTGTGGCCGGATTCCCTGCGACGACCGTCAGCAAGATGCTCTCCGGCAAGCAGGTGGGCATACATCCGTATATAGGCAACTATCAGCACGGCATCAGCGGCACCAGCACGAAGAAGGATATCGAGACCGCGTTCCAACTGCTCTACCTCTACTTCACCGAGCCGCGCTTCGACGCTGACGAATACGCCCAGGGCATCAAACAGCTCGAAACCCTGCTCCCTAATCTCGAGAACCAGCCTAACTGGAAGCTCCAGAAAGAGCTGGTCAAGACGATCTACGACAGTCCGCGCGTGTTCTCGCTCGACTCCGCCACTCTCGCGAAGGCCAATCTGGAGACCATCGGGAAGAACTACCGCCGTCTCTTCAATGATGCAGCCGGCGCGACCGCAGTGATCGTCGGCGACTTCAGCATCGAGAGCATTCGGCCGCTCGTGGAGAAGTATATCGGCTCGCTGCCTAAGGGCAGGAAAGCCACAGACTGGTGCTACCGGGGCGACGGCATCATAGACGGCCGGAAGGTCAACGACTTCCGCACCGCTATGCAGACCCCGACCGTCACTGTCGTGCAGTTCTATAAGGTCAACGCCCCGTACAGCGTCAAGGACGAGGTCGACTACACCGCCCTCGGCTACATCCTCAATATGATCTACACCGAGACTCTGCGCGAGGAGGAAGGCGGCACCTACGGTGCACAGGCGGCAAGCCAGCTCACCGACGAGCCTAATCCGCTCCATCTGCTTCAGGTCGCGTTCCAGACCAACGAGGAGCAGGCGGACAAGCTGCGCGAACTCGCGGTGGCGGGGCTTCGCGGGATAGCCGGGAACGGCCCGAACGCGGAGCAGTTCGACAAGGCCAAGAAGAATCTGGAGAAGAGCGTCCCGGAGAAGAAGCTGCACAACAGCACCTGGAGTTCGGCGCTGCAATCTTACGAGAACTACGGCTACGACTACATCTCCGAATTCGAGGCCGCAGTCGGAGCCCTGACCTCCGACGACGTCAAGGCGGCGGCTTCCCGGCTGCTCGCATCCGGCAACTTCATCGAACTGGTGATGAGGCCCGAAGTCAAATAGTGACAATGTGATACGAATGATGAAAATTCTCGCCTCGGGGCTTGATAATAAGAAAAATATATGTATCTTTGCGCCCGTTTATAATAGTTAGAGAGTTGTAATCATTTATCTTAACAAAACAATGAAAAAGACAATTTATCTTCTGGCAGCTCTGGCCCTGTGCCTCGGCCTGACTGCAACCTCCTGCAAGAAGGACAACAACAAATCCGGTGACAAGGCTTCCATCGAGGATCTCGGCGGCGGTATCTACAAGGTCAACGGCACCCGCTTCGTGGACCTCGGACTTCCAAGCGGCCTTCTCTGGGCCGAGTGCAATCTGGGCGCATCCTCAGCGACAGCCGAAGGCAGCCATTTCGCCTGGGGCGAGACTACTGCCAAGTCCATCGCGAACTGCACCAAGGAGAACTACAAATACGGCACAAGCGCCGACAAGTTCACCAAGTACAGCGAGAAAGACGGCATACAGACTCTTGAGGCAGACGATGACGCTGCTACCGCAGCTCTGAAGCTCCCTTGCCGCACCCCGCTCGCTACAGAGTTCCAGGAGCTTTTCACCAACACCACCTGCACTTGGACAAGCAGGACCGGCTCTGACGGCAAGACCGTCTATGGTCTTGAGGTCAAGAGCAAGAAGAGCGGCAACACCAACTCAATCTTCTTCCCTGCCACCAAGTACACCGACAAGAACCCTCAGGGCGACTACTGGACAGCCAACATCCATCTCAACATTCCTATAGACTACGAGCTGGCCGGTATGTTCACTCTCAACGAGGCCGCCGGAGTCAACGCATACGGCGGTCAGTCCAGGTGGTTCGACGGCGAGATCCGTCCTGTAGCTTCCAACCTGAAGTAATTTTTACCGAAGCATCATATGAGCCGGCTGAAATCAGCCGGCTTTTTTTATATTTTTGCAGCGTGAAAGGAACTAACAGAGAGGTGCTCAGGCTGGCCCTGCCCAGCATACTGGCCAACCTGACCGTGCCGCTCGTCGGGATGGTCGACATAGCCATCGCCGGACACCTCGACGCCTCCGCGGCGGCGCTGATAGGCGGCATCTCGGTGGGTACGCTGATGTTCGACATCCTCTACTGGAACTTCGGCTTCCTTCGCGCGGGAACCGGCGGGATGTGCGCCCAGGCCTACGGACGCGGCGACTGGGCCGACTGCGCCGACAATCTCACCAGGGGCGTCGGACTCGCCTTCGGCATCGCGCTGGCCCTGATACTGCTCCAGTGGCCGTTCCAGAAGCTGATGTTCCTCTTTGTCAACTGCTCGGACGAGGTCCGCTCTCTCGCCCTCGCCTACTTCCGCATCCGCATCTGGGCCGCACCCGCCACCCTCTCGCTGATGGCGGTCAGGGGCTGGTTCATCGGGATGCAGGACACTTTCAGCTCTATGCTCACCGACCTCTGCGTCAACCTCGGCAATGTACTTTTCAGCCTCATACTGACTTTCGGCATCCCGGGCACGGGTTTGGAAGGCATAGGGTTCAGCGGCATAGCCTGGGGCACGGTGACGGCACAGTACGGAGGCCTGCTCTGCGCCGGAGCGATAATCTTCTTCAAGTTCCGCAATGTCGTCAACCGCAGGACGCTTTCGCTCAGGACCGCATTCGGCAGCGGCAAGCTCAGGCACTTCTTCACCGTCAACACGGACCTCTTCGTCCGTTCCGTCTGCCTCATCATCGTCTATCTGGGATTCACGTCGATTTCCGCCCGCTTCGGCGACACTCTGCTCGCGGCCTGCTCGATTATGCTCAAGCTCCTGCTGGTATTCTCCTACTTCACCGACGGCTTCGCATTTGCCGGCGAGGCTCTGACGGGCCGTTTCACGGGTATGCGCGACGAGAACGGGGTGCGGAGGGCCGTGCGCTGCACCTTCGCCTGGAGTATGGGCATCGGCCTGGTTTTCATAGGGATAAACTATTTCGCCGGAGTGCCTACGCTGCGGCTGATGACTTCAGATGCGACCGTGGTCGAGGCCGCTGCGGCGTTCCTCCCCTGGCTGGTTTTCATCCCGCCGGTAGGCTGCCCCGCATTCACCTGGGACGGCATCTACACCGGTGCGACCGCCACCGGAACTATGCGCAACTCAAATATCGGCTGCGTGGTGGCGTTCTTCGCCGTGTGGTTTGCGGGACTCCGGCTGCTGGAACCGGAAGGCGCGGCGGCGGCACATCTGCTCTTCGCCGCCTACTACGCCCACCTCATCTTCAGGTCGGCCTATCAGACCGCGTGCTACCGCCGCGCCATCATTGCTCCGCTGCACTCCTCGCAAGGGGCGGAATAGACAATCCGTCCGGCGCAGAAAAGATATCGGATATTGGAAGCCTCCGGGATGTCCGCTCCGCAGGCGGCAAGTATGAAGTCGGCGCCGCTGCCCCGGCTGAATCGCGCGGAGCCGACTCCGAACGCATCCGCCGCATTGACCGTGGCCCAGCTGCGGAGGGTACTGATGTCGAGAGCCTTCCCGCCTACTGACGAGAGCAGCAGGGCGGTCCGCATCTCCTCCGCGATGCCGTGGCGCGAATCCCCCGTGCCGAGCAGTATCCTGCAGCCCGAAGCGAGAGCAGCCTCATAGGGGAAGCGCACCCCGCCGCTGCGGTAGTCCGATGTGGGACAGTGTATTATATTCACTCTTCTGCGACCGGCAAGCCTCCACTCCTCCTCAGAAAGACGCGGACAGCCGTAGAGAAACAGATCGGATCCCAAGAGACGCAGCGAGTCAAGACGCCGCACGACGCCGCTCCCGGCTCGAATCCTCAGGCGGAGACCCCGCTTGCGGGCAAGGGCGAAAACTTTGGAGAGACTGTCCTCCTTGCAGCCGTCAGGGACATCGACAACGAGCGAGAGCATCTCCGGATCAGGGCTTTCCCAAGTCCGCAGCAACTCCCGCCCGTCCGGAGAGACGGCGAGAGCGGCCCTGATACCCAGGTCCTCCATACGGGCGAGGTCGGAGTCCGGGTCCGCCGAAGCGAAAGAGACGAAGCCGCATCCGTCACGCAAGCCCTGAGGAATATGATCCGCAGCGGAGCAGAACGCGTCGAAATAGCTCGGGAGCATTTCAAGCCCGGCGGACTCTATCACTTTGTCGGGACGCGCCTCGCCCTGCACGTCGAGGTCCGCGATCAGGCCTCTGTCTATCAAGACGTCGCGGCGCTCGCCGCCGAGCGCTACTCCTCTCAGCAGGATAGTGTCAGGAGCCTTGCAGGCGGCCTCAAGCCGCCCGTAAGCATCCAGCACCGCCTGCGCGTTCCGCAGGAACTCCCTGCCTTTCCGCGTCAGGCTGACCCCGCTGCGGGAGCGCGTGAAAAGCTTCCCGCCGGCGTATTTCTCGAGTTCGGCAATGTTCTGGCTGACCGCCGGTTGCGAGATTCCGAGCTCCTTCGCCGCGGCGGAGAAGCTTCCGCCCGAGGCAAGGGCGGCAAAGACCTGCAGTCGGAAGCGGTCGACCATTGATTATCTGTTGTGTGCGTCGAGCCAGCGTGAGAGAATCCGGAAGAAGTTCTCCCTCTGCGTCCCGAGACCGTCGCGCCCGGAGTTCTCCACCGTAGTGAAACCCCAGCCGTGGCCGCCGCCGGTGAAGATGTGCAGCTCGCCCTCGACTCCCTGCTTCTGCATCGCGCGGTAGTAGCGCAGGCTGTTCTCCGGAGGCACCGCCCCGTCGTCGCCGCTCAGCAGCAGGATGGTCGGAGGGGTATTCGCAGTGACTTGATTTTCAAGGGAATAATATTCAACCTCGGACTTTCCGGCTTTAGGGCCGACAAGATTGTGTCTTGTACCGCTGTGCGTTACGAACTCCTCGAAAGTTATCACCGGATAGATGAGCACGGAGAAGTCCGGGCGGGTCTGAGCGTCCGTGAAGAGGGTGGATGCCGAGGCCGCGAGATGCCCGCCGGCGGAGAACCCCATCACGCCTATGCTCTTCACCCCCCAGTCGGCGGCGTGCGCACGGCAATAGCGGAAAGCGTTCTGCACATCGGTCAGCGGCACTTTGCAATGTCCGTTCGGCATACGGTAGATGACCACGCACACAGCGATGCCGCGCCTTGTGCACCAGTCTGCAACCCGCGTGCCCTCGTTGGCTCCGGAGCAGTACTGGTAGCCGCCGCCCGGGCAGACCACTATCATCTGTCCGTTGCAGTTCCCCGGTATATAGAGGTCGAGGTAGGCCCCGTCGCCGACGTTGCCGATGTTGCCGCTCGAGTTGACCGTCATCTCCCCCGTGAGCCCGTTGGACTCAAGCGGTCCGAGGGTCACCGCCCGGCCGTTCTCGCTTATGCCCCTGTCCACATTCTGCCCCGCCGGGTAGAGCTGCACCCTGAAGTCCGGCTTGACAAGCTCGTATGCCTGCACCTCCGTAAACGCAAAGAGGGCCGCTACAGCCCCCATTATAACCTGCTTGATCATCAGGAAATGATATTATTCGTCCGGAGAGATTGCTCCCATAGGACAAGCGTCGGCGCAGGCGCCGCAGCTGATGCAGACATCCGGGTCGATGGTATAGACGTCTCCGTCCTTGATGGCCCCTGAAGGGCACTCTCCCTGACAGGTGCCGCAGGCAACGCAGGTGTTCGGGTCAATTTTGTAAGCCATAATCTTTAGTGTGTGTTTTCAATCAAAGGACAAAATTAGCAGGAAAAACTGAATTCCCAACTTTTTCGGAGCAAGATTTATTGCTAACTTTGCACTGTATGAAGAGTATTATCACATTTCTTCTCGCGCTGGCGCTTTCCTCGCCGCTGAGCTTCGACAAGACGGTCCACGACTTCGGACAGGTCAGCGAGAGCGACGGACCGCTGAGCTGCACCTTCACGGTGACCAACAACTCCGCGGAGCCGCTCAGCATCTTCGCCGTCGTGTCCTCCTGCGGCTGCACGAGGGTCAGCTGGACGCGCGAGAGCATACAGCCCGGCGGGTCCGGGGAGATAAGCGCCACCTATTCCAACGACGAGGGGCCGACATATTTCGACAAGACACTTACGGTTTACACATCCGCGCAGAAGAAGGCTATCCTTCTGCATATGAAGGGAGTGGTGAAGAAGAATGGAAGCAAATAACTACACAGACGACAGCATACGCACCATAGAGGGCGTGGAGCACATCCGCCTGCGCCCGGGGATGTACATAGGCAGACTCGGCGACGGCAGGGACCCAGGCGACGGCATCTACGTGATGCTCAAGGAGATAATCGACAATTCCGTGGACGAGTTCTCCGCCGGCTTCGGCAGGGAGATACGCATCAGCATCGAGGACGGAGCAGTGTCCGTGCGCGACTTCGGGCGCGGGATTCCTCTGGGCAAGGTGGTGGACGCGGTGAGCATACTCAACACCGGCGGCAAGTTCGACGACAAGGTCTTCAAGAAGTCCGTGGGACTCAACGGCGTGGGCACCAAGGCGGTCAACGCGCTCTCCTCCGACTTCTACGTCTGCTCGCACCGGGGCGGAGAGTGCTTCCACGCGAGCTTCTCCCGAGGCAAGCTTGTGGAAAGCGGCGGCGGCAGCACCTCCGAGAAGGACGGCACGCTGATACGATTCACCCCGGACACGCTGATGTTCAGCGGATACGCCTTCAATCCGGACTACGTCTCGACTATGGTCCGCAACTACTCCTACCTCAACAAGGGGCTGACCCTCAACTTCAACGGCACCGCATACAAGTCCGAGAACGGACTGCTCGACCTGGTCAACGAGAACCTCGGCGAAGAGCCGCTCTACCCTCCGATCCACCTGGAGGGCGACGACATCGAGATAGTGCTCAGCCACTGCAACGCCTACGGAGAGAACATCTCCTCCTTCGTCAACGGGCAGAACACCCGCGACGGGGGCACGCACCTCGCTGCGTTCCGCGAGGCCATAGCCAAGACCCTCAAGGAGTTCTTCAAGAAGAACTACGAGGCCGCCGACTGCCGCCAGGGGGTCGTGGGGGCCATCAGCATACGCATCCAGGAGCCCAACTTCGAGGGCCAGACCAAGACCAAGCTCGGCTCCAACTATATGTGGGAGAAGACAGTCAGCGAAGACGGGGCGATGAAGACCGACATCGGCCCGACCATACGCTCCTTCGTCAACGACTTCCTCTCCAAGAACCTCGACAACTACCTGCGCATCCACAAGGAGATAGCCCCGGTCATCGAGGAGAAGATCAAGGCCTCCCAGAAAGAGCGCGAGGAGATCTCCGGCATACAGAAGAAGACCCGCGAGCGCAACAAGCGCACCAACGTCTACAACAGCAAGTTGCGCGACTGCCGCTACCACTACGACGACAAGCGCAACGAGAAGAACCAGGAGAACATCGAGAACTCGTCCATCTTCATCACCGAGGGCGACTCCGCCAGCGGGACAATCACCAAGGCCCGCAACGCCAACTGTCAGGCCGTGTTCTCGCTGCGCGGCAAGCCGATCAACTGCTATAAGGAGAGCCGCCGCAAGGTGGCCGAGAACGAGGAGCTCAACCTGCTCATCTCCGCGCTCGGAGTGGAGGACGACCTCGAGAACCTGCGCTACAACAACATCATCGTCGCCACCGATGCCGACGACGACGGGATGCACATCAGGATGCTGCTGCTCACCTTCTTTATGAAGTACTACCCCGACCTCATCCGCCGCGGGCACGTCTTCATCCTCCAGACCCCTCTCTTCAGAGTGCGCAACAAGAAGGCCAACCGCTACTGCTACAACCAGGAGGAGCGTGACAGGGCCGTGGCGGAGCTGAAGACGGGGGTGGAGATCACCCGCTTCAAGGGTCTGGGAGAAATCTCCTCCGAGGAGTTCGTGCACTTCATCGGAGACGATATGCGGACCGACCCGGTGAGTCTCGCCGAAGAGGAGTCCATAGCCGAGATTATGGACTTCTATATGGGCAACAACACCATCGACCGCCAGAACTTCATACGCCGCAACCTCCGCAGCGAGGAGGAGCTCGAAGACATCAACATATGAATTTCTACGCCAGGGTGATGAAGCTTTGGGGCTGGAAGGCGGACAGCGGCCCCGCGCCGGAGGAGAAATGCATCATCCTCGGAGTCCCGCACACCAGCATCGCGGACTTCCTAGTGGCCTACTTCTACTATAAGAGCCTCGGACACACGGCGCACGTGATGATCAAGAAGGAGTTCTTCTTCTGGCCGCTCGGGCCGGTCCTGAAGCGTCTGGGATGCATCCCGGTGGACAGGAGCAACGGGGCGGCGGTGGTGCGCAGCGTGATCTCCGCCATCGAGGCGACCCCCGGGGAGTTCCACCTCTGCATCGCTCCGGAAGGCACGCGCAAGCCTGTGCGCAGATGGAAGATGGGCTACCACGCCATCGCCCGCGCCCTCGGCTGCCCGGTCTACCTGGGCTACTTCAACTGGGGCACGAAGCGCGTCAGCATCGGGGAGAGGTTCATCTGCACCGACGACGCCCGCGCCGACACGGCTCTGATACAGCAGAAGTACGAAGATCTGCATCTTGTGGCCCGGCATCCCGACAAGTATTGCACACATTGATTTTTATTGCTATATTTGCAGCCCCTTTTGGGGCTTTTATTTTATAATTAATTATCAACAAAATGATTAAACAGTACGAAACCGTTTTCATTGCAACTCCCGTTTTGTCTGACATCCAGATGAAGGAAGCGGTTGCCAAGTACACGAAGCTCATCACCGACAACGGCGGAGAGATTGTGTACCAGGAGGATTGGGGGCTCAAGCAGCTTGCCTACCCGATCCAGCACAAGACTTCAGGATTCTATTACCTGATCGAGTTCAAGGCCACCCCTGAGTTCGTGGCGACCCTCGAGACCCAGTATCACCGCGACGAGCGCATCATCCGTTACATCACCGTAGCCCTTGACAAGCACGCGGTCGCATACGCCGAGCATCGCCGCCAGACCCGCGCCGCCAAGGCTGCCGCCGCCGTAAAGGCTGAGGAAGCTCCGGCCGAGTCCGAGGCGAAGACCGAGGATGTTGTCGAAAAGGAAGAAGCATAATCAGGAGGAAGCACTATGGCAAACATTGTAAACAACGAAATCCGTTACCTGAACCCTCCTACCGTAGAGGTTCGCAAGAAGAAATACTGCCGCTTCAAGAAGGCCGGCATCAAGTATGTTGACTACAAGGACCCGGAGTTCCTCAAGAAGTTCCTCAACGAGCAGGGCAAGATCCTGCCTCGCCGCATCACCGGCACTTCCCTGAAGTTCCAGCGCAAGGTGGCACAGGCCGTGAAGCGCGCGCGCTCCCTCGCTCTTCTCCCGTATGTAACTGACCTCCTTAAATAATTGAAGCGTTATGAAAATCATTCTCAAGAAAGAAGTTGCCAATCTCGGCGAGGCCGGGGAGGTGGTAGAAGTGAAGACCGGTTACGCTCTCAATTATCTCGTCCCTCAGGGATATGCCTCGGTCGGCACCCCGTCCGCCCTCAAGCAGCACGCGGAAACCCTCCGTCAGAGGGCTCACAAGGAAGCCAAGCTCGTCGCTGACGCCCAGGCTCTCGCGGCCAAGATTGAGGCGGTAAGCATCAGCATCGCCGCCAAGGTCGGCGAGAGCGGCAAGCTCTACGGAGCCGTCACCGCCGCGCAGATCGCAGAGGTCCTCGCCGCTGCCGGCGTGGAGGTCGAAAAGAAGAACATCGCCGTCGGCGACATCAAGGAGCTGGGCGAGTTCGAGGGCAAGGTGAAGTGCTACAAGGGCGTCTTCGCCAATATCAAGGTCAATGTCGTAGCAGCGGAATAATCCGGCTGCGCGGATAGATATCCGATCCGAGGAGGGTGACCAAAAAAGGTCATCCTCTTTTTTTGCGGTGCGGAGCTTCACTGCGGCAGCCATTAGCGATCTCAAGGATAAAGTACATCATCAGGTCGTTGTTGCCGTCAGGAGTCTCGCAACCGCCAGCCCAGCGAACAGGTCAATTCCGCTACAGTCGGCAAGGCTTCGGACATCCTCCGCTTGCCGCTCCGTCCATTCCGTCCAGGTAGGGAAGATCTCGGCGGATTTATTCCCTACCTGGATTGAGCGGATGCCCTGGAAGCCCTTCTGCGGCAGGTGCCGTTTCCAGGTGGGGAACTTTTTGCCCGGAAACATCCCCACCTGGCACGCCAATCAGGATTACGGCACTCCCCTCAAGGACTGCGGCTCTCCAATGCGCGGTCGCGTGACTTTGCGTGAGCAAAGCTGGAAAGCGACAGAGAGCGCCGCAGGGGTCCGGGGCGGCAGCCCCGGTATAAACCACGAAGGAGAGACAAAAAGTCCCGCAGGGACCGCGACGTAGGCGCGAAATACCCCTGATAGCCCCCGCAGACTGCCGTCTGCGACCCTAGAAGGGGTAGATTTCTGCGCCGACGAAGTCGATGAGGTCCTGCGGGGCGATGCGGAGCTGAAGACCGCGGACCCCGGCGCTTATGTAGATATGCTCATACATCAGGGCGGACTCGTGGACGAACGTCGGGTACGCCTTCTTCATCCCTATCGGCGAGCAGCCGCCGCGGATGTAACCGGTGAGCGGGAGCAGTTCCTTGAGATGGACCATCTCGCAGCTCTTGTTGACGGAGATGCGTGCAGCCAGCTTGAGGTCCACTTCGAAGTCGCCTGGGATGACGCAGACGAATACCCCGCTGCGGTCTCCCCTGAGCACCAGCGTCTTGAAGACGGTCTCTATGTCCTCCCCCAGCTCCGCCGCCACGTGTACAGCGGACAGGTCGTCTTCGGTATACTCGTAGGGTACCAGTTCATAAGCTATCCCCGCCGCATCAAGCAGTCTCGCCGCATTAGTTTTTATCATTTGCTCTCCGGTTTTGGCACGATGATTGTAAATATTCTTGTCGAATAGATTTTTCATAGGTTAAATTTTGGTTAGAATCAGAACTGAAGGTTCCCGATGTGATATCGGGAACCTTTCTTTTTGTCCCCGGACGGCTGCAAATATAGCCAAAAGCGAGCAAAGAGACCAAAAATTAGCTATCTTCGCGGCTTGTTAGCTTAAGCAGAAATGAAACAGAAACGGTTCATACTTCCCGAAAGCGAAGTCCCGACCCAATGGTATAACATACAGGCGGATCTGGAGCATAAGCCGGAGCCGATGCTGAATCCCGCGACCCGCCAGCCCGTCAAGGCGGAAGACCTCTATCCCCTCTTCGCCAAGGCCTGCGCCGACCAGGAGCTCAACACCTCCGACCGCTGGATAGACATCCCCGAAGCGGTGCGCGAGCAGTATTGTTACTACCGCTGCACCCCGCTGGTACGCGCCTACTCTCTGGAGAAGGCGCTGGATACCCCCGCCCACATCTACTTCAAGAACGAGAGCGTGAGCCCGGTGGGTTCGCACAAGCTCAACTCCGCCCTCGCCCAGGCCTACTACTGCAAGCAGGAAGGGGTCTCCAACGTCACCACCGAGACAGGTGCCGGACAGTGGGGCGCGGCCCTCTCCTACGCCGCCAGCGTGTTCGGGCTGGAATGTGCCGTATATCAGGTCAAGATTAGCTATGAGCAGAAGCCTTACAGGCGCAGCGTGATGGGAGTGTTCGGCGCCCAGGTGACCGCGTCGCCGTCGATGTCCACCCGGGCCGGCAAGGACATCCTCACCGCCTGCCCCAACCATCAGGGCTCGCTCGGCACGGCCATCTCCGAAGCCGTCGAGCTGGCGATGATGACCGACAACTGCAAATACACCCTCGGCTCGGTGCTCAGCCACGTCTCCCTGCACCAGACCGTCATCGGCCTCGAAGCGGAGAAGCAGATGGAGATGGCCGGCGAGTACCCCGACACGGTTATAGCCTGCTTCGGCGGCGGCTCCAACTTCAGCGGTCTGGCATTCCCGTTTATGAGGCACAGGGACAGGAAGACCCGCTTCATCGCAGCCGAACCGGCATCCTGCCCCAAGCTCACCAAGGGAGAATTCCGCTACGACTACGGCGACGAGAGCGGCTACACCCCGCTCATCCCTATGTTCACCCTCGGCCACGACTTCCAGCCGGCCAACATACACGCAGGCGGCCTGCGCTACCACGGAGCGGGAGCGATAGTCTCGCAGCTGCTCAAGGACGGCAGGATGGAGGCGGTGGACATCCGCCAGCTCGACTCGTTCAAGGCCGGATGCCTCTTCGCGAGGACGGAGGGCATCATCCCGGCGCCGGAGTCCTGCCACGCCATAGCAGCCACGATACAGGAAGCCCTCAAGTGCCGCGAAGCCGGCGAGAGCAGAGTCCTGCTCTTCAACCTCTCGGGCCACGGACTCATAGATATGAGTGCCTACGACCAGTATCTCTCCGGCTCGATGTCCAATACGGGAGCATAGCAAAGTGAACTCAAGCCTCAGCGTCCGCAGAGATGCAGCGCATCTCAGGACCATCGTCATCGGCTACACGGCCGGCATCATCGCAGGCGCGTCCTACGGCACCAACCCCCTCTTCGGCAAGGAAGTGCTCGCGGGCGGCGCATCAGTGGCGACGGTGCTCTTCTTCCGCTACCTCTTCGCCACCGTCTTTATGGCCCTGCTGATGACGGCAAAGCGGGAGAGTTTCAGGATCAGCTCCCGTCAGGGCCTGCTGCTCGCCCTGCTCGGGTTTCTCTTCAGCTCAAGCAGCCTCTGCCTTTTCGCCGCCTACAGATATATCCCCGCCGGCCTCGCCACCACGGTGGTCTATCTCTACCCGGTGTTCACGGCTCTGATTATGGTCTGCCTCAAGGTCCGGCAGAGCTGGCAGGTCTGGGCCTCCATCGCGGGTTCGCTTGCGGGAGTGTTCATCCTGATGGACCCTCTGGGCAGCGCCACATTCAACGCGGCGGGAGCGGCTCTCGCGGCGCTCTCGGCCCTGAGCTACGCGGTATATCTCGTCATCGTCAACAGTTCCAAGCAGATGCACAGCCTCTCGGCGCACACCATCACATTCTACGCCCTCTTCTTCGGGACGCTGCTGTTCTTCGTGCAGCATCTCGCCGAGGGCGGAGCGTTCCTACAGGGCATCGACAGCGGAAAGGACTGGTTTGACCTCTTCTGCCTCGGACTCGTCCCGACTATGATCTCGATGCTCGCGCTCGCGGTCGCCACCAAGTCCATAGGGCCGACACGCACCGCAGTGCTCGGGGTATTCGAGCCCGTCACCGCCATCGCCATAGGCACCCTTGTCTTTGCTGAGCCGTTCACCGTCAACATTGCGCTCGGCGCACTCATCTGCATCGGGGCCATCGTCTTTATGGTGATTTCGGGGAAATAGTTTTTTTTCGTAACTTTACAGCCCGAATAAAGGAGGGGTGATCTGCCGCTCGAAAGAGAGGAAAGTCCGGACAGGAAAGGGCATCCCGCTGCGGAAAGCGCAGGTAGGGGCAACCTTACGCCAGCCGTAACAGAAAATGACAGCCGCAAGGCAATGGTGAAAACGCGAGGCAAGAGCTCACGACGCAGCGGCAGCGATGCGCTGCGGGTACGGCACCGGGACCTGCAAAACCAAATATACCGGCAAACGAGGACGGCCCGTCCGATGCCGGGGGGTAGGTTGCGAAGATAAATGGCAGAATAAAACAGAAACCGGCTTACGGCCCGTCCCTTATTTCTTTATCTTCTTCATTATCGAGGAGAACGCCTTCATCCGGGCCTGGTCCTTCCTCTGCATCAGCCGGTCCGCCACCTCCCTGTTGAGCTGCGGGAAGCGCTCGAAGAGATTGTCCATCAGCTGCTTGAGATACGGCTCCTTGTGGCGGTCGCGCTTGTCTGCATACATCTCGTTGAAGCAGACGAGGATAGCCGTCTCCTCCACATCCGAGAACTCGTCGTTGACCGCGGTCCCGCACATCTTCATCGTCGGAGAGATGTTCATATACGTATTGACCAGCGGAGGGATTCCGTTGCCGAGCTTGCGCACGGCCTCCTTGAGATTGCGGTAGTCCGACTTGAAGTCGTCGTCCTTCAGGATAAGGTCCAGAATGCGCCCGTCAAGCTCCGGCATCACCGGGCTGTAGGGGCGGAGGAGATTCTCATAATCCCCGAAATGCTTCCAGAGGAAGTGCAGTATCAGATCCCTGCAGCTCCTGTCGTAGGACGGATACATCGTCATCTTCCCGAAGAAATAGATGATGTTCGAGTGCTGCATCATCACCGAACCTATGCCGTCCCAGAGATTGTCGAGCGCGTAGATGGCCTTGGCCCCTGCCTTGGAACTCTGGTAGGCCGGGGTGACGAAGGAGCGTCCCAGCTCTATCACGTGAGGCAGATAGTCCCGGATGAACTTGTCGGAAAAATGGAACATATGGGCCGTGGCAAGATGCGGCTGCCCGTTCTCCCCTATCTTCACGTCCGGCCCCAGAATATACCGGTATCCCCCGATGATGGCTTCGGCGTCAGGGTCCCAGATGACAATCTGCCTGTAGGGATTCTCCATCGTGTCGAACTCGTCGAGGTCGAGGGCCAGACCGGAACTTCCGCCGGCCTGCCTGAATGAAATCTCCCTCAACCTTCCCACTTCGCGCAGGACATTCGGGGAATCCTTGCCGTCAATCACATAGATTTCATTGCCGGCCTTGTTGGTGTCGCAGAGTTTCTTGTCCGGGGTAAGCTCCGCCTTGAGCAGCTCCACGCTCACGGGGTCTATTATCTTCTCCATACTCATTGCATCTGATAAACCTTGTCACGCACATACGCCGCCCATTCTGTCGGCGTTCTGGAAGAATCGAAGAAAGAAGCCGGTATCGGCTTGCCGAACACTACGCGGAAATGCGCGTTCCGTGCGCGGTACATCTCGTCCGGAAGCAGAATCTGCGCGAAGTTGAACTTCAGCTTCAGCGTCTTGCAGAGGTTCGCGACACGATAGAAGCGGTTGGAGTTCCGCCCCACGAAGCGAACCGGCACTATCATCCTCCCGGACTGACTGCTCTTTTTGATGAAGGTCTTGGTCCACGGCAAGTCCTGAATGCCGCCGCCCGTCTTTCTGGAACATATCCCCGCAGGGAATATCAGCACC
>CAVILJ010000016.1:33897-35573 GCA_963643555.1 Acetatifactor sp.
GTCCAGAAGCAGGGGAAGATTTCTCGCCTGAGAACCCGTCTTGTTGACCGGCACGCACATAGGGGCGAGAGGGCGTATATACATAAGGAAATCCGTGACGGGCATCTTCACCGCCCCGAACTTCCGGCCTATCAGCGAACACAGCGCCACCCCGTCCACGCCTCCGAGCGGATGGTTGGAAGCGAAGGTGTACAGCGTGCCGTCAGCGGGGATGTTGTCCAGACCCTCGACATCCAGGCTCACGTTGAGCTTCCGCAGCGTATGCTCACAGAAATCGACCCCCTCTCCGCCTCCGACGATGATGGAGTTCAGGAAGTCCTGGTGTATGAGTTTCTTCAGCCAGCCGACAACGAAAGCGGGGATTTTCTTCCCCCGGAACTTCGTCGCGACCACCCGGTCAAGGTCAATCAGACCCTGGGTATCTGTCTCAACCATATGGTGTCAGTGTTTCAGTACAAGCGCGAATATAGTGAAAGTCGGACTAAAAACAAACTTTCACCCTATTCTATTCTCTCCGCCTGAAGGTCGTACTCCTCCGCAGCGGTGACCCTCACCCTGATGAACTCCCCCTGCCGCGCCGGAGCGGAAGCGGACTTCACGATAATCTCCCCGTCCACCTCCGGACTCTCGTACTGCGAGCGGCAGACAAGAGTGCCGTCCGGCAGCACCTCGTCCACCAGGACTTCAAGTTCCGAACCGACCCTGGAGAGGTTGTACTGATAGGAAATCCCGCTCTGCAGCGACATCAGGCGGTCAAGACGGCTGAGTTTCTCCTCCTGCGGGACATCGTCCCGGAAGTGCGCCGCGCCGTATGTCCCCTCCTCCTCCGAATAGGTGAATGCGCCGAGCCTCTCGAAGCGGGCCTCACGCACGAAATCGAGCAGCTGCCCGAAATCCTCCTCCGTCTCCCCGGGATGCCCCACTATCATCGTGGTCCTCAGGGCCACTCCCGGCACCCTGCGCCGCAGCTCCGAGATCAGGGAACGCGTCCACGCCCCGTCCACATTGCGGTGCATCCTGTCGAGAACCCCGTCCGAGATATGCTGCAGGGGTATGTCCAGATATTTGCACACCTTGGGATTGTCCGCCATCTGGGCAAGCACGTCCTGAGGAAAATCAGCCGGATAGGAATAGTGGATACGTATCCACTTTATCCCGTCTATCTCCGACAGACGGGCGATCAGCTCCGCAAGAGCGCGTCTGCGGTAGAGGTCAAGCCCGTAATAGGTAGTATCCTGCGCGATGAGTATCAGTTCCCTGACGCCCCCGGCGGCAAGCGATTCGGCCTCCTGCACCAGAGTCTCCATCGGGACCGAGCGATGCGCCCCCCGGATGAAGGGAATCGCGCAATAGGAGCATCTGCGGTCGCAGCCCTCCGAAATCTTGAGATAGGCGTAGCCCTTCCCGCCGCGCGGTCTGCGGCGGACGGCGGCATCGGGGCTGACTCCGAGATGCCGCAGCACCGGAGCAAGATCCCTCGCCCCGAACCAGGCGTCCACCTCGGGAATCTCCTTCCGGAGTTCCGGGCCGTAACGCTGCGAGAGACACCCGAACACGACCACCTCCGCAGCCTCGCCCCGGTTCTTGCAGCCGACGGCCTCCAGAACGGCGTTGACAGATTCCTCCTTGGCGTCCCCGATAAATCCGCAGGTATTGACCAGAAGGCAGTCCACCGG
>CAVILJ010000017.1:0-34791 GCA_963643555.1 Acetatifactor sp.
TGCCGGGGGGTAGGTTGCGAAGATAAATGGCAGAATAAAACAGAAACCGGCTTACTGCCTCTCCTTTATTTTTTTCATTATGGAAGAGAACGCCTTGGAGCGGGTCCTGTCCTTGCGCTCCCCGAAGATCTCGGCGATGTTGCGGTTGAGCTGCGGGAAGCGCTCGAAGAGGTTGTCGAGCTGCTGGCGCAGATAAGGCTCCTTGTGGCGGTCCCGTTTGTCGGCATACATCTCATTGAAACATACGAGGATAGCCGTCTCCTCCACATCGGAGAACTCGTCGTTGACGGCAGTCCCGCACATCTTCATCGTAGGCGAGGTGTTCATATAGGTGTTGACCAGCGGCGGGATGCTCGTGCCGAGCTTGCGCACCGCTTCCTTGAGGTTGCGGTAGTCCGGTTTGAACTCTTCGTCCTTGAGGATGAGGTCGAGGATGCGGCTGTCCAGCTCCGGCATCACCGGAGTGTACGGACGTATGAGGTTCTCGTCGTCCCCGAAATGCTTCCAGAGGAAGCGCAGGATCAGGTCGCGGCAGCTCTTGTCGTAGGACGGGTACATCGTCATCTTGCCGAAGAAGTAGATGATATTGGAGTGCTGCATCATCACCGCCCCTATGCCGTCCCAGAGGTTGTCCAGCGCATAGATGGCCTTGGCTCCGGCCTTGGAGCTCTGGTATTCCGGGGTCACGAAAGAGCGTCCCAACTCCATCGTGTGCGGCAGATAGTTCTGTATGAACTGGTCCGAGAAATGGAACATATGGGCCGTGGCGAGGTGCGGCTGACCGTTGTCGGAGAATGTCACGTCCGGTCCGAGGATATAACGGTAGCCTCCCAGTATCGCCTCGGCGTCCGGGTCCCAGATGACAATCTGCCTGTAGCAGTCCTCCGCCGTGTCGAACTCGTCCAGGTCGAGGGCGAGTCCGGAGCTGCCGCCGGCCTGCCTGAAGGAGATTTCCCTCAGACGGCCCACCTCGCGCAGCACGTTCGGGGCGTTCCTGCCGTCGATGATATAGATCTCGTTGCCGGCCTTGTTGGTGTCGCAGAGTTTCTTGTCGGGAGTGAGTTCGGCCTTGAGCAGGTCCACGCTCACGGGGTCAATTATCTTCTCCATACTCTTATTGCATCTGATAAACCTGTTCACGCATATATGCCGCCCACTCGAGCGGGGTTTTGGAAGAGTCCAGCGAGCCGCAAGGCACAGGCTTGCCGAAGACGATACGGAAGCGGGAATTGCGGGCCCTGTACAGCTCGTCCGGAAGCAGAAGCTGCGCGAAGTTAAACTTGAGCCTGAGCTTCTTGCAGAGATTGGACACGCGGTAGAAGCGCTTGGAGTTCTGCCCGATGAAGTGTACCGGCACTATGGCGCGGCCCGTCTGCCTGCTCTTGGTGATGAAAGTCTTGGTCCAGGGCAGGTCCTGTATCCTGCCGTCTATCCTGCGCGAGCAGATGCCGGCGGGGAATATGAGTATCTGGTCCGCCGAGCGGAATGCCTGGTCGAGAAGCATCGGGAGATTGCGGGCCTGTGCGCCGGTCTTGTTGATCGGGACGCACATCGGCGCAAGCGGGCGCAGATACATCAGGAAGTCGTTGACCGGCATCTTCACGGAGCCGAAACGCCTGCCTATCAGCGAGCAGAGCGCCAGCCCGTCCACCCCCCCGAGCGGATGGTTGGAGGCGAAAGTGTAGAGCGTGCCGTCCGCAGGCACAGCGTCCAGCCCCTCGACGTCAAGCGTGACATTGAGATACCTCAAGGTATGATCGCAGAAGTCGAAGCCGTCTCCCCCGTCCCTGATGATATCGTTGAGGAAATCCTGATGGATCAGCTTCTTGAGCCAATTCACGACGAAACGGGGAATCTTCTTCCCCTTGAACTTGGTCGCCACGACCTGGTCGAGGTCGATGAGACCGTCATTAGCGGACCCGCTGCTCATAGTGCAATGCTTTAGTACAACAACTGCGAATATAGTGAAACTCCGTCTAAAAACAAACGGTCAGCCTATCCTCTCGGCTTCCAGATCGTATTCCCCGGCGGCGGTGATCCGCACACGGATGAACTCCCCCGCCCTGACGCCGGACGCGGAATTTCTCACTATGATCTCGCCGTCCACCTCCGGACTCTCGTACTGCGAGCGGCAGACAAGCGTGCCGTCCGGCATCACTTCGTCCACCAGCACATCCGCCTCCTCCCCCACGCGGGAGAGGTTGTAGGCATAGGAAATCCCGCCCTGGAGCGACATCAGGCGGTCAAGGCGGCTCTGTTTCTCCTCCGGAGAGACTTCATCCTTGAAGTGCTCCGCGCCGTATGTCCCCTCCTCCTCGGAGTAGGTGAACGCGCCGAGCCTCTCGAACCGGGCCTCGCGCACAAAATCAAGCAGCTGACCGAACTCCTCCTCCGTCTCCCCCGGATGTCCAACTATCATAGTCGTCCTTAGCGCCACGCCCGGCACGCGGCTGCGCAGCCCGGATATCAGCGAGCGCGTCCACGCCCCGTCCACATTGCGGTGCATCCTCTCCAGAACGCCGTCCGCGATGTGCTGAAGCGGGATGTCAAGGTACTTGCAGACCTTGGGATTGTCCGCCATCTGTTCGAGCACGTCCTCCGGGAAATCGGCGGGGTAAGAATAATGTATGCGTATCCAGCTTATCCCGTCTATCTCCGAGAGCCGCCCTATCAGCTCGGCGAGGGCGCGTCTATGGTAGAGGTCCAGACCATAATAGGTAGTGTCCTGGGCTATGAGTATCAGTTCCTTGACCCCGTCTTCGGCGAGCATCCGCGCTTCCTCGACGAGGGTCTCCATCGGCACGGAGCGGTGCGCCCCCCGGATGAACGGGATGGCGCAGTAGGAGCAGCGGCGGTCGCAGCCTTCGGATACCTTCAGATAGGCATAGCCCTTGCCGTCGCGGGATCTGCGCCCTGCTGCGGCGTCGGGACTCACCCCCAGATGCCGCAGCACCTCGGAGAGGTCCCGCGCACCGTACCAGGCGTCGACTTCCGGTATTTCCCTGCGGAGTTCGGCACCGTAACGCTGCGAGAGGCAGCCGAACACGACCAGCTCCCCGACCTCGCCGCGGCTCTTGCGGGCGACGGCTTCCAGCACGGCTGCAATGGACTCCTCCTTGGCATCCCCGATAAAGCCGCAGGTGTTGACCAGCAGCACATCCACCGGGGAGTCATCGGAGACTATCTCGAAATCCGAGTCCGGCAGGCGCGAGAGCAGATGCTCCGTGTCCACCGTATTCTTGGAGCAGCCGAGAGTGACGGCCCTAAGAGTCCGCCTGTCCGCCATCCTCTTCCTTGACGAAGTCGAGCGACGCGTACTTCACGATCTGGCTGTACCAGTCGACGATCTTGCGCATATGCGAGAGGTAGAAGCGGTCCGCGTCGTAGTTCGGCACGGCCTTGCGGAAGAGCCCCTCGATCTCGGCCTCCGGGGCCTTGGGCGACGGGGCCTCGGAGTCTCCCATCGCCGCCTTGAGCGCGAGGAACACATCGGCGAGCTTCATCTCCCCCTCGGAGGTGTAGATGGCGATGTCGGCGAGGGTGGTGATGCGGCTCGCGCCGCCGAACACCGTCCTCTTCTTGTCCGAAAGGCTTTCGGCGATGGCTCCGTTGCGGGCCTGCGCCACATACTCGTAGAGTCCGCGCTGTCCTGAGACGGCGAGTATCTTGCTTAAATCAGTCTGCATAATAATTGGTCTGTCTTTTTATGTAATTCTTCAATGCTCGAGTCATTCTCGATCGTATAACATATCCTCCCCGAGTCGAAGCTCTGCAGCGCCCCCCGGATTGCGGCGTAGGGGTTGCGTCCCAGCCTCAGCTCCTCCGGGGCCGTGACGAGCAGCACCTTGTCGTAGAGCGGGTCGAACTGCCTTTTGTCCAGGGCTATCGCCGACTCGATGAAGGCGAGTTCCCCGGTGAGGCCCGACTTCCACTTGAGTATGTCTTCCACCACGAGGGGATAGACTATGCTCTCCAGACGCAGCCGCCGCCGGGCGTCGGTGAAAATGATGCCTATATCCTTCCACTCTATCTCCAGCTCAGCCTCTATCCTCTCGCGAAGCCCGGGCTCGGAGCCGTACAGGCGCTTGGTGCGCGAGTCGCAGTCATAGACAGGGAAACCCTTGGAGGATAGATACTTACACACCTCCGACTTGCCGCTGCCTATAGGCCCTGTGACTAGTACCGTGATCATCGCTGCTCTGAAGTCCTGACGATGCAGTCAAACACCTCCGGAACCATATTCCAGGAGATCACTCCGGACGGCAGGTCCTCCGGGCGTGCGACGCAGCGTCCCGTGATGGAACCGGCGAAGTCATTGTAGTCCACATAGAACCGGGCATTCTTCGCAGGGTCGCTGCCCATAGGGAATACGCAGCGGAAAGTGACGCTCGCCCTGGAAGGCAGCACCACAAGCTCCGAGCCGCGCGGGACGTTCCTCGTCTCCACGTCCACCTCGGACGTAACTTCCACATAGCGTGAGACCTCCATCGAATACGCGACCTCGGTCTCGGACAGCCTGACCCCTGACGGGACTTCGAGCCTTACGCTGCCGTGCACGCTGCTTCTGATGTTCCAGAGGTCGATCGGACGGGTAAGCACATACTCTATGCTCTCTATCCTCGCAGGCTCGCCGTATACCAGCACCGAATCCGGCTGCAGGGTCATCGGACGGGTGGCCATATACTGCGGCTCGAAATCCAGCGACTGCACCTTGCGTACGGGCACCTTGCGGTATGCCACTGCCGGGAATACGAACCTGGGGGCCTCGGAGACTATCGACTCGATGGAGACTCCGTCTCCGAAGATCTGGGACGAATATTTGTATAGATTGGATACGGGTATCGAGTACAGATTGTCTCCCTCCCGCCTGAAGTCGGACGGGCTGACGCTGACACGGACGGGCCTGTGATACCTGCCCGACATCCTCGCGTGCCGGAATCCGCTCGCCCTGACCTGGGCCGTGACCGTAGCCTCCGTGGTGGAAGCCCCGGCGTGCCCCTCGATATTGCTTTCTGCCGCGACAGGCACGCTGACCAGACTCACATAGGTCTGCGAGAGATTGTGGATCAGCCAGATGCCGGCGGACAGCAGCAGGCAGAGCAGGAGCTGTACCCAATTGCTCTTCATCCGCAGCTATTTCTTCTCCTTGTCTGCACTCTGGGCGGGAGCAGCCTCGGACATATCCTTCTGGATGGAGGACTTGTCCACGCGGAGCTTCACTTCACCGTCGACCTTGATCAGCACGGTGCGCTCCTCAACTTCGGCGACAACTCCGTAAATCCCTCCGGCGGTAATCACCTTGTCGCCCTTCTTGAGGGCGCGGCGCATCTCCTCGAGGGCCTTCTGCTGCTTGCGTTGAGGCCTGATCATAAAGAACCACATCACGAAGAAGATGAGCAGGAGCATAAGCCACATACTCCATCCGCCGCTAGCGGCGGAGCCGGAGGCCGTTGTCTGTAAAATCGTAGCAATCATTGTTTATATCTATTAAGATGAATTATTCTCTATCCGTAGTGTCCTTTTTGGCTATCAGCCTGTCCAGCAGACCGTTGACGAAGCCGCTGCTCTCCGGGGTGCTGTAAGACTTGGAGAGCTCGACATATTCGTTGATTATGATGCGCACCGACGTGTCCGGGAAGGCCTCCGCCTCCGCCATCCCGCACACGATGAGCGCAAGGTCGGTCGTGCAGAGGCGGTCTCTGTTCCACTTCGGAGTGAGCTCGGACACCGCTGTCGAATAGCGCTCGAAGCCCGAGAACGCGGCGCGCAGCAGACCGGTGACGAAGCGGTGGTCGTCGGAATAGCCCTCCTCTCCCGCGAGCGGACTCCGATAGAGCGGAGGGAGCTCCCAGTTCTCCCCATTGCCGAGGGAGCGCACGGTGCGGCAGCACCAGCTCAAGGCGTAGCCGAGGTCGTCGTTCCACCAGATCGAGAGCTCCTCCAGGATGTCGGCGAGCTCCCTGTTGTCCTCAAACTCCCTCTCGAAGATGCGGCACCACAGCCGGGCGTCCTCCTCAAGGCTGCTCTCCGCCGAGGCGAGATAGTCCCGGAAATATTTGCGTGAGCGTATGCTCTCATATAGATGCCTGAGCAATACGTCGTACTGCTCCCAGGAGAGCTTGCGGCGCGCGATGAGCTTGCAGAAATCCGGATCCTGCGCAAGCAGCGGCGCGATGCGGTTCTGCACGAACTTCATATTGGGATTGAGTTCCTCGGCGCTCGGATTGAACTTGGACCTGGCGGCCTCTATCCTCTCTCCGGCCTCACCGGTCAGCGGGCCGATTATGGAGAGCAGAAACAGATAGAGGTCTCTTGTCGACTCGCAGGATATCTCGAGCATAGCTTCGGCTTCCTTGAGGGACATAGCGGGATTTTCCGCATAGCAGAATATGGTCTTGAACGCCTTGGTACGGAGAATTCTGCGGTTGAGCATACTTTCAAACAAAATTAACGCACAAAGATAGCAAGTAATCGATAAAATATTCTAATTTTGCAAAGCTAAAACAAAAAAAGCAAGAAGCTTCATATTATGTACAGAGATGATTTCGATAGGTCCGGATATGACAGCCGTGACGGTGAGGATGTGTTTTCAAAGCCTGTCAGGGCGGGAAAACGTACATACTTTTTCGATGTGAAGTCCACAAGAGGCAACAAGGACTACTACCTTACTATAACCGAGAGCAAGCGCAGGACGGGCCCGGACGGGAACTACAGCTACGACAAGCACAAGATCTTCCTCTATAAGGAAGATTTCGAGAAGTTCGCCGAAGGCCTGAACGACGTCATCGGGTACATCAGGGACAACTGCTTCCACGGAGAAATCCCGCAGCGTCCCGTCGAAGAGGGGTCCGGAATTGAATTCGAGGATCTTTAATGGGTGACATTCTCCTCAAGGACATCACTGTTGAAGGCTCACGCAAAGACATACTCATAAGTAAAGGTCTGATATCCGCAATAGAGCCTTCAGGCTCCTGCGCGGGCTGGGAACTTGCCGGCGACATAGAGATGATGGACTGCTCCGGCAAGGTGGCGGTACCGGGGTTCATCAATATGCACACGCACTCCCCTATGTCCCTTATGAGAGGGATAGGAGAGGATATGCTCTTCCCCAAGTGGCTCGACCGGATCTGGAAAGCCGAAGAGGACATCGATGCCGAATACGTCTACTGGGCGACCAAGGTGGCCTGCATCGAGATGATACGCACCGGCACCACGACCTTCAACGACCACTACTGGTTCTTCGACTCCTCGGTCAAGGCGGCGGGAGAGATGGGGCTGAGGATCGCCACGGGCTACGACGTCATCGACAAGGGCGACCCGGAAGAGTCTGAGCGGCAGAAGCAGCACTGCGCCCTGAAGAGCGAGCCGTTCCTCGGCAAGGACACGCCGGGGATGGTCTATGGGGTCGCATTCCACGCCATCTACTCCGTCAGGGAGGAGATGATGCTCTGGGTCAGCGACTTCTCCAAAAAGCACGATATCAACCTCCACATCCACCTCAGCGAGACGCGCAAAGAGGTCGAGGACTGCAAGGCGGCGCACGGGGGACTTACTCCGGTGGAGTATCTGGACGAGCTGGGGATACTCTCCGACCGCGTCGTGGCGGCCCACACCCTCTGGGTCAGCGCTCACGACATCGAGCTACTCGCGCGGCGCGGCGTGCATTGCGTCCACAACATCAACTCCAACACCAAGCTGGCCTCGGGCTACCGTTTCCTCTACAACGAGATGCGCGACGCGGGCATCAATATTTGCCTCGGCACCGACGGCTGCGCCTCGTCCAACAACCTCGATATGCTCGAGACGATGAAGACCAGCGCCATCTTCCAGAAAGCCTGGAGGGAAGACCCGTCGGCGATGCCGCTGCCCGAGCTGCTGGATATGGCCACCGTCAACGGGGCGAAGGCCCTCAGGCTCAATACCGGCAGGCTGGAGGTCGGGGCGATTGCAGACATCAACATCATCGATACCGACAACACCTTCTTCCTCTCGCCCGGGCCGTTCCTTGCAAATCTGGTCTATTCAGCCCATTCCGACTGCATAGATTCGGTGATCTGCAACGGGAAGTTCCTTATGCGCGGCAGGGAGATTGCAGGAGAGAAAGAAATCATCGCGGAGGCCCGCAAGGAGCTCTCCAAAATCATAAAACAACACTAAAACCAATGAGCCAGACAGTTGAGAGAATTAAAACATCCGCCGGCTACATACAGGACAGGATCGGGGGACGCATCCCGGAAGTCGGCATCGTGCTCGGAAGCGGGCTCGGCAAACTCGCCGACAGGATCGAAGACCCGACCGTAATCCCGTACGGCGGAATCCCGGGATTTCCTCTGTCCACTGCGACGGGGCACAAAGGCAATTTCATCTTCGGGGAACTCGGCGGCAAGACGGTGATCGCGATGCAGGGCCGTTTCCACTATTATGAAGGCTACCCGATGGAGCTCGTGACCATCGGCATCAGGGTGATGAAAATCCTGGGCATCAAGTACCTTTTCGTATCCAATGCGGCAGGAGCGTGCAACCCCGACTTCAAAGTGGGAGACCTCGTCATCATCAGGGACCATATAAATATGCTCCCCAACCCGCTCATCGGGCCTAACCTCGACGAGTTCGGGCCGCGCTTCCCGGATATGACCTGCGCCTACGACCTCAGGCTGCAGGCCCTTGCGGAGAAGATCTGCGCCGAGATGGGGCTTCCGGCCAAGAAAGGAGTCTATCTGAGCAGCACCGGCCCGACCTACGAGACTCCGGCGGAAGTGCGCTTCTACCACTCCGTGGGAGCAGACCTCCTGGGGATGTCCACGATACCGGAAGTCATAGTGGCCCGCCACTGCGGCATCAGGGTGTTCGGGATGTCCGTAGTCACCAACGTCTCCAACTTCCTCAATGTGGAGAAGAACTTCAACGACGGCGACGACGTGGTCAAGCAGGCCGACACCGCCGCAGAGCGGATGACCGGCCTGTTCACCAGGATGATTGAGTCAATTTAGGAACTCGAGATATCCTGCGATATCCAGATTATATGCCCTCGGGCCCTTCAGGATGTCACCGTCCGGGCTCAGGATGAAATAGTTGGGCTGCGAGTTGACTCCGAAGCGCTTGAGCGCGATCCACGAGTTGACCCTGCCTACGTCCTTTAGAAGCTTCCCGCTGTCGTTGCTTATCCACTTCGACTCGGGGAGTTTCGTCTTGTCGTCCACATATAGGGCGACTATTACGAAATCCTCCTTCAGGGAGCGCAGCACCTCCGGGTCGGACCACACGCGGGACTCCATCTCGCGGCAGTTGACGCAGCCGTGGCCGGTGATGTCGACAAATATCCGCTTACCGGACACTCTCGCCGCAGCTATGCCGTCCTCGAGGTTGTCGTAGGCATTCAGCCCCTGGGCTATGGTGATCATACCCTCCGGGGCGCTTGCCGCCTCAGTCCGGGACGGGCCCTGGACGGCGGAGGATTCCCCTCCCAGTATGAAGTCCTGGGTCTCCATCGGAGGCATATAGCCGGAGAGCGCCTTGAGCGGCGCGCCCCACATCCCCGGTATCATATACACCACGAAGGCGAAGCTTATGGTTGCGAGCACCAGCCGCTTGACCGGGATATACTCCAGAGGAGAATCGTTGCGGAAGCGGAGCTTGCCGAGCAGGTAGAGGCCGAGCAGCGTAAAGACCACAATCCATATCGCGAGATACACTTCCCTGTCGAGGATATGCCAGTGGTAAGTCTGGTCCGCGACGCTGAGGAACTTGAGGCCGAGTGCGATCTCGATGAATCCGAGCACCACTTTGACCGAGTTGAGCCAGCCTCCGCTCTTCGGCAGCTTCTTGAGCAGCGACGGGAAGAGGGCGAGCAGGGTGAACGGCAGAGCGAATGCCACGCTGAACGCGAGCATCGTGACCATCGGGGCCCAGAACTCTCCCTGGGTGCTCTTGATGAGCACCGTCCCCACGATAGGGCCGGTGCAGCTGAAACTCACCAGCACGAGGGTCAGCGAAAGGAAGAATATGCCTGCGAGGCCCTTACTGTCGCTCTTGCGGTCCGCGCTGTTGGTCCACTTCGACGGGAGAGTAATCTCGAACGCGCCGAGGAAGCTCGCCGCAAAGACCATAAAGACGAGGAAGAATACGATGTTCGGCAGCCAGTGGGTCGACAGCCAGTTGAATAAGTCAGCCGTCACCCCGCTGCCGCCTACAATCCAGGTGACACCGATGATGAGCGAAATCGGGACGGTATAGAGCAGGACTATGAACAGGCCGTACATAAATGCCTTGAAGCGGCCCTTGGAGGCTGTCTCGCTGCCCTTCATAAAGAACGACACCGTCATCGGGACCATCGGGAAGACGCAAGGGGTGAGCAGCATCGCGAAACCCCAGAGTATGGCCTCCAGTATCAGCGACCACAGAGATTTGGAGCTCTCCCCCGCCGGCTCAGCAGATTTGGGACTGTTCTTCACCGATGCCGCCGGCTTCACCTCGCCCGCCTCTGCGCCCGGGGCGGAGAAGGCGCCGCGAGACGAAGACTCCGGCTTGAAACTGTGGTCGAAGTCAAAGTCTTCCGGCGAATAGCAGTTCGTCCCCTGGCAGGACGAGACGTTCACCGTGCCGAATATATGGTCTATCCCCTGCCTGATGTCCCCGGTGAGGACTATCTGGCTTCCGCTGTCGGTCTGCTTCAGCTCCGACTTCCAGCTGACATTCGGGGTGGCCTGCAGGACAAGTAGAGAGAGAAGTAGGCTTAACATAGTGTTTTGTGTTTATTTTGCGATGGCTACGGAGCGGGTCTCGCGGATGACGGTGATCTTGACCTGACCCGGATAGGTCATCTCGTCCTGGATGCGCTGGGCGATATCGACGGAGAGGCGGGCGGCCTGGTCGTCGGACACTTCCTCGGCCCCGACGACGACGCGGAGTTCGCGGCCTGCCTGGATGGCATAAGACTTGGTGACTCCCGGATAAGAGGCGGCAAGGTCCTCCATACCCTTGAGGCGCTTGATATATGACTCGATGACCTCGCGCCTCGCGCCCGGACGTGCGCCGGAGATAGCGTCGGCCACGAGCACCAGCGGAGCATAGATGGAGGTCATCTCCATCTCCTCGTGGTGAGCACCGATGGCGTTGCAGATGTCAGGACGCTCCTTATACTGCTCGGCGAGCTTCGCGCCGAGTATTGCGTGAGGATATTCGGGCTCGCTCTCGCTGACCTTGCCTATGTCGTGCAGGAGACCCGCGCGGCGGGCTATCTTCGGGTTGAGTCCGAGCTCGGACGCCATAGTGGCGCAGATGTTGGCCACTTCACGGGAGTGCTGCAGGAGGTTCTGTCCGTAGGAAGAGCGATATTTCATACGGCCTATGAGCCTCACGAGCTCGATATTGAGGCCGTGGATGCCGAGGTCGATGCAGGTGCGCTTGCCGGTCTCGAGTATCTCGTCCTCAAGCTGCTTGCTGACCTTGGCGACTACCTCCTCGATGCGGGCCGGGTGGATGCGCCCGTCGATCACGAGCTGATGCAGGGAGAGTCTTGCTATCTCCCTGCGCACAGGGTCGAAGGCGGAGATGAGTATGGCGTCCGGAGTGTCGTCGACCACGATCTCGACTCCAGTAGCCGCCTCGAGTGCGCGGATGTTGCGCCCCTCGCGGCCGATGATGCGTCCCTTGACTTCATCATTCTCTATAGGGAAGGTGGTGACGGCGTTCTCGATCGCGGTCTCCGTAGCCGTGCGCTGTATCGTGTTGATCACGATGCGCTTGGCCTCCTTGGCGGCATTGAGCCTCGCCTCATCCATAGTATCGTTGATATAGGCCTGGGCCTCGGTGCGGGCTTCTGCCTTCATATTCTCCACAAGCATCTTCTTGGCCTCCTCGGCGCTCATCCCCGCCACGTTCTCAAGCTCCCTGTTGACCTGGGCGGTGAGCCGCTCGCACTCTTCCAGCTTCGCGTCAAGCTTGGTCTTCTGGGCGGCGAGCTGCCCTTTCTGGCTGTCGAGGTCGTGCTGCCTGCGCCCGAGCTCCGAGGCCTGCTGCGAGAGCTGGGTCTCGCGAGACTTTATGTTGTTCTCCCTGTCGCGGAGCTCGGCGTTCTTGGAGTTGACCGCCTTGTCGTGCTCGCTGCGGAGCTGGATGAACTTCTCCTTGGCCTGAAGTATCTTCTGCTGCTTGATGTTCTCGGCCTCGGTCTTGGCCTTCTCGATGATGGCGTCTCCGCGCCCCTTGGAGATACGGCGCGTGACCAGAATATAGGCCGCAACCCCAAGCGCAGCCCCGGCAATCGCCGTCAAGATATAGTACAATAACATAACAATATAGTATATAATAGTTGTCAAACAAAAAAACAGTGTCCGCATCCCGCAATGCAGACACTGTACTGTAACAAAAGCCGTCAGCCGAACTTTCAGAAAGCCTCTGAATAAGATTTGGGCTCCGTACCGTCTCGGGCTTCCCGTCGGGCGGGCCTGCCTTCCTCGGGCCGAGTGGACCCTGTTCCGAAGAACTTGTTGTTTTCAGAAGATGGGCCTGACGGCTTATCTTTTCTCTGTGCCTTCAAGATATGCTTCCAGCTCCCCGGAGAGCGCACCCAACTCGCTTCCCATCTGCGAGAGACGGGCCTTGGCGACGAACTTCCCCACTGCCTCCTGCACCGCCACGAACGCGAACTTATCCTCCATATCGGTCTCAGGGAAGCGGGAGTTGAACTTCTCCAGCATCTCGTTGACATCCTTGGCCGCCAGACGCATCATCTGCTCCTGCTCCGGGGAAGCGGCGGTAAGCGAATAGTCCTTGCCCGCTATCTTCAGTTTGACGCTCTGCCCCATATCAACTCTCCAGCAGCCTTATACATTTGTCAATCTCCCTAATCAGACCGTTCACGCGCTCTTTGGCCTCATCCCGATTGCCTTCCCCGAGGAAGGCGCTCATCAGCCTCTGATTGTCTATCTGAAGGTTCAGATCAGTAATCTGCTCCTTGTACTTCCGCACCTGGTCCTCACTGGCGGCGAGCTTCCCCGCAAGAGCGTCCGCTCTCTGCTTCTCAGCCTCATACAAGGCAATCAGCCTTGCGATGTCCGATCTGATATCATTTATATCGCCGTGCATAAGAACTGTGCCGAAAGTACTTCTTATGCAAATATAAGCATCTGTTTTGAAATACGAAACTATCGACGCAAAAAAAGAGGCCCGCAGAGCTATGTCCGCGGGCCTCCTCAAGTATCATTGGAAGAATTATTTCTTCTTGACGATGACGGTGCGAGAGAGCACGTCGTTGTTGAAGAAGAGAGCGTCGACTCCGCCGAACGCCTGCTTCTCGAGCCTGCTCTTGTCTACGCCCTCGGATACGAGGAGGTTGTAGACGGCCTCGGCACGCTTCTCGGAGAGCTTCTGGTTGCCCTTGGCGCTGCCGGTCTTCTTGTCAGCATAGCCGGATACGACATAGGTGCCGTTGGTCTTGTCGGCGTTGATAGCCTCGGCGAGGAGCTTCACGCGAGCCTTGTCCTTGCTTGAAAGGGTGGCCTTGCCGATCTCGAAGAAGATGGCGGTAGAAGAAGGAACCTCGTTGTTGACGATCTTCTCGACCTCCTTGACAACTTCCTTCTCGACAATCTTCTCTACGATCTTAGGATTGTTGGCGACAGCCTCGTTGGCGAGAGCCTCGGCGGCCTCCTGTGAGATGTAGCCGGCTGCGGCTGCTGCTGTAGCTGCGCGGGCAACCTTGCCGTGCTTGCCACCGATGGTCCATACGCCGTTGAGGGCGATGCGGGTGGTACCTGAAGCCTTGCGGTATGCGTCAGCGTCACCGAAGATTGAAGGGGTGATGCCGAAGCGTGCCTCAACTCCGAGGGCGAAAGACTTGGTAATGTCGTATGCAAGTCCGAGACCCGCGGTAGCACCTACGCGCAGCTTGAAGTCCTTGCTCTCCTCGACGAGGAGAACCTCAGCGTTCTGCACTTCAGAGAACTTGGTGCCGACGCGTGAGAAATTGACGGTAGGACCGGCGAAGAGATATACGTTGAACTTGGAGAGGTCATCGGCGAACACGTTGGTGACATTGAAGATGCCGTCCACGTTGAGCTCACCGAACTTCTTGTTCTTGAAAGACTTCACTGAACCGTCAAGCATAGTGGCGTTGCCGTCGTTGGCGTCAAGTGAGAGGAACGGTCCGCCAAGCACGCCGCGTACGCCCCAAACCGGAGTGATGTACTTGCCGACCTGAATGTTGGCATAGAATGCAGGAGTGTTGAAACCAGGGGTGAGAGGTGAAGCGACACCTGCACCTACTCCGACGAACACGTCCTTGCACTTTGAGTCTGTCTGGGCACTTGCAACTACGCAAGCTGCAGCCATAGCGACAGACAATGCGATAACTTTGAGTTTCATATCTATTAGTCTTTTTTCCAGTTAATTAAACAAATGTCTGACAGACTTACTCGGCGTAAACGATTCCGCCGCCCGCGTTGTCACCGCCGTGGCCGTGGCCGTGGCCCGGCTGATAGTGTCCGTGAGAGTCCGGATCCGCAATCTCATCATACTCGATCTGGTTGGCTATGACTGACTTGACATCGAAGCTCGCGATGGCGGTCTCTTCCTTGGTGGTGTTGTTGACCTTATAGACGGTGTAGGAGGCCACAGTGGTCAGCCTGGTGACATATACGGTGTAGTAGCAGTATGCTGAAACGGTAATCTCATACGGCTCCTGTGCGACTTCGGTGATGCCGGTGTTGTAGGCGTCAGCGTATGACTTGGCATAAGGCTCGAACTCGCTGTCGGCATCGGTGAAGTTGAAGTTGGAGCTCTCGGAGCCGAACAGTGCGCTCCAGGTCACCTTGCCGGTGAGGAGATACTCGCTGTTGTTCTTCGCCCACTTCATTCCGTCGTAGTCGATGAGGGCTTGCCCGTCGGACGGAGTGAAGTAAACGAGGTCGGTGGTGACGGCCTCGCCGGACTGCTTGACGGCGAAAGTATAGTCAGGAATAGGGCTGAGCTCACCCACAACGATGGTGACAGAGTACTCCGCCTTGCCGCCCGCTCGGAGAGCGAGGACATCCACGCTGGCCTTGTATTCCTTGGAATCTGCCATATAGTCAGCCTTGTAGCTGGCGGTGAGAGTAACGGTCTGCTTTGAGATGGTAGGATTACCCGTGATGGTCACGACACCGGCGGAATAGGTTCCGACGCTTGCCGTCACGCTGGCAGGGGTCACCTGTGTGTTGGTGCGGATGTCAACCGCAACAATCTTGATGTTTGCAACTGCCTCCGGAACTTCGAATGCAGTCTCAATCTCTTCCGGCTGGCAGGCTGCGAAAATTCCCGCCAGGGCGATGAGCGATAAAAGTTTTTTCATCTTGAAAGATAATATTAAACATTAAACATTAAAAATTCTTGCTCAACAGGTATGCTCCCTCTGCTTCCGGGGAAGACATACTATATTACGAAAGGCAAAATTAATGCACTTTTGGCAGAATTGCAAATATTTTTAAAACAATCGTCAGAGGGAATTCAACTGTGCGTCAATATAATAAGGATTGAAGTAGTTGCGGCTCATAATGTTGTCCGAGGCTTCGGTGCGGAACTCCTTGTAGTAGGTCTGCTCGTTGTTGGCATTGTAAGACATACCCATCTGGCCGGAGGTGACGACCCGCGGGATGTAGCCGCGCCGCTTCTGACGGTACGGCGGCAGGGTCACCTGGAAGCGGAATCCCACATTGAGCTGCGCCACGGGGGCTTTCTCGGCATAGAGCCCTATCGAGCAGCGGCGCATATGCCTTATCATCTCGTACTTGACCCCGGTATCGCCGGCGAGGAAACGCTGCAGGCGGAGGGTGAACTGCGTGCCGAGCGAGGGGCAGTAGTAGTTGGCGGCCACGTTCCAGCGGAAGTCGAGCTCACGGCTGTAGCGGAACCTGAAACCCTTCCAGTAATAGACACCCAGAAGTCCGAGCTGCGTGTCGAGCGAGAAGCGTTCGTTCGGAAACCAGTAGGCAAGCTCCAGCGCCGCCCCGTAGCGGCCTCCGGCGAACGAACCGATGCTCACGCGTCCGTTGACGTTGAGGTGCCAAGGGTCGCGGAAGCGCTGCGAGAGGGTGATCATCCCCGGATGCACCATACGCTCCTCGTCGCCGTAGCCGTCGCTGAATATCGGGAACTTGAGCTGATAGCTGAACTTCATCCCGGGCCAGAGCGAGACTTCCAGCGCGGGGCTCAACTGCCAGAGCGACTGATACACCTGATTGATTATAAGGTTCTTGAGCGACACCTGCGGGTATAGGACGATGTCCACCTTGCCGAAGCTGTCCGCGTGCCGGCGCTCCCTGCGCACAAGGTCCCAGCTCCCGTCCAGCCGCCTCGTCGTGCGCCACAGGCCCGTCTCCGGGCTGTAGGTGATGGTCACTTCAGGGATGCCGTAGTCGGTCCCGACTATCTTGATCTGCCGTCCGGACGGCAGACCCGCCCCCTCGATGATCCTGCAGGCTCTGGCGAAGCCCTCCGCAGGCAGCTTGTAGGCGTCGTTGCCTATTGAATATACGGTATAGTCTTCGCTCTCGGCGGCCCTGACGTCGGCGAAACCAGCCTCCACGAGCCGCTGCACTACGGAATCCCTGACCGTCCCGGCGTCCTGTCCGTACAGCGGCGGGACGGCCAGAGCGGCTGCAATCAGTATGACGCGCAGCCTCTTCACTAGAACAGTCTGACTGTCAGACGCAGAGATGCCACAGGGTAGAGCTTCAGGTCCTCCACCGCAAGAGCGTCAGGCATTATGTTCTGCGCCGATGCATCATAGGCGACCTCGTTAGGGGAAGTCAGCGACGGAGACCCGTGATAGATGACGCCAAGGTCGAACTGCAGGCCCACGCCGCGCTTCGGCACGCTGCGTCCGAAGCCGAGTCCGAGATAAGGCCTGAACTTCGGGAGGTCGACAGCCGCTTCCAGCGAGCCTGCGCCGTCCTTTTCCTGCACCTCGAAGGTCCTGTCCTTGAGACTTACCTTGATGGAGCTGACGTCGGCAGGGGTGTAGCCCGGCACGTCCTTGTATTTCTCGTTGATTTCACCCACTTGGGACCGGAGACTCTTGAAGTCGTTCCAGAATGTCCGGTCGGTGACCGCCGTCGCGGAGAAGAAAGAGCCTTCCATACCATAATATACTCCGGCGGTGAGGTGGAAGGACGACTTGCGGAAAGGATACAGCTCAAGCATCGCCTTGACGGTGCTGAGGTTGAGAGTAGGGGTCACTTTCAGGTCGACGTCCTTGAACGTGACGTCGATTCTGTCCGGCAGCTGCGCGGCCGCAAGGTTCGCGTTGACGGTGGCGATGCTCGCGTTGACCTCGGCCATACTTATGTCGAAGTTGCGGGAAACCGTCAGCGAAGGGGCGTTGAAGCCTGCCTTGAGGACAAGATGGTCAGTAATCAGAGGCATCGCGAGCTCCACGCCCACACCTGCGGTGCCGGCCTCGATACCGAAAGCGAGGCTCTGGAAAGCCTGCTGTGCCCACGCCCCGGAGGAGACGGCGAGCAGAGCGGCGGAAACAAATAGACTTTTTCTCATAATACTATTTAAGCCTTAGTTTATATCTTACTCCGAAGTTGACATATTTCAAGGCCTGGAGTTCGACCATAGCCTCGAAGCGGTTTTCCCAGACGGAGGCGATGCACCCGAGGTTGAAAGTGCGGACATCGTACTCGGCGATGAACCTTATGGCGTCGAGTATGGACCTGTAGCGCAGCAAGTCCGGGGTGAATGTCACGGCAGCGCACGGGCCGTTGAGCCGGTAGTCGCTCCGCCGGTTGTACTGGTAGGCAAGATGCCCGCCCAGCTCGCCCAACGGGGTGTTGAAGTGCTTGGAAAGGGCTATGTACTCGCGGTTGAAGTAGCCGTTGCCCGTGCCCTCCACGCTGGTGTCGACATATCCGTTGGCCGACGAGCCGGTGGTGGGGTCGCTGACTCCTACCACGAGCGAGGGCATCCACCGCAGGCCGAACTCCCCCTCGCGGAGCAGCTGGAAGCGCCCCGTGAAATGTCTGTCCTGATTGAACATCAGCCTCTGCCGCCCCGTCGCGCCGGGTATCTTGCTGCCGTCGAATATCGTGCAGACATAGCCTACCTCAAGACGGCTCCAGAAAGTGAAACTGAAGCCGTAGGCGAAAGTCCTGTAGGACCAGCCGGACGTCGGCAGAGACCGAGGGTTGAGGCTGTTGTTGGTGATCATAAACGTCCCCTCCGGCTGCATCTCGGCGGACGGCATCTGCAGCAGTCCGCTCGAGGAGTCGGTGAACTGTGCCGCCAGCCTCGTCGGGGCGAGCAGCAGGAGGACGGCAAGTACCGGCAGCAGCCTGAGCGGCACGGGATTAATAGTTCCTCGCGGCAAGCCTGAAGTAGCTTTGTGGGTGATCACAGACAGGGCACACCTCCGGGGCGGACGGGCCCACCAGGATGTGGCCGCAGTTGCCGCACTCCCAGATGGCGTCTCCCTCGCGGGTGAAGACCAGCTTGCCCTCGATGTTGGCGAGCAGCTTCTTGTAGCGCTCCTCGTGGTGCTTCTCGATCTCGGCCACCATATCGAAGAGTGCGGCTATCTCGTCGAAGCCCTCCTCGCGGGCGACCTTCGCGAACGAAGGATACATCTCGGTCCACTCGTAGTGCTCGCCGCAGGCGGCATCCTTGAGGTTGCTTTCAGTATCAGGCACGGAACCTCCGTGCAGGAGCTTGAACCAGATCTTGGCGTGCTCCTTCTCGTTGTTGGCGGTGGCTTCGAAGAGCTCGGCAATCTGGACATAGCCATCCTTGCGCGCCTTGGAAGCGTAGTAGGTGTACTTGTTGCGGGCCTCGCTCTCGCCGGCATAAGCCGCAGCGAGATTCGCCTCGGTTTTTGTTCCTTTAAGAGGTCTCATAATCTAATAGCTTTAAGAGTTTGCGCTAATATAGCATATTTTTCATTACTCAAGTTTCGCAAGTAATTAAAATTGTTGTAAAATAAGCATTGTGCAGGTACTTGCAAAGCTTAAATTCATTATCGCCGCGAGGCGGTATGCTTTTTTGTCAAAAAGCTTCCGCCTCCTGTCCGCCGGGGGCCGCGGTCTCAAGCCCCGCACGGCGGGTGCAAGAGGGTTCAGACCTTCCCGGGATAGGCCTCCAGGGCTTTCTGGAGCACAACGAGCGCCTTTGCCAGATCATCCTTGCAGAGCACATAGGCTATGCGGACTTCCTGCCTGCCCTCCCCCGGCTCGGTGTAGAAGCCGGACGCCGGAGCCATCATCACCGTCGCGCCCTCATAGCGGAAGTCGCTCAGGCACCACATACAGAACTTCTCCGCGTCGTCCACGGGGAGTCTCGCCACGGTGTAGAACGCGCCCATAGGAATCGGGGAATATACCCCCGGGATTTTATTGAGCCCGTCGATGAGGAAGTTGCGCCTGTCGAGATACTCCTCATAGACCCCGTGCAGGTACTCCTTCGGCACGTCGACGGAAGCCTCGGCCACAATCTGCCCGATAAGCGGCGGGGAGAGCCTCGCCTGACAGAACTTCATCACCGACTCGCGCACCTTGCGGTTGCGGGTGCACAGGCAGCCTATGCGCGTGCCGCACTCGGAGTATCGCTTCGAGACGGAGTCGAAGAGCACCACGTTGTCGTCGATGCCCTCAAGGTGGAATGCGGATATGTACGGCATCCCGGTATAGATGAACTCGCGGTAGACCTCATCGCTGAAGAGGAAGAGATGGTGCTTCTTCACGATGTCGCGCAGCTGCTGCATCTCCCTGCGGGTGTAGAGGTAGCCGGTGGGGTTGTTGGGGTTGCAGATGAGTATCGCCTTGGTGCGCTCGCTGATCTGGGCCTCGAACGCCTCGATCGGAGGCAGCCGGAAACCCTCCTCGATATTGGTCTTGACACTCCTGATCACTGCCCCGGCGGAAATCGCGAACGCCATATAGTTGGCGTAGAACGGGTCCGTCACGATAATCTCGTCGCCCGGGTCAAGGCAGGCGAGGAAGGCGAAGAGCACCGCCTCAGAGCCGCCGGCGGTGATGATGATCTCGTCCGGCGAGAGGTAGATGCCGTATCCGGCGTAATAGCTGACCATCTTCGTGCGCAGGGAGAGCAGTCCGTCGGAGGGGCTGTATTCGAGGATTTCACGGTCGATATGCCTGAGCGCGTCCAGGGCGCACTGCGGGGTCTTGATGTCCGGCTGGCCTATGTTGAGGTGATAGACGTGCACGCCGTTGCGCTTGGCGGCGTCGGCATAGGGCGCGAGCTTCCGGATCGGCGAGAACGGCATATTCTCCGCCCTCTGTGATATTTTCATCGGCATAAGTTATCTTTTATGTGAGTGTTCAAAGATAAATATTAAATCGCAATTTCAAGCGTCCGTCCTCCCGCCGATCTCTATCCGGCAGTCGGCCGGGGCCTTGATGTTCGCGTCGATGATGACCTCGCCGCAGGAGTCGGCCCTGATGCAGCCGCTGCGGGGGTTCTTGATGGAGACGACATTGCCTATGATGCCTGCCCTGACGTCGGAGTACTCGAAGGCGAGGTCCGCGTCCGGCTCGAAGCTGCAGTCCTCCAGCACCAGACCGTCGGCGTAGCACAGCGGCTGGGTGCCGCCTATGCGGCAGCGCACGAGACGCAGATTGCGCGAATGCCATCCGAGGTATTCGCCGTTGATGAACGAGTCGTAGACGCTGACGTTCTCTGTCTCCCAGAGGGCGTCCTTGCTCTGCAGGTCGCTGTCCCGTATCTCCACATTGCTGCAGTGCTGGAAGGCGTAGTTGCCCCAGAGCCTGAAGTTTCTGACCCTGATGTCGGAGCAGTGCATAAATATGTAGTCGGCCTCGTGTGCCTCAAGTCCGTCTATGTCAATGTCTCTGCACGACCAGAACGTCTCCTGCGCGAGGGGCATCCTGACATTGCGCAGCCTTATGCCCTCCATCTCGCGGAACATCTTCGGGGCCTCCACGAGGCAGTCCGTCATCTGCACGTCGCGGCTGTGCCAGAGCGAGGAGCGGGCGCTCTCCGCAAAGACGCAGTCCGTTACTTTGAAGCGCTCGCAGCACCAGAACACGTACTTGCCCTCGAAACGGCATTTATACGCCTCGATGTCGGAGGTTTCCTTGAGGGAGGACTCCCCCGGGTGAATGGTCACTCTCTCCAGATAGAGATCGCGGGCGCAGTAGAGAGGCCGCTCGCCTCCGAATTCCTGACCTGTTATCTTTTGCATACCTGTTATTTATCCTGTTCCTCCGGAGCGGGACTCTCCGGCAGCGGAGGGATGTCGTCTATGTCCAGCAGCGCCTTGACCGGATGCCTGTCGCTGTTTCTCGCCCCGAGCTTCATCAGTTTGGCCGAAGTGTTGATGATGCTCTGGCCTTTGACATCGAGCTTCCTCAGGCCGTCATCGTATTCGTCGGAGGCCTTCTTGAGGGCCTTGCCGATGGCATCATACTTCTCCATAAAGAGCCCCACGCGCTCTATCATCTCGCCGGCGAGTTCGTAGACCTTCTCGTGGTTCTGCGCCTGAGCGACCTGCGTCCAGGTGTTGCGGACTATCTTGAGCGCCCCGTAGAGGCTCTGCTCGTCGGCTATATAGACATTCATATCGGCCGCCCTGCGCCATAGGTCCGGCTCGGCATTAAGCGCGGTCCACAGCGCCCCCACATTGGGGACGAACATTATCACATAGCCGGCTGAGACCTTTGGGGCCTGCACGCGGGAGGAATAATCCTTGGCGGCCAGCTCCCTGATATGCTTCTTGAGGCTCTCAAGATGGGCCTTGAGGAAGCGCTGGCGGTCGGCCTCGGTATCCGCGTTGACATAGTCCACATAAGAGGTGAGGGAGACCTTGGAGTCGATGATGACCTCGCGCCGTCCGTCGAGATGAAGTATGACATCGGGGCGGTAGGTGCCGCCGGTCTCGGAGTGGAAAGGACGGCCGGAGGCGTCCGTGACGACTGCCTGGGTGTCGAAATGCACGCCCTTGGTAAGTCCTTGGGCGGAAAGCAGTTCTTCAAGTATGGTCTCACCCCAGTCGCCCTGGACCTTGCTGCCGTGCTTGAATGCTGCGGCCAGCTCGTCGGCGCTCTTGCGGGCGGCGTCGCTGTGCTCCATAAGGCTCTTGATGCGCTCGCGCATCTCCCCGTTGCGCTCCGCCTGCTCCTTGTTGCCCTCCTCCATAGCTTTCCTGAGCTCGGCTATATTCTGCTTGAGGGGATCCACGAGTTGCCCGATGCTGAGCCGGCTCGACTCGGAGAACTCTTTCTGGCGGGCCTTGAGCAGCTCGCCCGTGTCCGACTTGAGCTGTGCGCCGAGTTTCGAGACCGTCTCGTCGAAGCGCTTCTGCAGCGCGTCCATCGCCTCCGCGTGCGTCCTGTCGCGGAAAGCGAGATCCTCCTCGTGACGCTGCCTGAGCTCGGCCTTGAGAGAGGACTCCGCCTGAGCCCTTGCGACCTGCTCCGCCTCTGCGACGCGGGAGCGTATGATGCTCCGGGCCAGCGGCAGAGAGACCGCGGCGGCGAGGAGGAGACCTCCGAGGAATGCCAACAAAATCTCCATAGCGAATATCTATTTATTGTTTCTGCGACCCAGCACCTTGCTCAGCCAGCGCTCGAATCGGCTGTCACCGATGGAGGATTCGTATTCCTTCATCATACGGGCGGCGTCGAGCGAAGAGGACTCCAGAGCGGAATTGACCTCCTTTTCGAGAGCCTCGTCCTGATCCCGCATTTCCTGTTCCACTATATAGTTGTCGGCCATCTCGGCATACTGCCCGTACGCCGACTCCTCCAGATCCTCGCGGCTGTCCGGAGCTGCGGCAAGAGCGCCGCTGCCGCTCTCCAGCGCCCCTACGGCGCTTTCGTTGCGGCGGATCACCTCGTCCACGCCACGGTTGAATATGTTCTGGATCCCGTAAGCCAGATTGTACTGCACGGTGTCGAGCTGCGCGGTATAGGAAGGGACTGAACCCTCGCGGTAGCGCACCTTGCCCACCTGGACGTGCCTGACGCCTTCGGTGCCGTAGACATTGATCCCGAACAGTACCGGGAACGGGGCCTTCAGCACCGAGAGGTGGTAGAACATACTGTTGTCGAATCCCTGCGTACCCCGCAGCGCCAGACGGTACTTGCCGGCTCCCAGCACGAACGGGAACACCTCTATCCTGCTGTCGTGCACCAGCGCGTCAATGTGGAGATTGTCCACTTCCAGCACCTCTTTCTTCTTGAACAGCAGGAGATTGGCAACCTTGCCGAACTGCCCGTCGTTGAGCACCTTGAGACCCTTGCCCGTGACCCGGACAAGCCCGTCGAAAGTAGGCAGGATGACCCTGCGCGTGGTGTCTATCTTGGTGGTGGCGCTGACTTCGCAGCTGAGCTTGCCCTCGAACGCCTTGAGCACCGGCATAAGGCTGTCCACCGCCGGGAAGAGCTGGATGATCTCCTTGGCGGCCATCTGGGTCAGGTTGAGATTGGCTCCGGCGGAGATGTCATTGCGGGACTTGGTCGAGTAGAAGGCGTCCATATAGATGCGCCCCAGCTCGGTAGTGATATAGGTGCCGGTGAGCTGCGCCGTCCTGTCCTTGACCCGGATGCCGGAATAGAACGGCCCTATCTTCGGGTCGGAATAGTCCACCCGCTCGGCCTCCAGCTTTATCGTGGCGTCGATATTGGCCGGCAGCACGAATATCGGCAGTTCGTGTATGTCCACCCGCGCATCGGTGAGGGTGTCCGTGACGAAGCTCTCGTCAATCTCGTCCTGCGGCGCTATGTCGGCTGCGGAATCCGAACTCTTCTCCCTGCCGACCAGAAAGGCCGCAAGTATCTCGTTGGCGTTGATGCGGCGGGATCTGAGGTCCAGATTGGCAGATATCAAATCCTTGGCTATCAGCGCATTCTTCACACCGGATACGGTACCGGCAAGGCTGACATCGGACGTGCCGCAGCTGATGCCGATGGTGTCAATCTGTATCTTGTCGTCGTCGAAGTCGGCGTGCAGCGCCGTCAGACGCGTACGCAGCGGGAGCGACGGCGAGGCGAAGAAGCCCGAGTCCGCCTTTATGTGTCCGCTCGCGCTCCACTCCCTGAGATACCTGACAAAGCTGGAATCCAGCGAGAAGTCCAGGTCGGCGTCCTCGAACGCCTTGTCCTTGATGCGGGACACATAGCGGCTGCGGTGTTCGGCGCCGGAGGTCTTTTTCTGCACGGCGGCCCTGATGTTCATCCCGCTGGAGGCGAGCCTCGAAGTCCCCAGACGCAGGAACGCGCGTTCGCTGTCGGTGCTCACCTCCATCCTCGGAAGCATCTCCCCCGCCTCGGCGACCTTGGTGATGCTGGCCTCGTTGCGGATGTTGCGCACCCTCGCGGTGAGGTCAGCCCCCTTGTAGAAATAGACGCTGTCGAAGCCCACGCTCACGGCAAGGCCAAGCGGTCCGGAGTGCAGATCGAGGGCGGTGTTGTAGAGGCAGGCCTCCAGAGTGTCGGCGGGCATCTTGAGATGGAGGTGACTGCTCGTCAGAGCACCCCTTATCTTCGCTTCCTGAAAGCGGAAATCCTGAAGCTCCGACCTGCGCGCGTGGCCGTCCAGCACCAGCCGGAAGTCCCCCTCCGCGTGCTCTATGCCCAGCGAGTCGACAGGCAGGATGGCGAGAAGCTTCTCGACATTGGCCCTCGCGTCGGCAGAAAGAGTGAAGATAGGGTCTCTGCCCAGAAGGTCATCCCCCCTGCCGTCGAAGTCTATGTCCAGACCCGGGACGGAGAGCTTGAACTCGTGTATGTCCGCGACCAGAGTCCGGTCCGGGGACAGTTCAGCGTCAATATCTATGGTATGCCTGATATCCAGGGCTTCCGGTATATATCTGCTCGTCGAGGCGGGTATCCTGATGCAGGCGCTGACGGACGGAATGCTGCTGCGCGAATAGACCCCCTCGGCAGTGAAATCCGCCGTGAGGCGGGCATCGGTGTCCAGTGACTTCGCAAGCGGGACGAACGCGTCGACATACTCGCGCAGCAGGGTCTGCAGCGAACACTCGCCGAGACTCACCGAGGTCTTGATTATGAGGCTGTCGGGATAGATTGTGGCATCCCCGTCCACTCCCAGAGGGATGTCGGCGAGAGTAGCCGTGAGCGAGGACGCGCCAAGCTGAATATTGTCGGTGTTCTTCTCGAAGCGCACCCCTCCCCCGATATCGAGAGGCAGTGAGAGTCTGCCGAGAGAAGCGCTCGCAAGCTTGGCAAGAGCCTGCAATTCAAGCTCGTACCGTGCAGCGCCCGACTCCCTGACACCGAGCCTTCCGAGCTTCAGGTCCAGAGTGTCCGCAGCGCCGAGCGCATAGAGACGGAGCGAATCCATCCCGATTCCGGCATCCTTGAGCGAAAGGGAGTCCCCGGTGAACTTGAGACGGGCGTTGAGCGAGAGCGCGTCCAGCGCGAGCCTGGCCCGCAGTGCGGAGGGGGCGTCGGTATAGACAAGGGCGACATCCTCAATCGAGATCCTGCCGATGTCGATATACGGCGTATTGAGAGGGCCTCCCTCCGTCTTCAGGCTGTCCGGAGTCTCCGGAACCCTGATGAGGGAAAGATTGCTCGCGAGACTGTCGTAGTTGTGGACATAGGCGCTTAATCCCTTGAGGCTCAACTCCTGCACGACTATCTCGCCGCGCAGGAACTTGAGCGGACTGGCGCTGATGCAGAGACGGTCGAGACGGAGCAGCGTGTCGGCGCTCTCCCCCCGCCCCGGGAGGGAAAACTCCTCTCCAGGGAACGCTCCCCCCTCGAAAGAGGTGAAACGGGTGTGGGGATAGGTCAGCGAGACTCCTTCGATACTTATGCTGACTCTCGGGAAGCGGCGGAGCAGCCGGACTCTCAAGCGCGAATAGCCGAGAGTCCCGTCCACATACTCCTTTGCCAGATTGTCTACCGCATCGGTCGCGAGCTTCGAGTTGAGAGCCAGTTGAAGCCCCACGAACACCGCCACCATCAGGCCGACCAAGCCGACTAAAGTGATAAGGGCTATTTTAAGCCCTTTCTTCATAGACCGAGCGTCTTGAAGAAATCGTTGCCCTTGTCATCCACGAGGATGAATGCAGGGAAGTCCTCGACACGAATCTTCCACACCGCCTCCATCCCGAGTTCCGGATACTCCACGCACTCGATGGACTTGATATTGTTCTGCGCGAGCACCGCCGCCGGGCCTCCTATGGAGCCGAGGTAGAAGCCGCCGTGCTTCTTGCAGGCGTCCGTGACGGCCTTGCTGCGGTTGCCCTTGGCAAGCATAACCATAGACCCGCCATTGTCCTGGAACTCATCCACATACGGGTCCATTCTGCCCGCAGTGGTAGGGCCCATCGAGCCGCAAGGCATACCCTCCGGAGTCTTGGCCGGGCCGGCGTAATAGACCGGATGGTCCTTGAAATACTGAGGCATTCCCTCGCCTGCGTCGAGACGCGCCTTGATCTTGGCGTGCGCGATGTCACGCGCCACGATGATGGTGCCGTTGAGGCTGAGACGGGTGCTGACCGGGTACTTGGTGAGCTGCGCGAGTATCTCCGGCATAGGACGGTCGAGGTCTATCCTGACGGCCTCGCCCTCGCCGGCATTGCGGAGCTCCTCCGGTATCAGCTCGTACGGCTTGTCGTCCAGCTTCTCGATCCAGACTCCGTCGGAGTTGATCTTGGCCTTGACGTTGCGGTCTGCCGAGCAGCTGACTCCCAGACCGACCGGGCAGCTCGCGCCGTGGCGCGGGAGTCTTACGACCCTGATGTCGTGAGCGAAATACTTGCCCCCGAACTGCGCCCCGAGGCCTATCTTGTGCGTCTCCTCCAGGAGCTGCCGCTCCAGGGCGAGGTCGCGGAAAGCCCTTCCGGTCTCGTCGCCCGAGGTAGGAAGAGAGTCGTAGTAATGCGTGGAGGCGAGCTTCACGGTGAGGAGGTTCTTCTCGGCGGAGGTGCCTCCGACCACTATCGCGATGTGGTAAGGCGGGCAGGCCGCCGTGCCGAGAGTCTTCATCTTCTCCACAAGGAACGGGACGAGCGTGCCCGGGTTCTGGATGCGCGCCTTGGTCTCCTGATAGAGGTAGGTCTTGTTGGCCGAGCCGCCGCCCTTGGTGACGCAGAGGAAGCGATACTCGTCGCCCTCGCAGGCCTCGATGTCTATCTGTGCCGGGAGGTTGCACTTCGTGTTGACCTCGTTGTACATATCCAGCGGGGCGTTCTGCGAATAGCGCAGGTTCTCCTCGGTGTAGGTCCTGTAGACTCCCAGGCTCAGCGCCTCCTCGTCGCAGAAGCCGGTCCACACCTGCTGGCCCTTCTCGCCGTGGATGATGGCGGTGCCGGTGTCCTGACAGAGCGGAAGCTTGCCCTTGCAGGCGATCTCGGCATTGTGCAGGAATGTCAACGCCACATACTTGTCGTTGGCGGAGGCCTCCGGGTCGGAGAGAATCTTCGCCACCTGGGCGTTGTGGGAGCGGCGGAGCATAAAGCTCACGTCACGGAAAGCCGTCCTGGACAGCAGCGTCAGGGCTTCCCTGCTGACTTTGAGCACCTTGTGACCCTCGAATTCGGAGACGCCCACATACTTTTCCGAACCCGGTATACGGTAATATTCAGTCTTGTCTTCCCCAAGCTGAAACATCGGAGCATACTTAAACTCTGTCATATTCTAGTTCTGCATTAAAAATAATTTCATAAAGCCGTTGAGGTCGCCGTCCAGCACGCCCTGCGTGTCGGCGGTCTCGTAGCCGGTGCGCAGGTCCTTGACCATCTTATAGGGATGGAGCACATAGGAGCGTATCTGCGAACCCCACTCTATCTTCTTCTTCTGCCCTTCGAGCTCCGCCTGCTTCTCCTGACGCTTCTTGAGCTCGATGTCGTAGAGGCGGGACTTGAGGATGCGGAGGGCGTTCTGGCGGTTGTCCTGCTGGCTGCGGGTCTCCGTGTTCTCGACCGTGATGCCGGTCGGAAGGTGACGCACGCGCACTCCGGTCTCGACCTTGTTGACATTCTGCCCGCCGTGGCCGCCGGAGCGGAAAGTGTCCCACTCTATGTCCGAAGGGTTGATCTCTATGTTGATGCTGTCGTCCACCAGCGGATAGACGAATACGGAGCTGAACGTGGTCTGGCGCTTGCCCTGCGAGTTGAACGGGGAGAGCCTCACGAGACGGTGCACCCCGGACTCGGCCTTGAGGTAGCCGTAGGCGTAGTCGCCCTCGAACTGCACGGTGGCTGACTTGATGCCGGCCTCGTCGCCCTCAAGCAGCTCGGTGACCGTCATCTTGTAGCCGTTGCGCTCGCCCCAGCGCATATACATCCGCATCAGCATCGCGCTCCAGTCGTTGGCCTCGGTGCCGCCCGCGCCGGAGTTGATGGTCAGCACCGCTCCCAGCGAATCCCCCTCCGCCCCGAGCATATTGCGCATCTCCAGCTCTTCCACGAGACTCCGGGCGTGCGCGAACGCGCAGTCGGTCTCCGGACTCTCCGGGTCAAGCTCCAGCAGCACGTCGAGGTCCTCCACGGCGGAGTGCGCCGCGTCGAAGGCCGTCACCCAGGACTTGACACCGCTGACGCCCTTGAGGAAAGCCTCCGCCTTTTTGGGGTCGTTCCAGAAGTCAGGCGCCTGGCTCTGAAGCTCCTTCTCCTTGAGTTCGACGCGCTTCGACTCTATGCCGATACAGCGCCCGAGCGTATCCACGCGGGCCTGCAGGTCCTTGATCTGCTCCTGTGTTATCATAATCTCACAAATTTAGTGTTTTTTTTGTAACTTTGCTCTATGGCGAAAATAGGCATAATGGACTCCGGAGTCGGAGGTCTGTCCGTCCTGAAGGAGATACTGCGTCTCCTCCCGGGCGGGAGATATGTATATTACGCCGACAACGCCAACTGCCCCTACGGGGAGAAGAGTCCCGAGTTCATCCGGGGACGCTGCCGCAGCATCACGGAGGAGATGCTCTCCAGAGGCGCCGAAGCTATGGTGCTGGCCTGCAACACCGCCACCGCCGCCGCCGTCCAGACGCTCCGTTCCGAATACGGCATACCCTTCATAGGGATGGAACCGGCGGTAAAGCCGGCGTCGCGCCTCACGCGGAGCGGAGTGGTGGGGGTGCTCGCCACGGCGGGGACGCTCAAAGCGCCCAAGTACCTCAGCACCAAGGGCCGCTTCGAAGACCACGTCAGGATAGTCGAGAGGGTGGGCCGGGGCTTCGTGGAGCTGGTCGAGAGCGGGGAGCTGAGCGGGCCGCACGCCGAGGAGGTGGTCGCCCGGAGTCTCAGGCCGCTGCTTGCGGAGGGCGCTGACACCGTCGTGCTGGGCTGCACGCACTATCCCTTCCTGCTCGACATTTTGCAGAGAGTCGCAGGAGCGGATGTCCTCTTCATCGACCCTGCGCCGGCTGTCGCCAGGCGGCTGGAGGAAGTCCTCCTGGAGCGGGGCATCCCGACCGAAGACCCCGATCCCGGTGTCGAACTGCTCTCCTCCGGCGCCCCGGACGCGCTCCGTGCGACATTCAGACTGATTTCAGTATAGATAGTATTTCGCGGACAGCTTCCTGAATCCCTCAACTCCGGCGGACCAGAACCCCTCTATGTCGGTCACCCTCATCGTCCGTCCGAAAGTGTTGCTCACATAGTCGGTCCCGCACACCTTGTTGAAGGTCGGAATCCGCTCCGGGGATATCGTGAACGGGTTTTTGCCGTAGAGTTCCCACACTGCCTGCATCACGTAGAACTGCGTCAGGGTGACGGTGGCGGCGGCGTAGTCGGTATAGTAGTACTGCACCCCGTGGATTAGTCTGCCGGACAGCCTGCCGGAGATAGGCTTATAGTGCACCGTGCGCCACGCTACTCCCGGCGCTCCGTAACTGTCAAGGGTTTCCTTTAGTCTGTCGGCATCGATCCACTCTTCCGCGAAGGTCGCGAACGGCAGCGTGTAGCCTATGCCTATGTTGAGGTAGTTGTACATCTCCCCCACCAGCCCGGCGGACGGATAGCATATCGCGCTCTCCGGATACGGAATGTTCGGGGACGGGAGCACCCAAGGCAGGCCGGTATCGTTGAAGAGCATATCCCTGCTCCAGCCCTCCATCGGCACCACTATCAGGCTGCACCGGGCCGGCTCCGCCTTGCCGTTCTGCCCGCAGTTGAGCCCCTCCCCGTTGATGAGCATAGCCAGCTCGCCGACCGTCAGCCCATAGATGTACGGTATGCGGTATTGGCTTACGAACGAATGGTATCCGCTCTCCACCAGCGGGCCCTCCACCTTCAGCCCGCCGAGCGGGTTTGGACGGTCGAGCACCATCACCGGGATGTCCGCCTCGGCGCAGGCGCGCATCACCAGCCCGAGGGTGGAGATGAAGGTGTAGGAGCGGCTGCCCACGTCCTGGATATCATAGATGACGATGTCCAGCCCCTTGAGCATCTCGGGGGTCGGCTCGCGGGTAGCCCCGTAGAGCGAGTGGACAGGCAGCCCGGTGCGCCCGTCAACTCCCGACTCCACCTTGCCCCCGGCATAGACGTCCCCCCTCACGCCGTGTTCCGGCGCGAAAAGCGCCACAAGCTTGACCTCCGGCGCATCATAGAGTATATCGATGGTGGAACGCAGATCGCCGTCGACTCCGGAAGGGTTGGTGACGAGGCCGACCCGCATCCCGGCGAGGCCCGGGAATCCACGGTCGCGGAGCACCTCGATGCCGGGTTTGACTCTGGCGGAAGCGCTTGCGGCAATCATCAGCAGCGCCGCCGCGCAAGCAATGTGACGAATACTGTGGCGAGACAACATATCATTACGATTATAAAGAATCCAGTGTAGCCGACCGCCTCCTGCATCCAGCCGGCGAAGAGCCCCGGCAGCATCATCGAGAGGGCCATAAACGCCGTGCAGATGGCATAGTGCGAGGTCTTGAACTCCCCTTCGGAGAAATGCATCATATAGAGGGTGTAGGCGGTGAAGCCGAAACCGTAGCCGAACTGGTCGAAGGCGACGCAGAAATAGACGACCCAAAGCTCCGAGGGCTGTGCGGCGGCCATATAGAGGTAGACCGCGCACGGCAGTGCGAGGGCGAGGGACATAGGCCAGAGGGAGCGCCGGAGTCCGAAACGCGCCGCGTAAAAGCCTCCGAGAATACCTCCGAGCGTAAGCGCGATTACCCCCACCGTGCCATAGACCAGCCCCGACTGGGCGGTGGTGAGGCCCAGCCCCCCGTCTGCGGGAGCATCCAGCAGGAACGGGGTGAGCATCTTGACGGAGAACGCCTCCGGAAGTCGGTAGAGCAGCATAAACACTATGGCAAGCCACACTCCGTCCTTGCGGAAGAAGCTCGTCCAGGCGCGGGCGAAGTCCCTGAACACCCTCCGGGCTCCGGCCCCGGAGTCCGGGCTGCGGCGCTGCTCGACTCGCGGCAGAGCGAAAAGATGCCAGAGCGCGAGGGCCGCGAAAACCAGCGATGACGCTCCGAGAGTGACGCTCCAGGCGCGCGGGATGTCGCCGAGCCGCTCCTCGAGCACTCCCGCCATCACCACTATTATCCCCTGTCCGAAGACGGAAGCGATGCGGTAGAAGGTGCTCCGGATGCCGACGAATAGCGACTGCCGCCGCCGGTCGAGGGCGATCATATAGTATCCGTCAGCCGCGATGTCGTGGGTGGCGGAGGCGAAAGCGACTATGTAGAAGCAGACTATCGAGAGCCCGAACGCGTCGGGGCTGACCGAGAGCGAGAGTGCGGCGAAGCCCGCCGTGACCAGCAGCTGCATAGCGAGTATCCACCAGCGCTTGGTGCGTATGACATCCACGAAGGGACTCCATAGCGGCTTGATCACCCAGGGGAGATAGAGCAGCGAGGTGTACATCGCAAGGTCGCCGTTGGACATCCCGAGGCGCTTGAACATCGTGACGGAGATGACGTTCACGACGAAGTACGGTATCCCCTCCGCAAAATAGAGCGTGGGCACCCAGGCCCAGGGGCTATTCGACTTCCGCTCCGGCATAGTAGTGCGAAAGTATCTGTCTGTAGCCGTAGCCCTCGGAGGCCATCACCGCTGCCCCTATCTGGCAGAGGCCGACCCCGTGCCCCCATCCGCGCCCCCGGAGGGTGAACACATCCCCCTCCACGCTCACTTCGAAGGCGGAGCTCTTCAGGTGGGAGAGGCTCAGCGCACGGCGTATGGCGAGCTCCTTGCCTATGACTTCAGAGTGCTTCGTCCCGTTGATCCTCAGGTATTTGATGCGCCCGGACGGGCCTCTCTCAAGAGGTTCGAGCGAGACTATCTCGCCGAAATCCCTGCCTGTCCTGCCGCGCACCAGGGCGGAGAGTTCAGCGCGGGTATAGCGCACCGTCCAGTCGTGGAAGTCGGGAGTCTGCATATCGTAGTCGTTGAGCACCTGCGAGAGGATTTCGGACTTCTCGCAGTCGCAGAAGCGGTCCTCCACGCTCCGCAGATAAGGGTAGTCCCGGTCTTCCCAGCAGGTGCTGTAGAGCTCCGTGCGCCCGCCGCAGCACTTGGAGTAGCGGGTGTCGCAGAGTTCGCCGCCGTATTTGAGGACCTGTCCCCAGGTCTCGTCTATGGCCCGCCGCACATTGTCGCCAACGGCCATCGTGAGGCCCTGGTAGCGCTGGCAATGGTCGTCGGCGCAGACGTCGAAAAGGCGGTGCGGGGCCTCGGGAGAGCCTTCCCTGCGCTCCCTGACCCTCGCGCAGAGCCAGCTGCGGGAGATGACGGCGTGCGCCTTGAGGAGTTCCGGAGAAGCGGAGGACTTCATCTCGGAGGAGATGACGCTGAGGAGATAATTCTCCATCCCTACGCAGTTGACGGCAGTGATCCTGTCGCCCTCCACGATGAACTTCAAGCCTCCGGCAAACTTCAGCGTGCGCTTCTGCTGCCAGTGGAAATCTATCCCTATCACCACGTCGTAGAGGATGAACGAGGCCTCGGCGAAGAGCGTGGAACGGGTGATGGAGTCGAAATAGAGCTCGTCGTAGATCATCCCGTTGTAGACTATGCGCCCGTCCCGGCAGCTCACCTTCTGCGGACCAGCCCCGTCGGAGATGATCTCGAAAGTGATCTCCCCGGCGGAGAGTATCCCCACTGAAATCTTGGGCTGGGTGCGGGTCAGACGCCACTCGATCATCTCCCTCTCGTGGCGGGAGATGCTGACTTCGGAGAGCATCTCGCCGAGCTGCTCCGCGCTCACCTTGTCGAAGTCCTCGCGGAACGGGGCCACGAACACTCCCGCCATATCGGCCGCGCCCGGACTGATGGTCAGGTGGTCAGCTCCGGTCGAGCTGAAGTGGTGCGAGCGCTTGGCGGCGCGCATCGTGACGAAGGTGCGGTATTCCCCGCCCTTGTAATAGGCGAAGAGGTTGAACTTCGGCTCGATCTCCCCCTCGGGACGGTCGGTGCAGTCAAGCAGGCGGTAGAAGAGCTTGGCGAGCGACTTGGAGGTCGTGGCCTTGAGGGCGAACACGCCCTCGGTATAGCCCGGATAGCGGTAGAGCGTGGCGTCCTTGACCGACGCGAGCGGCTCTCCCGGAGAGTCAAGGAACATATCCACCGCCTCCTCAAGCGGCAGGTTGTGCCGGGGGACCGCCTGGAAGTGGAGATGGTCCGGTGCGGAAGCGCCGCTGCCCGGGCCGTTGTAGAACACCATATAGTCCGGATATTTGACGGCGAAGTCGAGCATATCCGGGAAATGGTGCCATATCGCCTGCGGGAGATGCCGGTCCCGGACTATCACAAGATGCCCCGGGAAGATAGGGTACGGGTTGACCTGGACATTGTAGAGTCTCCCCTTGCGCCCCTCAAACTTGATGTGGAACTGCTCCGGGGGACGGTTTTCAGCGCAGAGGAAGCACTTCCTCGCGGCGATGGCCTCAGGGGAGGTGTCGGCAGTGGAGGATATCACCCTCCGGGGGTTGTACTGCACGCGGCAGAGGAGACCGCCGACCTCGATTTCGCGGGTTTCGACGGATTTGAGTGCACGGAAGTTGGCGGATGCCAGCGGCCACACGGACAGCTGATCGCCTATGAATTTGTCAAGTTCCCGCATCACAGAAGCGACTGGATTGATTTGCTTATCCCGCTGTATTCCGACTCGAAGTTCGGAGTGAAGACTCCCTTGCCGACGGTGGCGGCTATCTCATCCTGAGACCAGTAGCGCCCGTCAGCCACTTCGTCCCCATCCGGCTTGAGACTGTACTCCCCTACTGCGGCGAAGACGTTGACAAGCTCCCGCTCGGTCGGCGACTCATAGATATATGAGGTCAGGAAGCAGGGATTGAAGTCCGTGAGTCCCAACTCCTCGGAGGCTTCGCGGTAGAGGGCTTCGAGCACATATTCGCCGTAGGTGATATGTCCGCCGACCGCCGTGTCCCAGCGGAGCGGCAGGAGGGGCTTGGTCGCGCTGCGCTGCTGGAGGTAGATGCGGGCGTCGCGGCTGATGATATGCAGATGCACCACCGGATGAAGCAGGCGGGAACCCCCGTGGCAGTATTCGCGGGAGGCCTGTGCGGTGACGTTGCCGTGCCCGTCCACGATGGGAAGCATTTCGCAGGCCGACGCCCTGAGGCTGCCGCGCACAAGAGGCGCAGTCTTGGCGGGATATATCAGGTCGGTCATCAGTAATTGATTATTCTGAGTTCTTCCGGAGTGTAGAGGAACGAGTCTACGATGTCCGGGGCCACCTGGGCTATGATGATGAAGGCTAGCAGGGCGACGGCGGCGACCACCAGCAGCACGAGCAGAGGTATCCACCAGCGCACGCGGCAGCGGAGCTTCGGGCCGGGTTCGGCTTCCGGGATTGATGCCGGTTCTGCTTCGGCTTCCGGCTCAAGTGGCGGTTC
>CAVILJ010000018.1:0-33847 GCA_963643555.1 Acetatifactor sp.
CGACTGATGATAAAAATAATATAGACCAAAAAGATCATACAAGATGAGGCAGGTTATTTTTTCCACGTCACTTATTGTTTATGTCGATTATGAGACTATCCATCAAAGCGATTGCCGCCGCCCTCGCCGCCTGCCTTGCGGGCCTCGGCGCTGCGGCACAAAGTTTCGAACCCACCACCACCTGGCCCTACGCCTATGAGGACTTCGAGGACGGCAGGCTGCTGATGAACACCGGCAAACTGGTGGACGGCAAGTACAATATCTGCCTGAGCGACTGCAGCGTACACTTCATCGAGGGGGAACTGGTCAAGCAGGCGTCCTCCGTGGACGTGAGCTCCGTGCAGATAGGGCAGGACGTCTATGTCAACGCCGCCGGACGGATGATGAAGGTGCTCGCCAAGTCCGACAGGGGTGTTGTCGCCGAGGGCGTGGAGATCGACCTCGCGAAGCTCAACGAGACCGGCGGAGCCTACGGCTCTTCGTCCAGCTCCAACGCCACGACCGCGCTCAGCTCCCTGGAAGGCATAGGCGGCACGAGGACCAATATGAACCATATGGAGCTGAAAGCCGGCAAGAACGAGGGCAAGTCGCTGCCGCTCATCACCAGATACTATCTCTTCTATGACGGGAATATCGTGTTCGCAGGAAAGCGGGACGTCGAGGCGCTCCCGGGAGTGGACAAGGCGGAGCTCAAGGCATTCCTCAAGTCGCACAAAATCAAATGGCGCAGGCCCGAGTCGCTCATCGCTCTCGTGGACTTCCTTGCAGATAAATAAAATCGTTATATTTGCATCCTTGACAAAGGTATTATGAAACGGAATCTTATACTTGCCGCAGCAGCGTCGGCCCTGCTGCTGACCGGGCTCTCATCCTGCACAGAGAGAATCCCGATGACGGAAGAGCCGGCCACCCCGGAAGTCTCCGCACTCCCGGAGGAAAGTGCCTACAGGCAGGGGGTCGTCAATGTCCTCTTCGGCGAAGACCTCACTGAAATGATCGAGCGTGACCTCGCCGCAGGCGGGGTCGTGACCAAGGCTTCCTCTCCGGAGCTGTCCGGACTCTACGGGAGTCTGGGGATTGTCTCCCTCGAACGCGTGTTCCCGTATGCCGGGGAGTTTGAGCCGCGCACGAGGGCCGAGGGGCTGCACCGCTGGTATAAGGTGACTTACGACGAGCGGACCGCCGTCACCAAGGCGGCGCGCGAGATAGAGGACATCCCGGGAGTCGAAATTGCCGAGCCGGTGCGCAACATCCGCATCTGCGGCTACTTCAACGACCCTTACTCCAAATATCAGTGGGACTTCCACAACGACGGCACCCTCTCGTCCCACCACAGCAAAGGCGCGGACATCAATGTGATCCCGGTATGGAAGCAGTACACCACCGGTGACCGCGGCGTAGTGGTGGCCGTGGTCGACGGGGGTATAGATGCCGGACACGAAGACCTCGCGGACTCCTACGTCGGAGGGCGCAACTTCGTCTCCGGAGGCATCGTGACGGCACACAGCCACGGCACGCACGTGGCCGGCACCATCGCGGCGGTCAACAACAACGGCATAGGAGTCAACGGTATAGCCGGCGGCGACGCGGCAGGTGGGATCAAGGGCGCGGGACTGCTCTCCTGCCAGGTCTTTGAGACGGACTCACAGGGCAAGAGCCGTAGCGGCGACACTGCCCAGGCAATCAAGTGGGGAGCGGACAACGGCGCGGTGATCTCCCAGAACAGCTGGGGATACTCCTTCGATGACGACGGCGACGGCAAACTGACGGGGCAGGAGCTCATCAATGCGCTCAACGCCGATATAAATGCCGCCGACAAGGCTGCAGTGGACTATTTCATCAAATACGCAGGCTGCGACAACTCCGGCAACCAGCTCCCGTCATCTCCGATGAAGGGAGGCGTGGTGGTTTTCGCCGCAGGCAACGATGCCATAGAGAACGGCGCACCCGCCAACTACGCGCCGATTGTGGCCGTCGGCTCGATCGGGCCGAACTACGGCAGGGCATATTATTCCAACTATGGGGACTGGGTGGATATCGCCGCGCCGGGCGGAGACGCCAACTACGGCACTGGCAATTATGGTACGATACTCAGTACCGTACCGGACAACCAGTACGCCTTTATGCAGGGGACCTCGATGGCCTGCCCTCACGTGTCGGGAGTCGCGGCGCTTCTGGTGTCGCACTTCGGCGGCAAGGGATTCACCAACGATATGCTCATCGAGAGACTGATCGGCGGAGCCAGGACCGACGCGCTCTCTGACAACGCGCAGATAGGGCCGCTGATGGACGCGCTCGGCTCTTTCACCTACGGCGGCTCGACGGCCCCTGACCCGGTGAAAGACTACAGCTCCGCGGTGTCCGCCAACAGGATAAGCCTGAGCTGGACGGTCACCCGCGACGAGGACGACGGCAAGGCTTACGGCTACCTCGCCCTCGCCGCTCAGGACAAGTCGCTCTTCAGCGGCCTCAACTGCAAGAAGCTGCCCGACGGGATGCACAGCGTCGACGTGAAGACCGGCGAGAGGGCCGTGGGCGACGGGATTTCTGCCACCATCGAAGGGCTCAACTTCAACGAGACCTACTATGTGGCCATCGCGGGCTACGACTACAGCAGCAACTACTCCGACCTCTCCGAAATCAAGACGGTCAGGACGGATAAGAACAACCCGCCCGTCGTCTCCACGGACTACGACGGCGACTACCGCATCCGTTCGCACGAGGAGCTGACGATTCCGTTCAGCATCAGCGACCCGGACGGTCACTCCGTCAGCGTCAAGTACACCGCCGGCACTGACGGGGCCGACGCGTTCGCCAAGAACGCCGTCAGCGGGCTGTATGAACTCAAGATTACCGGCTACCTCGGCGAACCGGGAACCTACACCGCCCATATCCTCGCCTCCGACAACTGGGACACGACAGACTATGCGGTTGAGTTCGAGATACTTGAGAATCATCCACCAGTGATTGTCAATAGCATCGACGATATGATCCTCGACGCCCCGGGCAGCAAGTTCTCCCTCGATATGAGCAAATATGTCGAGGACCCGGACGGCGAGACGCTCAAATACAAGATTACGATACAGGACGTCTCCATCCTGCACATCAACCCGAAGGACGGCATCCTCAACGGCACGGCCCTCGGCTACGGGGTCACTTCGGTGTCCGTCCGGGCTCTGGACGCCAAGGAGAAGTACTGCGAGCTGGGGTTCCGCGTGGCGATACCTGACCCGGACAAGCCTGTCACCGCCTACCCTAATCCGGTGACGGACATCCTCAAGGTGGGCACCGGAGCGGCGGCGCAGACCAATATAGTCATATTGTCCGAGACGGGACGCAAGGTCTATGAAGGCAGCTCCGAGGTGAGCATCCTCGACCCTGCGGAGATCGATATGAGCGCCCAGGCTCCGGGACGCTATACCGTCAAGGTCACGGTCGGAGGCAAGGAATATACGCAACACATAGTGAAGAAATGATGAATACCAGATATATGTCTGCGCTGGCGCTCTGCTTTGCGCTCTCGGTCTCTGCGGCCTACGCCCAGAGCGATGCGATGTCGTTTGTGCGCATAGTGCGCGACCCGGTCTCCGCCGGGATGGGATTTGCCGGGACGGCTTCGACCTCCGGGACGGCATACGCGGCTTTCCGCAACGCTTCCGTCATCCCGCTCTCCGAGACCCGCACCGACATCGGGCTGGGCTGGCAGAGCTGGGCCCCTCAGACCGCTGCGGGCAACAACTTCAACTTCGGCTCGGCGTTCAGGCTCGGCAGCCGCTGCGGCCTCGCGATAGGAGCCGCCTACCAGTACGGAAAGGCCTACACCAGGACGGACGCGAGCGGCAAGTCGAGCGGGACTTTCACCCCGAATGACATTCTGGTCGGCGGCGGCTTCGGGGTCAGGATTACGGGCGGTCTCGCGCTCGGAGTCAATGTGCGCTACGCTTCGCAGAAGCTCGACAAGGACGCGGCCTACTCCGCCATAAGCGGCGACGCTTTCATCAGCTACCGCCTCAAGTCGCTCAATATCAGCGCGGGAGTGTCTTCTCTCGGCACTTCCGTCAAGGGAGCGGACGGCAACTCCTACTCTCTTCCGGCCTCCGCCGCGCTGGGACTTGACTGGTCCGCGGACTTCGCGGACGCGCACGGGGTGAAACTCGACGCCGATGCGGACTACTACTTCAGCGGCGGAGTCAGCGCCGCGCTCGGGGCGCAGTATTCGTTCAGGGATATGCTCTTCGTCCGCGCCGGCTACCACTACGGCTGCGACAAGGCGCCTCTGCCGTCATTCGCTTCGGTCGGCCTCGGGGTGAAGTTTGCGGGAGTGCAGCTCAACGCAGCCTATCTCCTCGCTTCCGAAGCCCTCTCGGGCACTATCGCCATAGGTCTGGGATATAGCTTCTAATCGGTATGAAATACATTGTACGGGCGCTCAAATACTTCGTGTATCTGATGGTCATCCTCGCGCTCATCATCGCGGTGATGATGCTGGCGGGCTTCGTGGAGAAGGATATATCCAAGGTCTTCGTCCACGGCTACGACTCGCTCTGGCAGATTGCGCTGATAATGGCCGTCTTCGCGGCGATCTATCCGCGATTCGGCTTCTCCAGGCGCACCGCGCACTTCTTCGGCACACCGGAGGAGGCCGACGCCGCGCTCGACAATGTGATGGAGCTGCACGGCTACAGACTGGAGAAAGACGCTGACGGGGTGCGGAGCTATGTCAAGCGCTCCCCATTCAGCAGGATACTGAAGATGTGGGAGGACCGCATCACCGTCACGCGCACGCTCGCGGGGCTGGAGATGGAGGGTCTCACGAAGGATATGGTGAGACTCGTCTCCGGAGTCGAGGCCGCTAGCCGTGGAGAAGATGCTTAGCCGCAGCGTCGAGAGCCTCGTAGAACTCCCCGCCGAAGCGCTCTGAAAGCGGCTTCTTCAGGAACTGATAGACTCTGATGCGTTCTCTGCGCCCCTTCTCGAAGGCATCGGCGCAGATCTCCCAGCGGTGCAGGTTGAGGGCAAGTCCGCCGCCGGTGAGCCTGGTCACCCGTATAGGGTAGAGCGAGCAGGACACGGGCTTGCGCAGGCCGCGCATCTCGATGGAGCAGAGGCACTCCCCCTCCGGGCCGAAGTGGCAGTAGGCGCACTCGCAGGAGCCCTCCACGAGCGGGGTGACAATGTCCCCGTCGCGGTCGATCTCGAAGAAACCCTTGGACTCCGCCGCCTCCCGCCCCTGCGGGCGCATAAGCTCTTTGAACGCGGGATAGTCCCGCTCGATGCCGACGGTCTCCTCCTCTTCCATCGGGGCCCCGCTGTCGCCTACGATGCAGCACGCCCCCCGGCATTTGGCATAGTCGCAGGCGAAGTATTCCTCCACCACATCCTCCGAGACGAGGATGTCGCCTATCTGGATGATCGTGCCGAATCTTCCCTTCCCCATCAGATTATCACATATTCCACATCGGCCCCGGCGCGGAGCAGGGAGAGTATCCTGCGTATGCTGTCGGCTGAGACTGCGTTGACGGCATCCTTATAGCCGCTGACGAGGTCCTTGCCCTCGCTGAAGCGCGTCAGCACCTTGTCCGTCAACTCCCTCGGGTCCTGGAGCGACTCCGAGTAGCGGTTGAGCAGCTCCGCCTTGTAGGCCTTGAGGTCGGCGGAGGAGACCTCGATCTCTCCTATCGACGCGAGCACGGGGCGTATCGCGTCAAGCATCTTGAGCGGGTCGCTCGGCTGCACGGAGAGCGGCAGACCGCTGCTGCGGCACGGATGGCAGTTGATATAGAGCGACATTCTCTCCGTCGGGAAGACCTCCACTTTCTCGCTCAGCTCGATGCTCGCCCCGCAGTCGGCGAGGGCGCGGGTCAGCTCCTTGCGGAGCACTGCGGAAGCCAGCTTGAAGGACATATAGTTCTCCATATTGTACGGCACCGCGGCCGACATCCCGACATTGACCCCGATCTCGCCGCCGCCCACCAGTCCCGGGCCGGACTCCACTATATAGGTCACGGAGCCGGAAGCGAGCCGGCTGCTGACGCTCGGCCGCTGCGCGAACTTCTTCTGCGCGCGGAAGCCCACCAGAGTGCGGCACAGCTCCTTTTTGAGGCTCTCCTCGTCGAGGTCGCCCGTCAGCACGAGCAGACCGTCGTTGACCTTTGAGAAGAGGGACTCGAAATACTGCTCGGCGCGCTCGGGGAGGTCGTCGCCGAGGGCGGAGAGGTATTTGCGCTCGGTGTAGAAGTAGTTCGGACGCATAATACTGTCCATCAGAGAGTTGACATCTCTCGGGGAGAGCGCCTCCATATCTATCCTCAGGGCTTCTCCCCGCCTGTAGTATTCGAAGTCAGACCTGTTTGGCGTGCGCTTGTCGGCGATGGACAGCAGGGAGCGCATAAGCAGACCCAGCTTGGACTTCGGCGCTATGCCGCTGATGCGCAGGTCGGATATGCCCGCCCGCTCGCTCATCGTGATGCCGTTGGCCCCGAGCATCGCCCGGAAATCCCTGCCGCTCAGCCCCGCCACATCGCTCAGGGCAAGCATATCCCCCACGAACGCGCTCTCGCCGCTGCGTAGGGACGGCACCGCCGCCACTCCCCCCCGGAGCATCAGTGCGTACTGGAACTCCCCTTTGACGGCTGTCTTCTTATAGAGCACGCGAACCCCGTTGGAGAATGTCCACAACTTCCCTCCGGAGATCGGCTCGGTCGTCTCGCTGCGGAGCTTTACTTTCTTATGCGGCTCGTAGAGGCTCAATGTGTCGCCGAAGTCAGCCTTATATGCCGACTCGTCTGCCTTGGCGGATGCCCAGGCCCGGTTGAAGCAGCCGCGCATCGTCTCCCTGTCGACCCCGATGTCGGGGGTGTCGTAGCGGAGAGTGAGGTTGCGGGCCGAGTCGAGCAGCGCCCCGACGTAGTTGTTGAAAAGCTCCAGATCCAGCTCCGGCGGCAGGCTTCGGGCGGCCATCACGCTGCCAGCGGAAGTCGCGGGCGCGAGCGAAGCTCCGTAGAGGTAGGAGGAGATGCAGCGCTTCATATATTCGCTGTTGGACACCAGCCTGCCCCCGGCCTCGCGCTTGGACTCCGATATCAGCTTGGCCTTGGCATCCTGATACTCCGCCTGTCCGGCCCCGCCCTTGTCGAGCGAGGAGAGCACGGAGGCGAACTGCGAGGTGGCGTCGGCGATACGGCCCGAGGAGGTGAAGAGGGAGAATGAGTATCTCTCGTCGCCCGCGCTCTCGGAGCTGTCCTGATAGCGAAAACGGATGTCGGCGAGCGGGATGTCCTCGCTGCGGAAGGCCTTTTCGACCCTGCGGCAGACAATGTTGCCGAGGATGTCGGCGTAGGCCCTCGCCACCAGCGGCTGGAGGGTGTTCATCAACTCGCGGGGCAGCCGCTTCGTGCTGAATATGGCGTGGATGGAGGCTACGTCGGCGGTGGAGTTGACGGTGCTGCGGAGCACGAGGGAGTCGCGCGGAGTCCAGCGGTAGTCCGTGGAGCCGTCGTCCGGGCGCAGCCGCATCACTGTCATCGAGAGCAGATCCATCCGCTCCTTGATCTGCGCGGGCTTTATGTCGCCGCTCACAACTATGGCCTGCGGGTCACGGGAGCGGGCGGCTATGTCCATCAGCATCAGCAGGGTGCTGTCGGAGACGCTCTGGTCGTGGGTCGGGATGTCCGGGAACGAGAAGAGGGTGGCCCCGGGGCGGTTGGAGATGAATCCCTCTGAAGAGTAGGCCGCACCGTTGTCGGCGAGGAAGCGGTAGGGCTTGCGCGTACCGAAGTGCGGCAGCGAGTCTAGCGCGGCGCGGTCGAGACGCTCGTCGTAGGCGGACTTGCGCACAAGCGCGAAATCCGCGAAGCCCTTCTCCGCGGAATTGGTCACCAGATAGAAGTCTATCCCGTTCGGGAGCTTCCCGAGGGATATCTCTTTCGGCACGCCAAGGGACGAAAGCGCCTGCGCCTGCATCATTACACACAGGAAGAGCGGCGCAAGGCATATCTTGAAACGGCTCTTCATAATAAACTATACCAACAATACAAAAATACGGATTTTTTGTTACATTTGCGTTTGCGCAAATCAAAAGACAATAAACAGCAATATCATCATGAAGAAAATCATCGCATCTATCGCATTAGCACTCATCGCGTTATGTTCCTTGAGCGCACAGGACCTGGCACAGATTACCGAGATTTACAACAACGGCGCAGCCGCACTTTCAGCAGGCGACAAGAGTGGGGCTCTCAAGGCCTTTGAGCAGGCTTACGAGCTCGCCACCGCTCTCGGAGAGGACGGCGCGGAGGTTGCCGCCAACTGCAAGGGTGTGATTCCTGATATCTATCTCTCTATCGCCAAGGACCTTGCGAAGTCCTCCGACTATGACGGAGCCATCGCGGGCCTCAACAGCGCCATCGAAGCCGCCGCGAAGTACGGCGACGACGGCGTGGCAGCACAGGCGGCGGAACTCATCCCTCAGATCACGATGCAGAAAGCGGGAGCGCTCCTCAACGCCAAGAAGTACGCCGAAGCCGCCGCAGTCTACAAGCAGATCGTGGACGCTGACGCCACCAACGGCGTGGCCGCATTGAGACTCGGAATGGCGCTCAACGGAGCCGGCGATGCCGAAGGGGCCAAGGCCGCGTTCGAGCAGGCCGCAGCCAACGGACAGGAGAAGACAGCCAACAGCCAGCTCTCCAAGCTTCACCTCAAGGATGCCGTCGCCGCCCTCAAGGCCAAGGACTACAGCAAGGCGGTGAGCGCCGCTATGAAGTGCTGCGAATACGGCGAGAACGCCCAGGCGTACCAGATTGCAGGTCAGGCCTCACAGCTCGCCAACAAGTCAGGCGACGCCCTCAAGTACTATGAGAAGTACCTTGAGCTCGCCCCTGATGCCAAGAACGCCACCCAGATAGCCTATATCGTCGGCACTCTCTATCAGGGAGCCAAGAACAACGCCAAGGCCAAGGAGTACTATGCAAAGGCCGTCAACGACCCTAAGTACGGCGCGGAGGCCCAGAAGATGCTCAACGCGCTCAAGTAATGCGGAGTCTCGAGCTTCTCGCCCCGGCAAGAAATAAAGACATCGGCATCGCGGCCATCGACTGCGGTGCCGATGCCGTATATATCGGAGGTCCCGACTTCGGCGCCCGCAAGGCCGCCGGCAACAGCGTCGAGGACATAGCGGAGCTGTGCAGCTACGCGCACCGCTTCGGGGCGAGGGTCTTCGTCACCTTCAACACTACACTCCGCGACGAAGAGACGGAGGAAGCTCACCGTCAGATGCTCCTCGCCCAGGAGGCGGGGGCCGACGCGTTCATCATCCGCGACACCCGCATCTGCGCCCGGGAGGACATCACGGTGCCGCTCCACGCCTCGACCCAGTGCGCGATACGCGATGCCGGGAGGGCCGCGCAGTTTGAAGCTGCGGGCTGCTCGCGCATCATCCTTGAGAGGGAACTCTCTCTCGCAGAAGTGCGCGAAATCTGCTCCAGTGTAAGCTGCGAGGTGGAATTCTTTGTCCACGGAGCCATCTGCGTCTGCTACAGCGGAGTGTGCCGCCTGTCGGAGTGGATAGACGGGCGGAGCGCCGACCGGGGCGAATGTATCCAGGCCTGCCGCTCGCTCTACGACCTCGAGGACGAGAGCGGCAAGGTCCTCGTCCGGAGCAAGGCTCTGCTCTCCCTCAAGGACTACCGGCTCAGGGACAGGCTCGGCGAGCTGGCGGAAGCCGGAGTATGCTCCTTCAAGATAGAGGGCCGGCTCAAAAATGCCTCCTACGTCAAGAATGTGGTCAGGGAATACGACCTCGCCCTCAACAGGCTGATAGCGGAGCATCCCGGACTCTACTGCCGCGCCTCGTTCGGACGGGTGCGCGGCGGCTTCACCCCGGACAGCGACAAGACCTTCAACCGGGGCTACACCGAGCTCTACATCGACGGCAAGCGGGGCCGCTGGTCCTCGATGGACACCCCGAAGTCGATGGGCGAGGCGATAGGCAGGGCCGCCCGCATCGTCCGCCGCGGGGGCGCTATGGAAGTCAGCGTCAAGCCCCTGTGCGGCTCGCTCTCGCTGCGCAACGGCGACGGATTCGCTTTCGTGAGCGGCGACGGCATCACCGGGTTCAGGGGCGACGTCTGCGAGGGACTGCATATTAAATGCAGGGACATCCCGGGCCTCCGGGAGGGCGCGACCCTCTACCGCAACCTCAACGCGGACTTCGAGCGGGAACTCGACTCGCTCGCGTGCCACAGGGAGCTGGAAGTCAGGCTGCGGGTGCGCATCCGGGGCAGATTCAGCATCGAGATCCACGCCGAGAGCGAGGACGGGCGCAGCCTGACTTCCAGCTTCAGCGCCGATGTCGAGAGCGCGGAGAACCGCGACCGGGCCCTGTCGATGCTGCGCGAGCAGCTCTCCAAGCGGAGCGGGATCTACAGCTTCAGCGTGAGCGGCATCGAGACCTCCTCGCCCGACTCCCCCGTGCCGCTGCTGAGCGCATCGACGATCAATTCGATGCGCCGCCTCACGGCCTCCGACCTCGACGCCCTTCCGTGCAGCAAGAGACCCCTCGCCCGGGGACACAGGCCGGAGAGCTATCCCGCCCCCGCTGCGGCAAGGGAGGGGGAACTGATGCGCAGCCGCTACTGCATACGCTACGAGCTGGGGCTCTGTCCGAAGCTTCAGGGCGCAAAGCCTGCAGGAAGGCTCTATCTCACCAACAACGGACGCCGCTTCGCGCTCGGTTTCGACTGCGCCAAGTGCGAGATGACCCTCAGCGAAGCCTGAGGCCGGCCCGCATACGCGGCTCTCAACGCAGCTCGAAAGTAATCTCAACGTCGCCGAAGCGCCCGCTGACATAGCGGCTTGAGCTCAGGTAGTCAGCCGACAGCTGACCTCTCCACACGATGTCGTCCTTGTCTTTGTAGGGGATGTCCAGAGTAAATCCGAAAGACTTGGACTTGTACTTGACCACGGCCTCGCACTTCCAGGAGGTGTTCTTGCCTCCGTCGTCTTCCATTATGGCGAACGCCACCTTCTCCATCTGGGAGGTGAAGTCGGTGAGCAGCATCACGTTGAGGGGCAGCGCATAGCCTACCTGACGGCGCTTCACCACCAGCATAAAGTCAGTCACGGATGGGGTGTAGAGCCGCAGCTCGTCATCCGTGGTGGCCCTGAATCCGTCCACCGCCCCGCACTTGATGAAGAACTCCGACGCCCCCGCAAACCACGAGTCGTAGTTGCGCAGAGCCTTGAAGGAGCGGAGCAGCAGCTGCCGGCCCTGCTCGTCCGATTGCAGCGGACGGGCTCCGGAGTCCGCCTCCCCGCTCTCCCCCTCGAAGAGGTCGAGCGGAGTGAAGCCGGAGTCGGAGTTGCGGTTGATGACCCAGACGGGCCGGCTCCTGGCCGTCTGCTCGTCCACGAGCACCTGATTCACCACCCGCAGCCCGGAAGCGTCGCGGCGGATTTCGTAGCCGTAGTTGCTGTCGGCGCCGTAGCCGGGGTCGAAAGTGACTATCGGATAGCTCTCCCCGTCCCAGTCTTCGGAGTAGGGCCAGTATATCTGCATATCCGAGCCGGAGAGGGCGTCCAGGTATTCCTGCACCTCGTCGGCCCCGGACTTGGTCGCATATCTTGAGGACACATAGTCGGCGATGAGGTCCTTGAGCGGACGCGGATAGGAGCCGGCGCGGGTCTCGCTGCGGCTGTCCCCCACCCCCGCACCAGGAGAGGAGAAGAGGTCGCTCATCATATATTCCTCGTCGTAACCGTTGCCGGACGAGGAACTTACGGCATCGTGGACCTCGGAGAGGTGCTCGGAGTCGAGAGGAAGCTCCGAGAGCATCAGCGCGACATCCGACAGAGAGAACGGTCCGTCCTGCACGGCCGGCGGAAGCACGGTAAGGTCTCCGCTCCCGCAGGAGACCGCAGCCAGCGCGAGGGCCGGCAGCAAAGCAATCATAGTCTGTTTCATACCGCAAAGTGAGCGATATTTATCCGATTAATCGCCGGATTAATCGTTTAATTTTCAAATATTTGCAAAAAAGGGGCACAGAGCCGTGCGGAAGAGGGCCGCCTCAACTCCGGGAGAAGCGCACGAAACGGGATTTCGAGGCGAAATCGGGGATAATATCCGTTTTTGCGAAGCCCGCATCGCGGAACACGGCCTCTGTCCCGGGACCGAGCGACTCGTTGATCTCCACTATGCCGACTCCGTCCGGACGCAGGAAACGCTGCGCCCAGCGGGCCGCCGCCCTGTAGAACAGGAGCGGATCGCCGTCAGGGACGAAAAGGGCGAGTTCCGGCTCGTGCTCCAGCACATTGCGGCGCATCAGAGGCTTCTCGCTCTCCATTATATATGGAGGATTGCTGACGAGAAGGTCAAACTCACCGTGGCCGAAAGCCTGCTCGGCATCAAGCACGTCCGCCTGCACAAAGAGAGGCGAAGGCCCCTCGAACTGGGCCCGTGCGACGGCCAGAGCATCGCCGGAGATATCCACCGCCACGACCTCCGTCCCCGGGACTTCCAGCGCCAGCGACCAGGCGATGCAGCCCGAACCCGTGCAGAGGTCCAGCACGCGGCACGGCCTCTCGCGGGAGAGCAGCTGCGAGACCGCCTCGGCGACAAGCAGTTCCGTCTCCGGACGGGGGATCAGCACGGCGGGGCCGACCCTGAAACGCCGACCGCAGAAGTCGGCGTAGCCGAGCACATACTGTATCGGCTCGCCCTCGGAGAGCCGGCGGAGCGCCTCCTCCAGCTCCGGAAGGCCGGCGGCGGGGATTTCGTACTGCGGCTCGATGATGTGCGTGTAGCTCCTGACCCCGAGCCGCTCCCCGCACAGCATCAAAACCAAACCCCTCGCCTCGGGCGAAGGGTAGAGCGACTCAAGCAGCAGCGTGCCTCTCCTTATGAAGTCGGAGAGCAGCACTACGAATTCTCGATGATGGTGGTGAGGAAAGCGGTGATGTCGAGCCCCGCGGTCTGCACCATACGGGGCACGAGAGATGCGCTCGTCATCCCCGGTATCGTATTGATCTCCAAGAAATAATATCCGTCTTCGGCGAGGATGTAGTCCATCCGCACGAGGCCCTTGCAGCCGAGCGCCGAGTAGATGCGGCAGCTGATGCGCTGCACCTCGTCCCGATCAGCGTCGGAGATCGGGGCCGGACAGATCTCGCGGCTGTGGCCGTTGTACTTGGCGTCGTAGTCGAAGTATTCGTTGTCGGTGACGATTTCGATCACGGGGAGCGCCTTGACTCCGTCGCCGTCGGAATAGGCCGCGCAGGTGATTTCACGCCCGCTGATGCCCTGCTCCACGATGACGGTATCGTTCTCGGAGAAGGCGTAGCGGACGGCGGAGGCGATGCCGGAGGGTTCCGTGACCCTCGTCACTCCGAAGCTGCTCCCGCCCTGGGTCGGCTTGACGAAGACCGGGAACTTCAGGCGGGAAGCCGCCTCTGCAGCAAACTCGTCAAGATTCATCCCCTCCCTCACGAAAGCGTCCGGAGCGCATTTCACCAGCCCCAGCTCCCCGATATAGCTCTTGCAGGCGTACTTGTCGAACGCAATCGCGCTGACCATCGAGCCGCAGGTGCTGCACGGGACCTTGAGCATCTCAAGATAGCCCCCCATCTGGCCCGTCTCGCCCGGTGCGCCGTGCTGCACGAGGTAGGCGAAGTCGAACCTCACCTTCTCGCCGAGCACCTTGACGGAGAAGTCGGTCTTGTCCACCTCCGGTCTCGCGCCCTCGGGGAACGTGACCCTCATCGAGTTGCGCTTCCTGCAAGCGACCAGAGACCATTTGCCGAAGCGGGCGAAAATCTCATAGACATCGTACACGGCTCCGTCAATGCGGGAAGCCACGAACTCTCCGCTGCGGCAGGAAACCTCCCACTCGGAAGAGTCGCTACCATAAATGACCGCTATGGTCCTATACCTGCTCATATGTTAGTTGAAATAATATTCCTCTTCTTCCCTGGTGCTGTCGCCGCCCTCGACGGTCTCCCCGTTGTAGCCCCCGAGGAAGATGCCATCCCGGTCGCAGTCGAACCCCGGCACCCCGCCAGACGGAGCGATGAAGCGGTCGTTCTCCATTGACCAGCCTATGGACGAGTCCGCGAGGCACTTCTTCATCCATATCCCCCATATCGGGAGGGACATATTGGAGCCGCTCCCCAGGGCGAGCGAGTTGAAATGCACCTGCCTGTCTTCGCCTCCGACCCAGACGCCGGCGGTGATGTTCGGGGTGTAGCCGATGAACCATCCGTCAGAGTTGTCGTTGGTCGTGCCGGTCTTGCCGGCAATCTCCCCCCTCAGACCGTAGACGGAGCGCAGGCGCGAACCGGTGCCCTCGTTGATGACCCCGCTCATCAGGTTGACCATCAGATAGGCGGTCTGCTCGGAGATGGCTTCGCGCTTCTGGTTGGAGAATGTGCTGATCTCGCGCCCGTCGTTGTCGGTGATGCGGGTGACGTACTGCGGCGTGATGTAGGTGCCGCGCGACGGGAAGGTGTTGTAGGCCGCCACCATATCGAAGACGCTCACCTCGACCGGTCCGACGCAGAGGGAATAGACCTCGTCGATGTGGCTTCTGATGCCCATCTGGCGCATCATCCTCGCGAGCGCCTCCGGGCCGAGCTCCTTCATCAGGAAGGCGGAGATGTTGTTGGAGCTGTGCGCGAGCCCCCAGCGCAGGGTGACGGTCTGGCCGAGCCACTCCTCCCTGTCGGTGCTTCGCGGAGTCCAGGTCGTGCCGTCATAGAGCACGAAGGTCTGCGAACGGTTGACCACCTTGTCGCAGGGGGTCAGACCCTCCTGCATCGCGAGGGTGTAGAGGAAGGGCTTGACGGTGGAGCCTATCTGGCGCCTGCCCTGACGCACGTTGTCGTATTTGAAGTAGCGGTAGTTCGGTCCGCCCACATAGGCCTTGACATAGCCCGTGCCGGGCTCCATCGCGACGAAGCCGCAGCGGAGTATTGACTTGTAGTAGCGGATGGAGTCGTCCGGGGTCATAGTAGTGTCCACATAACCCTTTGAGTTCCAAGCGAAGACGCGCATCTTGACCGGCTTGCTGAACTGCGCGAGTATCTCCGCCTCGCTCTTGCCCTCCTTGCGCTGCAGGCGGTAACGGTCGCTCCAGCGACGCGCCTGCTTCATCAGGGTCTGCTCCGTCTTGCTGTCCACGTCGTTGGCGAAAGGCTTGTTCTTCTTCCACTTCACCTCGCGGTCGAAGCTCTTCTGGAGGTTCTTGCCCAGATGCTCGCGCACCGCCTCCTCGGCATAGCGCTGCATCTTGGCGTTGACGGTGGTATAGATGCGCAGTCCGTCGCGGTCGAGGTCGTAGCGCGAGCCGTCGGCCTTTTTGTTCTTGTTGAGCCAGCCATAGAGCGGGTCCTCGCGCCAGCGCAGGGAGTCGCGGCTGTAGTCCTCCACATACTGGTAGTCGCCTCGCTTCGGGGCGTTGGCGGACATATCCCTGCGGAGCATATCCCTGAAATACGGGGCGAGACCGGCATTGTGGTCCTGCACCTGATAGTCGAGGGTGATCGGGAGTCTTTGCAGGGAGTCGCGCTGCGCGGCGGTGAGGTAGCCGTTCTTCTCCATCTGCCCTATCACGAAGTTGCGCCGCTCAAGGGAGCGCTCCGGGTTGAGCACCGGGTTGTAGCGCGTCGGCTTGTTGACCATCCCGACGAGCAGCGCCGCCTCCTCCACCCCGAGGTCGGCGGGCTCTTTGCCGAAGAATGTCTCCGACGCCGCCTTGACCCCGTATGCCCCGCTTCCGAAGAATATGGAATTGAGGTACATATCGACTATCTCCTCCTTGGTGTAGTCCCGCTCCAGCTTGACGGCGGTGATCCACTCCTTGAGCTTCGTCCCGACCATCACCAGCTGAGACCAGCCCGGCACGCGGCTCTTGACCTCCTTGCGGGGGTAGAGGGTCTTGGCGAGCTGCTGCGTGATGGTGCTGCCGCCGCCCTGGCTGGAGTCGCGCATAAGTATGGTCTTGACCAGCACTCGCGCGAGGCCCTTCATATCGATGCCGCTGTGCTTGTAGAAGCGGGCGTCCTCGGTGGCCACGGCTGCGTCGACCAGACACTGCGAGAGCTCGTCGTAGCCGACATAAGTCCTGTTCTCTATATGGAATGTGGCGAGCACCTCACCGCTATCGGAGAGTACCTGCGTGGCAAGCTTGTTGTCGGGATGCTCCAGCTCCTCGAACGAGGGGATGCGCGCGAACACGCCCACCAGAAGCAGAGCAATCAGTATTATCGCAAACGGCGCCGTGACAATTATCCAGAACCATTTGATAATCTTTTTCCTCGTGTTCTCTTTCATCGTGGCGCAAAATTAGCGATTAAATTTGACAATTCGCGAGTTTGTGTTTTATCTTTGCAGTCTGAATCATAAAGTAGTAGTAATGGAGGGGAATTTAGTCATCGTCGAATCTCCGGCAAAAGCCAAGACCATACAGAAATTTCTGGGAGAGGGGTTTACAGTGAAATCCAGCTTCGGGCATATCCGCGACCTGCAGGACAACAAGCTGAGCGTGGACGTGGAGCACGGATTCGCGCCGGAATACATCATCCCGGCAGACAAGAAGAAGGTGGTCGCGGAGCTCAGGAAAGCGGCCGGAGCGGCGCAGACCGTCTGGCTCGCGTCCGATGAGGACCGCGAGGGGGAGGCCATCTCCTGGCACCTGAGCGAAGCGCTCGGCCTCGACAAGTCGCGCACCCGCAGGATCGTATTCCACGAGATCACCAAGGACGCCATCCTGCACGCCGTGGAGCATCCGAGGGAGATAGATGTCAACCTGGTCAACGCGCAGCAGGCACGCCGCGTGCTGGACCGGCTGGTGGGGTTCGAACTCTCCCCCATACTATGGAGGAAAATCCAGCGCGGACTCTCCGCAGGCCGGGTGCAGTCCGTGGCCCTCAGGCTCGTGGTGGACAGGGAGAAGGAGATAATGGCATTCCGGAGCACGCCCTACTACAAGGTTGACGGGGTGTTTGAGGCCGCCGGAGTCAAGGTCAAGGGTACGCTCGACACGAAGTTCGAGACCCTTGAGCAGGCCCGCAAGTTTCTGGAAGACAGCATCGGAGCACACTACAGCATAGCTTCAGTCGACAGGAAGGAAGCGCTGCGCCATCCGGCGCCGCCGTTCACGACCTCAACCCTCCAGCAGGAGGCGGCCCGCAAGTTGCATCTGCCCGTCAGCCAGACGATGCGCCTCGCTCAGGGCCTCTACGAGAGGGGACTCATCACCTATATGCGTACCGACTCCACCAACCTCTCCTCCCTCGCGCTCGGCACGGCCAAGAGCTTCATCACGGAGACCTACGGGGCTGAGTATTCGCACCCCCGCCAGTACCGGACCCGCTCCAAGGGGGCGCAGGAGGCGCACGAGGCCATACGCCCGACCTATATCGCCAACCCCGACATCGAGGGCACGCCGCAGGAGAAGAAGCTCTACAACCTGATCTGGAAGCGCACCCTCGCCTCGCAGATGGAGGATGCCAAGGTGCTGAACAGCTACATCAAGGCCGCGTCCGACCGCCGCAGCGAGAAGTTCTGCATCCAGGCGGCGGAGATCCTCTTCGACGGCTTCCTGAAGCTCTACATCGAGGGCTCTGACGACGAGACCGACGAGGATGGCAACATCATACTTCCCAAGCTCTCCGTCGGCGAGAGCATCGCGGACAGGGAGATCACTGCGGAGTGCCGCTTCAGCCAGCCTCCGTTCCGCTACTCCGAGGCCACTCTGGTCAAGAAGCTGGAGGAGCTCGGCATAGGCCGCCCGTCCACCTACGCCCCGACCATCACCACCCTCACCACCGGGCGCGGATATATCGTCAAGGGTGACAAGGAGGGCCGCAGGGTGGAGGTGACCAAGCTCAGTCTCAAGGGAGGCAAAGTCAGCGAAGTCTCCAAGACCGAGAGCGTCGGCGCCGAGAAGGGCAAGCTGATGCCGCAGGAGATCGGGATGATAGTGAGCGACTACCTCACCGACAACTTCCCGCAGATTATGGACTACGACTTCACCGCCAACGTGGAGAAGGACTTCGACAGCATCGCCGAGGGCAAGCTGGTCTGGAACTCCGTCATCGCGGACTTCTACGGCGACTTCCACCGCAAGGTGGACGAGACCCTGCACGACGGGCAGTACAGCCGCGTGGAGCGTGAGATAGGAGTGGACCCGAGCGACGGCAAGCGGGTGATAGCCCGCTACGGACAGTTCGGGCCGTATGTCCAGAAAGGCGAGGGTCCTGACAGACAGTCCGCCAGCCTCTCCAAGGGCCAGCTGATAGAGAATATCACCCTCGAGGAGGCGCTCGCCCTCTTCAAGCTGCCGCGCAGCCTCGGCGAGCTGGACGGAGAGACCGTAACCGTGTTCAAGGGCCGCTTCGGGCCGTATATCAAATATGGCGACAAGAACATCTCCCTGCCGCGCGGGGCGGATCCTCTCACCATCACCCTCGCGGAGTGCGAGAGCGTAATCCGCAGCGCCGCCACCGCCTCCAGCAGCATCCTCAGGGAGTTCAAGGAGGCCGACATCAGCATCATCAACGGACGCTACGGCCCCTACATCAAGCACGCCGGCGCAAACTACAGGCTGCCGAAGGGATGCGACGCCGCCGCGCTGAGCGAGGAGGAATGCCGCCGCATAGTGGAGCAGACCGCCCCGACCTCTTCCAAGCAGAAACGTTACAAGAAATAGATTATGGCCAATTATCACATCGACGAAATCGACAGGAAAATCCTGTCGTACCTCGTGAACAATGCGAGAATGCCTTTCCTGGAGATCGCCCGCGAATGCAACATTTCCGGCGCGGCGGTACACCAGAGAGTGAAGAAGATGGAGAGCAACGGCGTGATTTCGGGGTCAAGGATGGTCATCAAGCCCGGGGCCATCGGGCTCAACGTCTGCGCCTTCATCAGCGTATGCCTGTCGGAGGACAACAAGTACCCGGAGGTGGTGGCGGCCCTCAAGCACGTGCCGGAGATAGTGGAGTGTCACTTCATCACCGGCAAAGCCGCCCTTTTTCTTAAGGTGTATTGCTTTGACAACGAGCACCTTATGAACATCCTTATCAATATTATCCAGAGGATTCCCTACGTGCAGTCCACCGACACTATGATCTCGCTCGACCAGTCGTTCGAGCGCGAGATATGGGTCAAGGACTACAAGAGCACGAGTTTCAGGTCTCTTGCCGGGAAAGAATAGCCTCGCCGAGTACGAGGTCTTCGGGGGTGGTGATCTTTATATTGAACTTCTCTCCCCCCGTCATACGGACAGCGATCCCGCATCCCGAGGCGACCGACGCGTCGTCGGTGAACGAGAGTTCATACGCCCTCCCGTAGGCCCGCTTTATATCTTCGGAGAGAAACACCTGGGGAGTCTGCACCGCTACCACCGCGCCTCTGTCGGGGTCCGGGACTCCAGGGACGGTGGAGCGCAGGGTATCCGTCACGGGCAGCACAGGGATGACTCCCCCGCCGGCGCCGTCTTCCATCATAGCGAGCATCCGCCTTATCAGTTCCGCGCCGACGAAGGGGCGCACTCCGTCGTGTATCATCACCACCGCCCCGTCCGGCACTTTGGCGAGGGCGTTGCGCACTGACTGGAAGCGGGTTATGCCTCCCTCCACCAGAGTCTGCGGGAAGTCGAACGAGTCTTCGAGGCAGATGTTCTTCCAGGTGCGGAAATGCGCCTTGGGAAGCACCGTGACAGCCCGCATCCCCGGCACGGCCTCGGCAAATCGCTCGATGCTGCGCTGCAGCACCGTCCTCCCTCCGATACGGATGAACTGCTTGGGGACGCCGCCCCCCATCCGGGTCCCGCTGCCCCCGGCGACGAAGATCACATATACCTGCCTTTGCATCTGAATTTCTCCGAAAAATAAGTCCCAAACTTAGATGAGTTCTAGGCAAATTTAAGTATTTTTGTCTACTTTTGTTTTTCAACCTACAAGGAGTTAGTAAAATGGCATTTTTGAATCAGGAACTGGCGATCGACCTCGGGACGGCCAATACCGTCATCTATCAGGACGGAGCTATCGTGCTGGACGAGCCGAGCATCATCGCCATCGACAACAATACGGGCAAGTGTATAGCTATCGGCCAGAAAGCCAAACTGATGCAGGAGAGGGAGAACCCCGGCATCAAGACCATCAGACCGCTGCGCGACGGAGTCATCGCCGACTTCAACGCCGCCGAGATGATGATCAGCGGCTTCATCAAGCAGGTCAGCAGCCGCCGGCGCAGCCTCTTCACCCCGAACCGCAAAATCGTGGTCGGCATCCCGTCCGGCTCCACGGAAGTGGAGATCAGGGCCGTGCGCGACTCCACCGAACACGCGGGCGGACGTGACGTCTATCTGATATTCGAGCCTATGGCCGCCGCGCTCGGCATAGGCCTCAACATCGAAGCCCCTCAGGGCAATATGGTGGTGGACATCGGAGGAGGCACCACCGAGATTGCAGTGATCTCGCTCGGAGGCCTCGTGCAGCAGGACAGCATCCGCACCGCCGGCGATGTCTTCACGAGCGACATCCAGTACTACCTCCGCCAGCAGCACAACATCAAGGTGGGCGAAATCACCGCCGAGAAGATAAAGATCGCGGTGGGCGCAGTGATACCGGACCTCGACGAGGAGGAGCCGGAGCCGTTCATCGTGCGCGGACCGAACCTGATGACCGCACACCCGGTCGAAGCCACCATCACCCATCAGGAGATCGCGCACTGCCTCGACAAGTCCATCGCCAAGATAGAGACATCCATCCTCCACGTCCTTGAGAACACTCCGCCGGAACTCTACGCCGACATCGTGGAGAACGGCATCTACCTCTCCGGCGGCGGCTCGCTGCTGAGAGGCCTGGCCAAGAGGTTCAAGGACAAGGTCAACATCGACTTCCACGTCGCCGAAGATCCGCTGCACGCGGTGGGACGCGGCACGTGCGACGCCCTCAAGCACACCGACAGCTACACATTCCTTATGAGGTAGATGTCACAGGGCAGACGAACTTATGCTGTTATGGCGAGCGCGGCAATCTTCATCCTGATGGAGGTTGCTGCGATTGCTATGCTGGGCAGGAGTTCCACCTTGCAGAACATCTGGCTCAACCGCATCTCCCGCAGGACCGCCGCCGCCCTCTGGAGCGGAGGGGAGAAGTTCCGCAGCCACTTCCACACCTACCGCCAGAACGACGAACTCGCCGCCGAGAACGCGAGACTGCGCGAGGAGCTGAGGACACTCAAGGAGCAGGGCGTCGCCGGACAGCCCGGGTCGGCATCGCGGAGCGGCGGCTTCATCTACACCCCCGCGACCATAGTCAAGCTCAGCCGGGGGACGATGCACAACTACATCATCATCAACCGCGGCTCCGAAGACGGTATCATCCCGCAGTCCGGCATCATCAGCGACAAGGGCATTGTCGGGGTCATCAGTGCCGTGGACAGGCACTACTCCTACGGTCTGACGCTGATGAACTCCAACGTCAGCATCAGCGTCCGCATCGGCGAAGGCGGGGTGACGGCCCCCCTGCGCTGGGACGGGGTCAGCCTCGACGGGGCGGTGGTGAGAGACATCCCGCCTCACTATCAGATCAATCCGGGCGACACTGTCTGGACGAGCGGACTCTCCGCCCTGTTCCCGGGCGACATCCCGGTGGGCGTCACGGGAGAGAGCCGGCTCGTGGACGGCTCCACGCGGCAGGTCAAGGTGCGGCTGTTCCAGGACTTCAACAGCCTCCGCTACGTGACGGTGACGGAGAATGCCGAAAGAGGGGAAATCGAGGCGCTTGAAGCCTCAGAGAACGTGAAGAAATGAGCTACAAGGTCAAATATCTGCTGCTGCTCGCCGCGCAGGTGCTCCTGTGGAACTTCTGCGATTTCACACCCCTGCTCGTAGTGACGCTGCTGCCCGTGATGATACTCTGCCTGCCGCTGAAGTGCGGCACGACCGGCTGTATGCTCATCGCCTTCGCGTCCGCTTTCGCCGCGGACTTCCTCGTCGGCGCTCCGCTGGGGCTGAGCTGCCTCGCGCTCGTGCCGGTGGCGTTCCTGCGCCGCCCGGTGCTCTCCGCCGTGTTCGGCAGCGAACTCTTCGCCAGAGGGGAGGAGATTTCCTCCGGGCGGCTCGGCTGGACCAAGCTGCTCCTCGCCTCGGTACTGCTCAATGCCGTGTTCCTCCTCATCTACATCCTCGCCGACTGCGCCGGCACAGTTCCGCTCTGGGCTATGGCCGTCAAGTTCTTCGCTTCGCTCGCCCTTGATTCGGCGCTTGCGCTTCCGGTCGCCAATCTGCTCTGTCCAGACACTGAGGCGAGATGGAAGTAAACCGCAAAAACAAGCTTCTCATCGGGCTGGGGGCGGTGGCCATCGTGCTGCTGGCCAGGCTCTTCTATATCCAGCTGCTCAACGACGAGTTCAAGCGGGACGCGTCCAACAACTCGATGGTCTATTCCACCATCTACCCGCCGCGCGGGGTGATATACGACCGCAACGGGGAGATACTGGTGGGCAACTCGGTCTGCTACGACATCCTCGTCACCCCGAGGGACGTGGAGCGCTTCGACACCCTCGCCCTGGCCGCCGCGCTCGACACCACCGTCGATTTCGTCAGGGGCAGGATGCAGTACTACCGCACCTACCGCAGCAGAATCGGCTACCAGACACAGACTTTCCTCAAGCAGGTGCCGCACGCGACTTACATCAAGTTTGCGGAGCAGGAGTACCTCTTCCCGGGGTTCCGGGCCCAGGTGCGGAGCATACGCGAATACCCGTTCAACGCCGGCGGCAACCTGCTCGGCTACATCTCCGAAGTGGATGCGGACTACATCCGCAAGCACCCGGAGTATAAGTCCGGAGACTATGTGGGCCGCACCGGGCTGGAGGCCGCGATGGAGGAGACGCTGCGCGGCGAGAAGGGCTACCATATCTTCCTGCGCGACTCCCGCAACAGGCTTCAGTCCGCCTACGAAGACGGCGCGGAGGACAAGGACGCAGTGCCGGGCAAGGATATCGTCTCCACCATCGACGCGCATCTCCAGCAGTACGGACAGCGCCTGATGGAGGGTAAGGTGGGTTCGGTCGTGGCCATAGAGCCGTCGACCGGGGAGATCCTGGCTATGGTGTCCAGCCCCGGCATCGATGTGGAGGTGCTCTCGGACATAGGCAGGCACTACGACGAGATTGCCCGCAACCCGCGCAAGCCTATGTTCAACCGGACCGTGATGGCATCCTACCCGCCGGGCTCGGTGTTCAAGCTCGTCAACGGTCTGATAGGCCTGGACGAGGGGGTGCTGACGCCGTCCAACTCCTACCCCTGCAACAAGGGCTTCAACTACGGCGGCAACCACAAGCTCGGCTGCCACGCGCACGCCTCGCCGCTGCAGTTCAAGGACGCGATAGCCACCTCGTGCAACGGCTACTTCTGCTACGTGTTCCGCAACATCCTGGACAACAAGGCATACGGCGGCACGGCGGAAGCCCTCGACAAGTGGCGGGAATATGTGCTGAGCTTCGGCTTCGGGCAGAAGCTGGGGAGCGACTTCCCTTCCGAACTCGGAGGCAACATCCCGACCTCGTCCTACTACGACCGCATCTACGGCAAGGGGCGCTGGAAGTTCCAGACCGTGGTCTCCCTGTCCATCGGGCAGGGTGAAATCGGCGCCACACCGCTCCAGATCGCCAATCTCGCCGCGATTATGGCCAACCGGGGCTATTACTATATCCCGCATATCGTCAAGGATTCGGAAGAAGTCAGCATCGACCCGCGCTTCCGCGAGCGGCACTACACCCTCGTGGACACCGCACACTTCCGGACCGCCGTGGACGGGATGTATATGGCGGTCAACGGGGGCGGCTCGGCGGGGATGACCGCGCGCAACGCCGCCATCCCGGGACTGGACGTGTGCGGCAAGACAGGCACGGCGCAGAACCCGCACGGCAAGGACAATTCCGTCTTCATCTGCTTCGCACCCAAGGACAAGCCGAAGATTGCGGTGGCCGCCTATGTGGAGAATGCCGGATTCGGGGCGACCTGGGCGCTGCCGGTGGCCTCGCTGATGCTGGAGATGTACCTCAACGGGGAGATTTGCCCGCAGAGGAAGTATCTGGAGGACAGGATGTTGAATACCAAATTCTTCTAACGGGCTATGGGACTGTTCAACACCGTCAACCACAGATATGAGCGCAACCTCCGGCAGACCGTCGACTGGAAGCTGGTGCTGTATTATCTGGCACTTGTGCTGATAGGATGGATAAGCATCTACGCCTCGATACACTCCACGGAGCCGTCGTCGATTTTCGATCTCAGCTGCCGCAGCGGCAAGCAGTTCACCTGGATGCTTATCTCGCTCGGGGTGGACATCCTGATACTCTTCGCCATCAACCCGAAGCTCTGGGAGGTGGTCGCGCCTGCGGCATACCTGCTGGTGCTGGCGCTGCTGGTGCTGGTGATTTTCGTCAGCAAGGACGTCAAGGGCTCGCACTCCTGGTTCGAGCTGGGGCCGGTGAAGTTCCAGCCGGCCGAGGTCTCGAAGATTACCACCTCCCTGATGCTAGCGCTCGTGATGAGCCGCCAGGGTTTCCGGCTCGACTCCCGCCGGGGCTTCCTTCTGGTCGCGGCGGTGCTCGGGCTGCCGATGCTCGCCATCCTCGGGGAGAGCGAGACCGGCTCGGCGCTGGTGTATGCGGGCTATCTTTTCGTCCTCTACCGCGAGGGGTTGTCGGGATGGTGGTTCATATTCATAGGGGCGGCGGTGCTGCTCTTCATCCTGACCCTCACCGCCCCGTGGTGGGCTTCTGCGGCAGTTATGGCGCTGCTCTGCACCCTGTATTTCCTCTTCGGCTCGGGCTACCGCCGGGGACGGCTGCGGGCCGGGCAGATAGTCCGCACCCTTGCGGTGCTGGCGGCGGGCGTGGCGCTCTTTTTCGCCACCGATTTCCTCTTCAACGACGTGCTTCAGGACCACCAGCGCAAGCGGATCGAGATTCTGCTCGGGATGAAGGAAGACCCCGCCGGAGTAGGCTACAACGTGCGCCAGTCGATGATCGCGATCGGCTCGGGCGGTCTAGTCGGCAAGGGTTTCCTCAACGGCACCCAGACCACCTTCGGCTTCGTGCCGGAGCAGAGCACCGACTTCATCTTCTGCACCGTCGGGGAGGAATGGGGCTTCCTTGGCTGCCTGCTGCTGATATTGCTGTACGTCTTCCTGATATACAGGCTGATACAGGACGCGGAGAAGTGCCGCGAACCGTTCACCCGGATCTACGGCTACTGCGTGGCGGCCTGTATGTTTATGCACCTCTTCATCAATGTCGGGATGACCATCGGGCTGATGCCGGTGATCGGCATACCGCTGCCTATGCTGAGCTATGGGGGCTCGTCGCTGCTCTCGTTCTCGGTGATGATTTTCATATTCCTCGCCCTCAACAGGCAGGAAAAGAAATATTTTTAAGTATCTTTGCGCACCGCGGCGGCTTCGGGCCGTCGCCCTGTTTGCCTTGGTGGTGGAATGGTAGACACGAGGGACTTAAAATCCCTTGGGCAGCAATGTCCGTGTGAGTTCGAGTCTCATCCGAGGCACTTCCCTTATTTCGCCTCATAGGCGAAATAACTCCCCTTGCGCGCATACGGGATGCCGGACTTCATCCAGACCGGCTCCGGAGCTCCCTGGAGGTAGTGGTCGAAGAACTGCTGCAGCCTGATGGAGAGATCCTTGCAGTTGCGCCGCTCCTTGAGGTTGTGCGCCTCGTTGTTGTATTCGAGCAGCCATGCCGGCTTGCCCAGACGGCGGAGCGACATAAAGAACTCGATACCCTGATACCAAGGCACTGCGCCGTCGGCGTCGTTGTGCATTATCAGCACCGGAGTCTTGACCTTCGGGGCGAAGAACACCGGCGAATTCTCTATATACAGCTCAAGCCCGCCCTCGTCCCAGAGAGTCTTGCCGATGCGGCTCTGCCCGTGTTCGTACTGGGAGATGCGGCTGTTGCCTGACTCCCAGCGGATTCCGCCGTAGGCGCTGGTCATATTGCCTACCGGCGCACCGGCTCCGGCTGCGGCGAACATATCCGTGCGGGTGACGAGGTACGCCGTCTGATATCCGCCCCAGCTCTGGCCCTGGATTGCCATCCTGCTCCTGTCGATGTAGCCGAAGCGGTCGCACATCGCCTCCGCTCCGGAACAGATGCAGTTGTAGGCGCTCTCCCCCGGGTGGCCGTCCTTATAGACGATATCCGGGACGAAGACCACATAACCCCGGCTCACATAGAACGGGATGTTGATGATGGAGCGGCTCGGGGCAGGCTGGAAGTAGTTGTAGAGAGCTTCGGAATTCTTCTCGTAGAAATATATCATCATCGGATACTTCTTCAGCGTGTCCAGCCCGTCCGGAGTGTAGAGCAGACCCTTGAGAGGGGTGCCGTCGTAGGCGTTCCAGCGGACCATCTGCACGTCGCCCCAGAGGTAGCCGTCCTGCTGCGGGTTGATCTTCGTGAGCCGCGTCTCGCTGTCCCAGTTGTCCTTGGTCAGGTAGAGGTCCATCGGATTGCGGAAATTGCCCTTGAGGTATGCTATCGTGTTGGTGTTCTCCGCCTTGACGACTAGTGAATACGACCATTTGTCCGTGAAGCAGTCGGAGACCATACATTTCGCGACATCGGCCACTCCGAAGCCGTTCTCGGAGGTCTCCTCGTCCTGACAGGAGAGGTAAATCTTGCCTTTGCGCGGGAATGTGAGGATATTCTGGTAGAGGTACGGATTGTTGCGGCGGCCAAGGTCGAGGACGTTCAGGCGTAGCCCTGCCCTGCGTCCAAGGCCCGCCGTGAGCAGCTCGGCTTTCTTGCCGTCAGGCGAAATCTTCCAGACGTCGTAGCGGTCGGAGAGCAGCACGGCCTCGTCCTCCCCTATCCAGCGCGGTGCGCCGTAAGGGATGTAGCAGCCGAGCGGGTGGTCGTCCTCCTCGTCGTAGAATGCCGCCCCGCACTGCGCGGTGAGGTTGACGAAGTCCCCGCCCGCCGTACTGCGGGAGTACCAGTGCCCGTCCTGCGGGTTGAACCAGAGGAGGTATTTGCCGTAAGGTGAGACCGATGCATTGCCCTCCAGGCCCTCGGCGATGCTTCTGCGGCTTCCGTCGCGCAGATTTACCAGCGAGTAGTCGGCCTTGGAGTTGACTGCCCAGAGCGACTCGAGCATATATCTGTCGGCATCGCTTGAGATGGCGAAGTCGCCCTCTGCCCCGGCTACGAAAGTAATTCTATCATTGGCGTTTGCGGAGAGCGTCAGCAGCTCGGACGGAGCAGAGAGGTTGATGACCGCAGTGCGGATGTCCTTGCGGAGAGCGGCCTTGTCCATCGGCGGGAGGCTGTAGCTATCCCAGTTCCAGATGTCCAGCGAAGGCGTCTCGAAGGAGACGAGGGTGGTGTCCTTGGCCGGGAAATATTCCGAGAGATTGAGGATGAGACGCGAAGATGCGTTGGAGAAACGGGGATTCGCCGTCTTGGTTATCACCCATCCCTCCGGCAGAGCGGCGGCGTTCTGCGGGACTATCTCTCTGACCCTGAGCTCTTTCTTCGCCGGAGTGCGGCGGGTGGCTTTCTGGAGTATGACTTCCTCGGCGAGATGCACGGCGTAGCTCGGCGTGCCGTTGAGCTTCTCCTCCTCGTCGCTGGAGAGGAACACGAGCTTGTCCCCCGCGTCGTTGAACGCGAGCCCGGAGTAGCTCTTGCGGCCCTCGGAGAGCTCGCGGCTGTCCGCTGCGGAGTAGTCGTACAGCACCACGGAACTCTTGGAGAGCGAGTCCTTCTTGTCCTTGGCGGTCACCACGGCGAACTTGTCGCCGCTGCGCGAAACCACGAACGAGGCAATCCGCCTGAGGGTGTCGACGCTCCGGTCGGAGGTGTCGAAGACGAGCAGCGACTTATATTCTTTCTCGCCCTTCACTTTCTGGCTTATGAATATATACGGCGCGGCATCCCAGCCCGTGGCGGCGCTTGACGCGTCGGCGATTTTGGTGACTTCGAATGTCTTGAGATTGATGCAGGCGATGCTGTCCTTCGGCATCTCGTCGTCTTTCTTCTTGTCTATCTTGGCCTGACGGGTCACGGAGTACGGTGCGCTGATGCGGCAGGTCGCGAAGTCCGCAGCCTCGCTCATCCTGAAGTCGGAAGAGCGCTCGAGGGCCAGTTCCTCGCCGGTCTCCATCCTGCGGATGACGATGCGGCTGTCGCCCTCCTGCTCGGAGGTCTGCCAGGCGAGGATTTTGCCGTCGTTGGAAATCTTGACGGAGGTCAGCCTCTGCCATGAGTCGTAAGCGTCGTGGTCGAGAGGCCGGCGGCCCGCCGGGGTCTGCGCAGCAGCGGAAACAGTCAGCGCAAGGAGCAGCGCAAGCGGGAGAATTCGTCTCATCATATATCGGAAAGTTTAAACGGATTGTACGAAATATCAATATCATAGACATCGATCCCCTCCCGGCGCTTGAGGCTTTTGACCACCCGGGAAGTGACAGGGAGAACGATAATCTCAAAGAGAACCTTGACGCATACCTCCATCAGACCGAGGCTCAGTATGCTCGCAGGCGTCATTATGCCCCAGTAGGCTATCGGGAAGAATACGCAGGAGTCCAGCACCTCGCCACCGACGGACGAGACGACAGCCCGCAGGCCGAACCTCCTGCCCGAGGAGAGGACTTTCATCCTGCTCATAATGAAAGCGTTGAAGGTGGAGCCGCAGACGAAGGCAAGCAGCGAGGCCAAGGTGGTCCGGGGCACGAGCATAAAGAGCGAATTGAAGCTGTCGGCCACCGCCCTGCTCTCCGCGTCAATCGGCGCGGGCAATGCGCAGACAAGCGCGGACATCAGCGCCACGAACGCGCTCATCGCAAAGGCGATCCAGATGACGAGGCGGGAACGGCGGTAGCCGTAAACCTCAGTCAGACAGTCGTTGAGCACATAGGTGACGGGGAACAGCAACACCGGCGCGGAAAGCTGCAGGGGAAGACTCCCCAGCTGCCAGACCCGGGGGACGAAGAAGTTGGAGGTAATCAGGCAGACCGCGAAGAGCACCGCCATCACCAGAAATCTTGTACTGAACTTCGACATCGCAGTTGCAAGGCACCGGCCGCGCGTCCCTTCAACGGACGGGACGCTTCAGCCTCCTATACTTCCGGCGCGGAGTCGAACTCCTTGAGGAAACGCATATCGTTCTCGAAATAGTGGCGCAGGTCGTTGACCCTCCACTTGAGCATCGCTATGCGCTCCAGCCCCATTCCGAAAGCGAAGCCGCTATATTTATTCGAGTATATCCTGCTGGCCTCCAATACGTTCGGGTCCACCATACCGCAGCCGAGTATCTCCAGCCAGCCGGTCCCCTTGCAGATGTTGCAGCCCTTGCCGTGGCAGATGTTGCAGCTCACGTCCACCTCGGCGGACGGCTCCGTGAACGGGAAGAACGACGGGCGCATACGGATCTGCGTCTCAGGCCCGAACATCTCGCGGGCGAAGAGCAGTATGGCCTGCTTGAGGTCGGCGAAAGTCACGCCCTCGTCGATGTAGAGACCCTCGATCTGGTGGAAGATGCAGTGTGCGCGGGCGCTGATGGCCTCGTTGCGGAACACACGCCCCGGGCAGACGACCCTGATGGGCACTTTCTGCGTCTCCATCGTGCGCACCTGCACGCTTGAGGTGTGGGTGCGGAGCAGCAGCGGGTCGGGATGTCCCGTGGACACGAAGAAAGTGTCCTGCATATCGCGGGCCGGGTGGTTCGGAGGGAAGTTGAGAGCCTCGAAGACGTGGTAGTCATCCTCGATCTCCGGGCCCTCCGCCACGTCGTAGCCGAACTTGCGGAATATGTCCACAATCTCCTGGCGGACAATGGATACCGGATGCCTTGAGCCGAGCTTGAAGTCGTCGCCCGGCATCGAGAGGTCTTCCTTGCGGGCGCTGCCGTCCCCCTCGTCGGAGACCGTGTCGCGGAGCTCTTCTATCTTGGCGAGGGCGGCCTGCTTAAGCTCGTTGAGCGTGCGTCCGAACTCTTTCTTCTTGTCCTTGTCCACCACGCGGAACTCGTCGAAGAGCGCGGTGATCTCCCCCTTCTTGCCGAGGAAACGCACCCGCGCCTCCTCCACTTCCTTCTGTGTCCGGCACTTGAGAGCGGAAAGCTCCCCAAGCACCTTTTCTATGTCTTCTCTTGTCATATCCTATTTGTTGCGCTTCGCCTCGCGCTTGTCACGCGCCTTCTTCTCCCTTGCCGCCCCGGACTTCCGGTACTTCTCCCACTGGCTGTCGCTCAGCACCTTGTGCAGGGACTGGTACATCTGCTCGAACCACTTGTCCATCGTGCGCTGGTAGGCGTCGGTATTGCTCACCTTCGAATCCCTGAGCATCTTGAGTTCGTCGCTCATCGCCGCGTAGTCGTGGGTCATAATCGAGTCGGCATAGAAAACCTGCCAGTCCTCGAGATCCAGGGACCGGGTAAGGCTCTCTATCTGAGCGTCGATGGCCGTGCGCATCTGCTTCGCTTCCTTCTCGGCGTCGGAGACGCTCTGCTGCGCCATCGCGCAAAGCGGCAGAAGCAGCGAAACGATAATTCCCAAAAATTTCATAGATTTGTGAGTTGTCAAACCACAAATTTAGTAAAGATTAACAAAAATGAGAAAATTTCTGCCTTTCTTCCTGCTGGCCGCACTGCTCGCCGAACACCGGGCGGACGCCTGCTCCAATATAATCATCACGCGCGGGGCGAGCGCCGACGGCTCCTGTATGGTCTCGTATTCCGCCGACTCCCACCAGCTCTTCGGGGAGCTCTACTTCACCCCGGCGGGCAGGTTCAAGGCCGGCAGTATGCTCGACATCCGCGACTGGGACAGCCAGAAGCCGCTCGGAGCCATCGAGCAGGTGGAGCGCACCTTGCAGACCGTGGGGAATATGAACTCCCGCCAGCTCATCATCGCCGAGACCACCTGGGGCGGACGCGAGGAGCAGGCCGACCCTAACGGGATAATGGACTATGGCTCACTCATATATGTCACCCTCCAGAGAGCCTCCACGGCCCGCGAAGCCATCGAGACGATAGTCTCTCTCGCCAACCGCTACGGCTACCCTTCCGAGGGCGAGACCTTCTCCATCGCCGACACCGAAGAGGCCTGGGTGATGGATCTCGTGGGCAAGGGCGAAGGCGACAAAGGCATAGTCTGGGTGGCGAGGCGCATCCCTGACGGGTACATCTGCGCACACGCCAACCAGGCCCGCATCACCCGCTTCCCGCTGGACGACCCGGAGAACTGCCTCTATGCGCCGGACGTGATCTCTTTCGCCCGCGAGAGAGGCTGGTTCAGCGGTGAAGACGCCGAGTTCAGCTTCCGCGACGCCTACAACCCGCTCGACTTCAGCGGGGCGAGGGCCTGCGACGCACGCGCCTGGAGCGCATTCAACATCCTCTGCGACGGGCAGTTCACCTACACGGAGAACGGCGCCGAAGTGACCCGCCCGGCCTCCGGCTGGCTCGACTACGCGATGGGATACGAGCTGGACGGGGAGATGCCGCTATTCGTCAAGCCGTCCCGCAAACTCACGATGAAGGATGTGGCCGACGCGATGCGCGACCACTTCGAGGGCACGCCGATGGATATGACCGTCGACATCGGGGCCGGCGGCAACGCGCTCCCGTACCGCTGGAGGCCGATGAGCTTCAGCTGGGAGGGCAAGACCTATGTCAACGAGAGGGCGATTGCCACCCAGCAGACCGGGTTCTGGTTCGTGGCGCAGTCCAGGGGCTACCTCCCGGACGAGGTGGGGGCTCTCATATGGTTCGGCTGCGACGATGCCGCGACATCTTACCTCACGCCGATCTACGTCAACACCAGGAGCGTCCCCGAGTGCCTCCGCGTGGGCAACGGAGATATGCTCCACTACAGCGCGACCTCCCAGTTCTGGATGTGCAACCGCGTGGCCAACGCCTGCTACAGGATGTACAACCATATGGCCCCGGTGGCCCGCGAAGCGGCCGACAAGTTCGAAAACTACCAGATGAGCGAGGGCGTGCCGCAGACGGACGCCAAGGCTGCGGAACTCGTCGCCAAAGGCAAGACTCGCAAGGCGCTCAAACTGCTCACCGACTATAGCGTGGACACCGCCCAGGAGCAGTTCGCGGCGTGGACAAGGCTCGAAGAGCTGCTGCTCGTGAAGTTTATCGACGGCAACATCAAGGCCCAGGCCGAGGACGGCTCGTTCATCCACTCCGAGTACTCCGAGGGCATCCCGGTCAAGATATCTCAGCCGGGCTACACCGACCGCTGGAAAGCTGCCGTCGCCCGCGACAACGGGAAGATCCTGGAGTCGCGGTAGGCCCGCCGATTATTCGGAGAATAGCCGGTTTTTGACTATATTCGCAGGATGTCGCATCCTCGGTGAGGATGCGACGGGATATTTTCGATATGAGAAGGTTTGTTATTTCATTATTCACTCTCTCGCTCGCGCTTGTAAGCTTTGCGCAGACCCCGGCGGGGAGGGAGGTCAAGGCCACGCAGGGCGAGGTCTATGTAGAGAAGCAGAGCAGTTACACTCCGTCGTTCAAGCACGACGGCAAGGAGAAGGGAATCCGCAATGTCATCCTGATGATCGGCGACGGGATGGGGCACGGAGCGGTCAACGCGGCGATGTATGCCAACGGCTCGCTCACGATGACCAATCTGAGGACATTCGGCTATGTGCGCACCCAGTCGGCCAACAACTTCACCACCGACTCGGCGGCGTCCGGTACGGCCTACGCCACCGGGGAGAAGACCAACAACGGATACCTGGGGATGTCCACCGACCTGCAGAGACTGGAGAACCTGCCGGAGAAGCTCGCCCCGCTCGGATATGCCTGCGGAGTGCTCTCCACGGACAACCTCGACGGAGCCACACCTGCGGCGTTCTTCGCTCATCAGACGGCTCGCGGCGCGTCTGCGGCCATCTGGGCCGACCTCCCGCAGAGCAGCCTGCTCTTCGCTTCAGCGGGGAGCGGCGACGTATTCGGGAGGCTCGACCTCAAGACTCAGGAAGCCATCAAGGCCGCATATTCGGTCGTCTATTCACCTGACGACGAGGCGGTCGGACGCAGCTCGCGCCTGCTCTACCTGCCGGAGAGCGTACAGTACGAGCAGCGCGGCGACTATCTTCCCGCCACGACCAAGCTCGCCATAGAGTACCTGTCCGCACGCGCGAAGAAAGGCTTTTTCCTGATGGTCGAGGGCGCCCGCATCGACAAGGAGTCGCACGGCAACAATTTCGGCGGCACGGTGAGGGAGACTCTCGACTTCGACAAGGCGGTCGAGGAGGCGATACGCTTCGCCGAGAAGGACGGGCATACCCTCGTGCTCATCAGCGCCGACCACGAGACAGGCGGCATCATCCTCTCCCGGGGAGTGCCGGAGGACGCCTATGTGCAGGGGGTATATACCAGCAGGGGGCATACCCCTATGATGGTGCCGCTCTTCGCCTACGGTCCATATTCCCGCGAGTTTACCGGGGTTCAGGAGAACAGCGACGTCGGGATCAAAATCTACTCCCTGCTCTCCGGACGAAAATAGGGGGCCGGGGCGCGGAAATGATTTGCAAAACAAAGTTTTTGTTGTAACTTTGTCGTCCCGCCGGCAGTCAGAAGCGGGACCACTGGAGAGGTGGGTGAGTGGCTGAAACCACCAGTTTGCTAAACTGACGTACGGGTTATTCCGTACCACGAGTTCGAATCTCGTCCTCTCCGCAGAAAGAGGCTGACTGAAAAGTCCCTGTGGAACTTTTCAGTCAGCCTCTTTCGTTGCCTTAACCCCCGCAGACTGTCGTCTGCGACCCCTACAGGGGTATTTCGCTCCTACG
>CAVILJ010000019.1:0-33094 GCA_963643555.1 Acetatifactor sp.
AGGGCGTGAGCATCGACCTCGGCAAGTTCGTCGCAGAATAGTTTCTCCATAACTGTTGCACCAAGGCCGGACGGGACGTGCTCCCCGTCCGGCCTATTCGTTGTCGCGGCTTTCTCGTTTCTGCTCTAAAGCCGGAATAAGTTCAAACCCCGGTCGAGCGTTCTATGTGATAAATATTACGTGCAGTATTGGCAGAATCCGAAAGTATCGGTAATTTTGCAAAAATTGCCGAGTAGACCATACTCGCAATAAAAATGAAATATGGTTGTAAATGCGATAAGAGAGAGTGTTAGCTCTGCAAAGAACGGAACACTGTTTTTCAACAACAGTTTCCCTGAGTATGATGACGAGTATGTCGGGAAAATCCTTTCCGACCTTGTGAAATCCGGAGAGCTCCATCATTTATCCAGGGGCGTATATCTGAAAACGGAACAGACCAGATTCGGGCTGGTTTATCCTCCGGTTTCCGAAATTGCATCAGCTATCGCGGAAAGGGACAAGGCCCAGATTCTTCCGACCGGGGCTACGGCGCTGAATCTTTTGGGGCTTTCAACGCAGATGCCTATGAACCCGGTGTTCCTGACATCCGGCTCGGCAAGGACAATCACCATTGACGGACGAACGATAACATTTAAAAGAGCCGTTCCCAAGAATTTCGCCGTCAAAGGGAAGATACGCAGCCTGATTGTGCAGGCTTTGAAGTACATAGGAGAGAATAACATCACAGAGGAAGACAGACTTGCCATCGGCGATCTGATTCGCCGCGACTCTGACACCGACAATCTTTCGGAAGATTTGCAGATGATGCCGAGATGGATAAGAAAATTCTTTATCAACGCCCTTAAATCAAATGGAAATGAGTGACTTATGGCAGGACTTGTCTGTAGCCGAGCAGTTGGCCTCGGTTCAGGCAGTAGCAAAGGATAGAAAAATCGAAGACCGGGCAGTTGAAAAGGACTGGTGGGTGACAATCATACTTAAAGCATTGTTCAACACAGAGTGCGGCCCGTTCCTCTTGTTCAAAGGCGGGACTTCGCTGAGCAAGGGATGGGGCCTGATTCAGCGTTTTAGCGAGGACATTGACATCGCGATAGACCGCAGATTCTACCGTGACGTTCTTGGCTGCTCCTTCGCTGCGGGTGAGAACAATTCGCAGTTAATGCGGCTTCGGAAAGCCTCACGAGACCATATTCACGGAGTGCTGTCCCAGGAACTTGAGGCTAAACTGAAAGAATATGGCGTTCAAGGCTTCACTTTGAAGAATGTCACGGAATCCATAACTGAAGCAGGGACGAGACCGATTGACCACGACAGCGACCCCACCGTCATAAATGTATTCTACTCCAGCCTGTTTCCAGAGTATTCCGGCGACATAGACCCTTGCGTGAAAATCGAGATAAGCTGCCTTTCAATGGACGAGCCGTTCGAGGACAGGAAGATAACCTCTCTCGTCAATCAGAAATTTGATGACACCGACACCGGTTCCGGAGCCGTCATACGCACGGTAAAACCGTCACGGACATTTCTGGAAAAGTGCTTTCTCCTGAATGAAGAGTTCCAGAAACAGAATCCACGCTCCCGTAGAATGAGCCGCCATCTGTATGACATAGAGAAGATTATGGATACCCCTTATGGCAGAGAGGCTTTGGCCGATGTTTCTTTATACAAGTCCATTGTGGAGCACCGCCGCAGATTCTATCATCTGGGATATGTGAACTATGATGCGGACTATCCGGCTGAGATTGACTTCATCCCGAAGGGAGAAGTTCTTGAGGCGTTCAGAAAAGACTACAATGACAATATGGTCAATGGCTACATCTATGGCGAAGCCGTCGATTTCGATAGTATCATTCGGAGAATGAATGATTTAAAATCGCGGTTCCGTCAAATAAGAATGTAGGAGGCGCGACGGCATCACCCTAAAAGTGCTGATTTTTACACAAACCGTCACTTTCGAGGTGATTTTTGATAATCTTTATGTATAGATGACTGCAGACGTTGCGATAATAGGGGCGGGTGCGGCGGGTTGCTTCTGCGCCATAGAGATTCGCAGACGACATCCGGAGCTGGAAGTGCGAGTGATTGAGGCGGGGAGCAGGCCGCTCGCGAAAGTGGCGCGTACCGGCGGCGGGCGCTGCAACCTCACCAACTCGTTCGGGTCGGTGGGCGGACTCTCCGAAGTCTATCCGCGAGGCGAGCGGCTGATGAAGCGAGCCCTCAAGGAATTCAGCCAGGAGGATACTGTTAAATGGTTTGAAAGAGAGGGTGTTAGGCTCGTTGTGCAGGATGACGGCTGCGTCTTCCCGGCGAGTCAAGATGCGATGCAGATAGTCCGCACGCTCGAGTACGCGATGCGCGGAGAGGGGGTGATCCTTGAGTGTAACAAAAGAGTTTCCGCCATCCGTCCGGCTGACTCCGGGCTCGGGTCTGACGGGGGCTTCAGTCTTAGCTTCGCGGACGGCGGCGATATGCTCGCAAACAAAGTTGTTCTCACTGTCGGAGGCTGCTCCGAGGCCGTTCTGGGCAGGATTCTGCCAGAGGGGATAGAGCTGACAAAGACCGTCCCGTCCCTGTTCACGTTCAAGATAGAGGACACCGGACTGCGCTCTCTGATGGGCACGGTGGTGTCCTGTGCCGCGCTCTCGCTCGCGGGGACTTCGTTCCGCTCCGAGGGACCGCTGCTGATAACCGACTGGGGCATTAGCGGCCCCGCCACTCTCCGTCTCTCCTCCTACGCCGCCCGCTACCTTGCGGACAGCGGCTACCGCGCCTCTCTGCTTGTCAACTGGCTCGGGGAGTCCGAAACTCAGATCCGCACACGGCTTGAGCGCACCGCCGCCGCCTCGCCTAGGAAGCAGCTCGCCTCCACCCGTCCCGACGAACTCCCGGAGCGTCTCTGGCGCTTTCTTCTGGGGCGCAGCGGCCTGCGGGAGGACCTGCGCTGGGCTGAACTCGGCTCGCGCGGGCTCAACCGTCTCGTCGGGAAGCTGCTCGCCGACGAATACGCAATAGGTGGTCGCGCCAAGTTCAAGGAGGAGTTCGTGACCTGCGGGGGTGTGTCCCTTGGCGGCATCGACCTCGCCACCCAGCAGAGCCGCCTCTATCCGGGCTTATACTTCGCCGGCGAGGTTCTCGACGTGGATGCCGTCACCGGCGGCTACAACCTGCAGGCCGCTTGGTCCACCGGCTGGAGAGTGGCAAATAAAATATAATTCGTATATTTGCGGCGTTGTACTGTATTTAATAATCTATTCCTGATGAAGAAAATCCTGAATGAGATTTGTGCGAAATACACAGTCCCTCAAGAAGTTAAGGCTAAAGGAATCTATCCTTACTACCGGCCCATATCCTCCGGTCAAGACCCGGTCGTCACTATGTCTGACGGCAGCAAGGCGCTTATGTTCGGGTCCAATTCGTATCTTGGTCTCTCCGACGATCCCCGCCTGAAAGAGGCCGCAATCGCCGCAATCCGCAAATACGGCACGAGCTGCTCCGGCAGCCGTTTCCTCAACGGCACCCTCGATATCCACGAAGAGCTCGAAGCGAAGCTCGCCAAGTTCGTCGGCAAGGACGAAGCCGTGACCTACAGCACCGGTTTCCAGGTCAATCTCGGAGTGGTCAGCTGCCTCGGTATGAGGGGCGGCTACATCTTCCTCGACGCCCTTGACCACGCCTGCATCATCGACGGCAGCCGCCTCGGATTCGCCGAGGTGCGCAAGTTCCCCCACAACGATATGGGGGTTCTGGAGAAGAAGCTCTTCCTCACCCCGCGCAATGCTCCGAAGCTGATAGTGGTGGACGGGGTATATTCTATGGAGGGGGACATAGCTCCGCTGCCCGATATTGTCAGACTCTGCAAGAAATACAACGCCTCCGTGATGGTGGACGACGCCCACTCGCTCGGAGTGTTCGGAGAGAACGGCTCCGGCACTGCCAGCCACTTCGGCCTCACTGCCGACACTGACCTCATTATGGGCACATTCTCTAAGAGCTTCGGCTCGCTGGGCGGGTTCATCGCCGGCGACAAGGAGGTGATCAACTACCTCAAGCACAACTCCCGTTCGCTCATATTCAGCGCCTCGATGACCCCTGCGGCGGTCGCAGCCGCCTCCACCGCGCTCGACATAATGATCAATGAGCCGGAGCGCCGCGAGCACCTCTGGGAAGTCACCAGACACGCCCAGCAAGCATTCAAGGACAACGGCTTCGACACCGGACACACCCAGTCCCCGATCATCCCGCTCTTCGTGCGCGACACTATCAAGGCGATGACCATCGTGCGCCTTGCCTACGACCAGGGAGTGTTCATCACCCCGGTCATCGCGCCTGCAGTGCCGGAGAAGGATGTGCTCATCCGCTTCGCGCTGATGGCGACCCACTCCGTCGAGCAGGTCGATGAGGCGGTCGAGAAACTTACCAAGATATTCAAGCAGACGGGAGTCATAGCATAAGGGAGTCCTATGGTCATACTCATCACAGGCATCAGTTCCGGCTTCGGCAAAGCGATGGCCGGGCGGCTCAGCGCCGACGGGCATAAGGTCTACGGTACGCACCGGCGCGACGTGGAGCGGATCCCGGGAGTGACCTACATCAAGGCCGACGCCGGCGACGACAGTCAGGTGGAAGCCGCCGTGAAGCAGGTTACCGATGCCGAGGGTCGCATAGACGTATTCATCAACAATGCCGGGATGGGCATCGGCGGGCCGCTGGAGTTCAGCTCGCTCGAAGACGCCCGCAAGCAGATGGATGTCAACTGGATGGGTATGGTCCGCTTCCTGCACTTCGTACTGCCTGTTATGCGTACCCAGGGAGGAGGTAAAATCATCTGCGTCAGCTCCATCGGAGGCCTGATGGGGCTGCCGTTCCAGGGGCTGTATTCCGCCTCGAAGTTCGCCATCGAGGGCTACTGCGAGGCTCTGCGGTTGGAGACCAAGGCATTCGGCATCAAGGTCGTGGTGATCGAGCCAGGAGACTTCTCGACCGGCTTCACCGCTATGCGCAAGAGCGTCTCCGACCCCGAGGTATATAAGGTCTATAAGTCTTACGCCGAGTCGCTTGCGAGCATCGAGAAGGACGAGACCACGGGCCTCAAACCCGAGGTGCTCGCCGACAAGGTCTCCAAGATTGTGCGCAAGGAGAATCCGCGCTACAACTATATCATCTCCACCCTTGAGCAGCGGCTCTCCGTGACCCTCAAGAAGCTGCTCCCTCCAAGCCTCTTCGCCAAGATACTCTCAAGCTACTACAAGCTGTAAGCGGGGGCCGTCCCGCAGTGCGCATCGGGTCAGAACGGCGACACGGAGGCTTCAGACCGGAGCATAGGGGTGTCGCCGCCGTAGATTATGTGAAGTCCGGAGGCATCGGCCCCGGATAGCTTTGCCCAGTACTTTAGGCCGTGGAGAAAGGACTCGTTGAATGTCTCCGCAGACTTGATTTCGTACGCATCTACCCTGTCTCCGTCACGATGGATCAGGTCGACTTCGTTGCCGGCGCTGTCTCTCCAGAACGACACGGACGTCTCGATGACGCCCTTATTGAAGTCATTCTTGACAACATCGGCGATGACCATATTCTCGAACAGCTTGCCCCGCAGATAGTGCGTGTTCATCTGCGTTGCTGTCTTTATCTCCAGGAGCGAACATACGAGCCCCGTATCGTAGAAATATAGTTTCGGAGACTTCACCAGCCGTTTGGAGTAATTGTTGTGGTCCGGCTTGAGCAGAAACAGGATATAGCTCGACTCAAGGATCGAAAGCCACGAATCCACTGTGGGTATCGTAATGCCGCAGTCATTGGCGAGTGAAGCCTTGTTGAGCAACTGTCCGACCCTTGCGGCGCAGAGTTTCAGAAATCTTACGAACCGTCCCAAATCCGAGATGCTCCTGATGTTGCGCAGGTCGCGCTCGACATAAGCATTTATATAGTTCGGATAATAATCATCCGGGGCTATGCCTTTGTCGTACAGGCGCGGGTAACATCCGTACAGAAGCCTGTCGTCCGTGCCTTGAGGCAGTATGCTGCCTGCGGTCATCTCCGACTTCGAAAACGGCAGCAGATGCAGCAGCCCGACTCTTCCTGCGAGGCTCTGGTCCACCGCTTCCATCAGCTGCAGGTTTTGTGAGCCAGTGAGGATGTACATACCCTCCCTGCCCGCATCGTCGCAGTGCGTCTGCAGGTACGACAGTAGAGAGGGAACTCTCTGAACCTCATCGATTATCGTCTTGTCGGGGTAGGTGGAGATGAAGCCCCGGGGGTCCTCTCTGGCGAACTCCCTGTTGTCAAGGTCTTCCAGAGAGACTCTCCGGTAGTCCCGAAATGTGTTTCTGGCCAATGTGGTTTTTCCAGACTGTCTCGGGCCGGTGATTACCACGAACGGATATTGTCTTGAGAGGGCAAGAGCCTTCCCGCCCAGTTCACGAGATATCATAAAATCTATCTTTTATGCAAATGTAAGATTTGATTTTATGATTTGCAGGGAAGTACTTGTTCGGGTGGTAACGAAAGGGCCGCCATCGACTTTGTTGAAATCAACGGGGGGGGGACAAATTGTCCCCCACTTGGGTTTCAGTTCAGGGTTCTCTCTCTGTAAAAAACCTTTACACCGGTGTAAAGTTTTTTTACATCAGCGAGAGAGTCCCAGTCTGCGCAATATCCTGATTTATAGGGAGGTGTGCGCTTTGGCGCGGTTGTTGAGCCGGAGGGAGTCGCGATAAAACGGTAAGCAGTGCTTACAGAGAAAAGGAACATTCAGAATGAAAGCTAAAAGCAGTGATTTGCTGATCAAGGTACTGTCCCTCGGAGTGGGGCTGGCGGTGGGGGTCGTGCTGATCGCGAAGGTATTCTTCGAACTCAGCTACGACAGCTTCTACAAGGATATCGATCGGGTGTACAGCATACGCACCTGGTACTCCCGCAACGGGGACGATAAAGATTACGGTCAGGTGAGCGGTGCCGTTGCGGTGGGATTTATGGAGGAAGTCCCGGGCGTGGAGGCCGGGACGCGCACCACTTACGTCTTCGACGGCAATACCTATCTCGACGAAGCCGGCAACAAGATTACCGGGACGCTGGTCTGCGCGGACACCTGCTTCTTCCGTGTGTTTGACCGTCCGATACTGGCAGGCGACCCCGTCAAGGCTCTCGGCGAGTGGGGTTGCGTGATGGTGAGCAGGAGTTTCGCGGAGAAGATGGGAGGCGAGGTCATCGGCAAGCAGATATATAACGAGAACTCGCCTGGAGTCAAACTCACTGTCGAGGGTGTCTTCGAGGACTTCCCGAAGAACGGGACGCTCTCCTACGACATCCTCCTCTCGATGGAGACCTACAGCAAGTGGAGCACCGGCAACTGGATGGGCAATGACCGCTACAAGGGCTATGTGAAGCTCGCTCCCGGCGTCGACCCGAACACTCTCACCGACGCCATCCGAAAGATGCAGGAGGCGCATCAGTCGCTCGCGGATCTGGAGGAACACGGGGCAAGCCTGCGCTATTTCCTGACCCCGTATTCCAAGGTCCACACCTCCCGGCCGGAGGTGCGCTCGCAGGTGATACTGCTCTCCATCGTCGCAGCGCTGCTGATAATCATATCGCTTCTCAATTATATCCTGATTGTCATCTCCTCGATGGTCAAACGCTCCAAGGAAGTGGGGGTGCGGAAGTGCTACGGGGCCGAGGCGAAGGACATCTACTCGATGCTGACGGGAGAAGCGCTCCTGCACCTTTCCCTCTCTCTTGTACTCGCTGCGGCGATAATCTTCGCCGGCAGTGGCATAGTGGAGAACCTGCTCGGCGTGCCGTTCACCACGCTGCTCGTGCCTCAGAGCATCGCGGCCATCGTGGCGGTGCTGATCGTTGTGCTCATTGTTTCCGTCGTGGTGCCGGCGGAGCTGTATCAGCGGATTCCGGTCTATGCGGCGCTGAAAAACTATACCGAGAACTCCCGCCACTGGAAGCTCGGGCTGCTGGGGACCCAGGTGCTCATCAATGTCTTCCTGGTGGTGATGATGATAGTGATAGGCCGTCAGTACGAACTGGTGTCGCACAGCAATCCGGGCTACGACTACAAGAACCTCTACTTCGTCAGCCTGTACAATGACGGTGACCGTCAGGCGCAGACAAGGGCTGTGGCCACGCTGCTGAGCATCCCGGAAGTGAGCGGGGTCGCAGCCAGCTACAACCTGCCGTACGCCGGCTCCAACGGCGACAATGTCTATCTGCCGGGAGACGAGCGCGAACTCTTCAACATCGCCGACCAGTACGAGTGTTCGGAGAGTTTCTATGAGCTGATGGACATCCGTTTCGTGGATGGCAGGGCGCCGAGAGACTCAAGCGAGGTGGCGGTGGACGAGAAGTTCATCAAGAGGATGGCGGACTTCACCGACTGGAGCGACGGGGCTGTGGGGAAACAAATCTATGTGACGGGCCACGACAACGGCGGTATGATGGGGAAAGGCGTGTTCACCATTTCCGGAGTCTACAGGAGCTACCTCATAGGCAATCTGGAGAGCGTGGATAAGCGTCCGAGCGCACTGTTCTACGGGGAGATAGGCTCCAGGAACTCATATATGCCGCACATACTCTTCAAGATGAGTCCGGAGGCGTTGGAGAAAGTGCAGAACGCGCTCTCGGAGGCTCTGGAGGGCAGGGACGTCGAAATCACTTCCTACTCGGAACGGATGCGCTCCGCCTACGACGACAGCAGGAAGATGCGCAGCACGCTCGCTCTTGGGGCCGCATTCTCGCTGCTCATCGCACTCCTCGGGCTGGTCGGATTCATCCGGGACGAGACTCTGCGCCGCAGCAAGGAGATGGCTGTCCGCAAGATCAACGGGGCCACGACCGGAGACATCCTCGGGCTGTTTGCCCGCAATATTATGTCCCTCTCGCTCGTGATGTCGGCGCTTGCCTGCGCCGGGGCGTTCGTCGCCGCCCGCAAGTGGTTGGAGAGGTTTGCGGAGAAGGTGACGCTCGGCCCTCAGTATTTCCTTGCAGGAGCGGCGGCGGTGCTGCTGATTGTCCTTGCGGTCGTGCTGCTCAACTGCCTGAAGATAGCGGGGGAGAACCCCGTAGTGTCGCTAAAGAACGAATGACCCTTCCTGTGCGAACCAGCTCGCCTCCGAGCCTTCGCACTCCACCACATCCACCCGGACGCAGCGGGGAATCTGCCCGCCGATCCAGCGGGCAAGATTTTCCGTGGACGGGTTGCAGGGCAGCACCTCGTTGAGGTCGCGGTGGTCCAGGGAGTCCGTCAGCAGACGCTCTATCTCCAGGAAATCCACCACCATCCCGTCAGCGTCCAGCGTCTCGCTCTCGCACCAGACGGTGATTTTCCAATTGTGTCCGTGCAGCGGCTCCCAGACCCCCGATCCGGAGAAATAGAGCCTGTGGCTGGCGGAGATTTCGAGGGTTTTCTTTACCCGGTACATCAGAGACTGTGTTTATAATTAAATACCAGGGATTTCCAGGCAGTCCGATTCTCCTTCCGTAGTGTAGACCGCCCTGTTGCCGGAGGTCTCCTGCACGCACACCCGGTAGCAGTTCGGTATCTGCCCGCATATCCAGCGGGCGAGGTTCTCGGAGGTGGGGTTGAACGGCAGCACCTCGTTGAGGTCGCGGTGGTCCAGGGTGTCGCACACCCGCTCCTTGATGAGCCTGAAATCCACCACCATCCCGTTGCTGTCGAGGGTCTCCGACTTGCAGCAGACCTCGATCAGGTAGTTGTGACCGTGCAGCCGCGAGCACTTGCCCGGGTAGTCGAGCTCCAGACGGTGGCTCGCGGCAATCTCGAATGTCTTTGAAACGTAATACATAGCCAAGGTTCAAAGATACGGAATAATTCTTATCTTTGTCTATTTGGAACATACTACAAACATTCGATATGTACAGAAGCAACACTTGCGGGGAACTCAGGCTCTCCGACCAAGGCAAGAAAGTCACCCTGGCGGGCTGGGTGCAGAAAACCCGCAGACTGGGAGGAATGACGTTCATCGACCTGCGCGACCGCTACGGCATCACGCAGCTCGTGGTGGAAGCTGACGCCGACCCTGCGCTCGTCGCTCTCGCCGAAGGGCTGGGAAGAGAATATGTGATCCAGGCACGGGGAGAAGTGGTGGAGCGTGCCAGCAAGAACGCGAAGATGCCTACCGGCGAGATCGAGATCCGCCTGGAGTCCATCACCGTCCTCAACGAGTCCGCCACCCCTCCGTTCACCATCGAGGAGCAGAGCGACGGCGGCGAGGACCTCAGGGCCAAGTACCGCTATCTCGACCTGCGCCGTCCGCCTCTCCAGAGGGCTCTGGCACTGCGCCACACTCTCGCCCACGAAGTCCGCAACTACCTTGACGAGCAGGGATTTATGGAGATAGAGACACCATACCTCATAAAGTCCACCCCGGAGGGGGCCCGCGACTTCGTCGTGCCTTCGCGGATGAACCCGGGCATGTTCTACGCCCTGCCGCAGTCGCCGCAGACTTTCAAGCAGCTGCTGATGGTGGCCGGCTACGACCGCTACTTCCAGATTGTGCGCTGCTTCCGCGACGAAGACCTCCGCGCCGACCGCCAGCCGGAGTTTACCCAGATCGACTGCGAGATGTCGTTCGTGGAGCAGGAGGATGTGCTGAATACCTTCGAAGGGATGATGCGCAGGATGTTCAAGAACGCCCTCGGCGTAGATATCCCGGACCCGCTCCCGCGTATGAGGTGGTACGACGCGATGGACAGCTACGGCTCAGACAAGCCGGACGTGCGCTTCGGGATGAAGATACGCGAGATCACCCCGCTTGTCAAGGGCTGCGGCTTCAACGTCTTCGACTCCGCCGCATATGTCGGGGCCATCGCCGCCACTGGCTGCGCCGACTACACCCGCAAGCAGATTGACGAGCTCACCGAGTGGGTTAAGCGCCCTCAGGTGGGGGCCAAGGGCCTTGTATATATACGGCTCAACGCCGACGGCAGCATCAAGTCTTCCGTCGACAAGTTCTTCTCTCCGGAGAAGCTCCGGGAAGTCGCCGCTGCCTGCGGGACCAAGCCGGGCGACCTTGTCCTCGTGCTCTGCGGGGAGAAGCGCAAGACCCAGACCCAGCTGGGCGTGCTGCGCATCGAGATGGGAGGCCGTCTTGGGCTGCGTGACCCTAAAGTGTTCGCCCCGCTTTGGATCGTGGACTTCCCTCTGCTCGAATGGAGCGAGGAGGACGGACGTTTCTATGCTATGCACCACCCGTTCACCGCTCCCAAGCCGGAGCACGAGCAGTGGTTCTACTCCGACCGCAAGGAAGACCTCGAGAGGGTCTGCGCCAACGCCTACGACTTCGTGCTCAACGGCACCGAACTCGGCGGCGGCTCCATCCGTATCCACGACGCCAAGATGCAGAGCCGTATGTTCGATGTGCTGGGCATCAGCCGCGAGGACGCGGAATATAAGTTCGGCTTCATCATCAACGCGTTCAAGTTCGGAGCCCCGCCTCACGGAGGACTGGCGTTCGGATTTGACCGTGTCTGCGCCCTCTTCGGCGGGCAGGAGACCATACGCGACTACATCGCCTTCCCGAAGAACAACCAGGGCCGCGACGTGATGATCGACTCCCCGTCCAGGATTGACCAGAGCCAGATGGACGAACTCTGTCTGGCCTCAACCTACCGGGGAGAGTGAGAATCAAGCTCAAATACGACCTCGGCCCGCTGAACACTTTCAGGATGAAGGTGCGCTGCGAGTGCTTTGTGGAGTATGAGAGCGTAAAGGAGCTGGAAGGACTCAACTTCGACCGCCTCCCGAGGCCGCTCCTGCATATGGGCGAGGGGAGCAACCTCCTGTTTACAAAGGATTTCCCGGGGACGGTGCTGCACTCCAACATAGAGTACATCAAGTATATGGATATGGGGCTGGACGATGTGCCGGTGATAGTCGGGGCGGGGGTCAATTTCGACTCTTTCGTCTCCGAGACCTGCCGCCACGGGCTCTGGGGCGCGGAGAACCTCTCCCTCATCCCGGGCGAGGTCGGGGCCGCCGCCGTGCAGAACATCGGGGCCTACGGGGTAGAGATCAAGGACATCATCTCCGGGGTCGTGTGCTTCGACCTCAAGGAGCGCAAGAGGGTCAAGTTCACCGCCTCCGACTGCCGCTACGGCTACCGCAGTTCGATGTTCAAGGAGTCGGAGAATAAGGGTCGCTACATCGTCACGAGCGTGCTCTTCCGCCTCAGCCGCAAGCGCCGCCCGCGTCTTGAATACAAGGGGATAGCCGAAGCGCTGGAAGGCCGCGAGCCGCAGACTCCGCAGGAGGTGCGCGAGGCGGTGATCCGTATCCGCCGGGCGAAACTCCCTGACCCTGAGGAGACGGGCAGCGCGGGGAGCTTCTTCAAGAACCCGGTGGTCAGCGCCGCAGAGTTCGAGCGCATCTCCCCGGACGGGACGGCTCCGCACTACCGCCTGCCCGACGGGAGCGTGAAGATTCCGGCGGCCTGGCTGATAGACAGCTGCGGACTCAAGGGCGCGGAGCAGGGCGGAGCCGCAGTCTACGAGAAGCAGCCGCTGGTGATAGTCAACCGCAGCGGGGAAGCCTCTCCGGAGGATGTTCTCGCGCTCGAAAGAAGAATAATCGATGGGGTAAGGGAGCGCTTCGGCATCGAACTCCATCCTGAAGTGGAGCATATATGAGTTCATTCATCATCGAAGGCGGCCACCGCCTGAGCGGCAGCATAGAGCCACAGGGCGCGAAGAACGAGGCTCTGGAGGTCATCAGCGCCGTGCTGCTCACCGCCGAGCCGGTCACGATATCCAATGTCCCGGAGATACTCGACGTCAAGAACCTCATCTCTCTGCTGGAGAGTATGGGGGTCGGCGTTGAGAGGCTCGCCAAAGGGGAATACCGCTTCTGCGCCGCCCGCGTCAACGAATTCTATATCCGCAGCGCCGATTTCGTGCGCCGCTGCGCACAGCTCCGCGGATCTGTGATGGTGGTGGGGCCGCTTCTCTCCCGTTTCGGTCAGGCATACTTCCCGAAGCCGGGCGGCGACAAGATAGGCCGCCGCAGGGTCGACACCCACATCGACGGCTTTATGAAACTGGGGGCCAAGTGTGCCTACGACACCGACCGCCACGCCTACTCTCTCTCCTCCGGCAAGGAGATGCGGGGCTGCTATATGCTGCTCGACGAGGCTTCCGTGACCGGTACGGCCAACATCGTGATGGCGGCAACCCTTGCCTCCGGAGTCACGACCATCTACAACGCGGCCTGCGAACCTTATGTCCAGCAGCTCTGCAAGATGCTCGTGAGGATGGGCGCGAAGATAGAGGGGATAGGCTCCAATCTGTTGACAATCACCGGGGTGGAGGCGCTCGGCGGGACCGCCCACCGCATCCTTCCCGATATGATCGAGGTCGGCTCCTTCGTCGGGATGGCGGCCATCACGCAGAGCGAACTCACCATCCGCAATGTCTCCTGGGGCAATCTCGGCATCATCCCGGAGTGCTTCCGCAGACTCGGAGTGAAGCTGGAGCAGCGTGGGGACGACATCTATGTCCCCGCGCAGGAGAGCTATGAGATAGAGTCGTTCATCGACGGCTCCATAATGACAGTCGCCGACGCCCCGTGGCCGGGACTGACTCCGGACCTGCTCAGCGTGATGCTCGTCGTCTCCACACAGTGCAAGGGCAGCGTGCTGATACACCAGAAGATGTTCGAGAGCAGGCTCTTCTTCGTGGACAAGCTCATCGATATGGGAGCGCAGATCATCCTCTGCGACCCGCACAGGGCCGTAGTCATCGGCCACGACCACAAGCTGCGCCTCAAGGCGGGACGTATGACTTCGCCGGACATCAGGGCCGGCATCGCGATGCTGCTCGCGGCGATGTCCGCCGGCGGCACATCAGAGATAGACAACATCGAGCAGATTGACCGGGGCTACGAGGACATCGACACCCGTCTCAACGCGCTCGGAGCTAAGATAGAGAGGAGACAGTGATGCAGGTACTCAAGTTCGGCGGCAGTTCCGTTGCGGACGCCACAAGGATTTCGGCGGTCATAGACATCGTCGCCGACGCTGTCCGCTCCGACAGGGTGGTGCTGGTGTGTTCCGCCGTCAGCGGCTGCACCGACGCGCTGCTTGCGCTCTCCGCACTCCCGTGCGGCGAGCAGCGCACAGCCCTTATAGAGAGCCTCAGGCGGCGGCATCTCGCGATAGTCCGCAGGCTCTTCACGGGAGCGGAGCGCGAAGCGGCATCGGAGGAGATGGACTCGCTTTTCCGCGAACTTGAAGCCGCCCCGGGTGAGGACTGCGTGACTTTCGGCGAACTCTTCTCCACCCGCATCATAGCCCGCAAACTCGCCTGCGACGGCATCGCCTCGCAGTGGCTCGACTCGCGCCGCCTGATACGGACTTCCGGAGGGCTTGTGGACACCAAGACGAGCTACGCCGACATTTCCGCGGCGGTCGAGGCCGCTCCGGAGGTGCAGGTGTTTGTCGCGCCGGGATTTATCGCATCAGACGAACGGGGCCGCGTCACCACTCTCGGACGCGGAGGCTCGGACTACAGCGCGGCGCTCTATGCCGCCGCAGTCAGTGCCTCCGACCTCCAGATATGGACCGACGTGCCGGGGATGATGACGGCCAACCCGAAGGTGGTGCCGTCCGCTGTCACGATACCCCGGATTTCCTACCAGGCCGCCCTTGACCTTGCAGCCAACGGCGCAAAGGTGCTTTATGCCCCGACCGTGCGCCCTGCGATGGAGGCCGGCATAGCCATAAGGGTTCTCAACAGCTTCGACCCGCGCAACCCGGGGACTGTCATCAGCGACCTCCGGGCGGAAGTGCCGGACAGCTGGAGGGGTGTGACCAGTCTCGACCGCCCGGAGGACGGCGAGTCCGTCATCTGCCTTGTCGGGGAGGAGGTCTCAAGCCGCCGCTCGGCTGCGGGCAGGATTGTCTCTTCGCTCTCCGAAGCCGGCATCAAGCCGCTCTCGGAGGTTAAGGGCGAGGGGGGCGTCTTCTTCGTCCGCGTCAGACAGATAGTCGTGCGCGAGGCGGTAGCCGCGATACACAGGGAGTTCTTCGAGTCCCGGGCCGTGACCGAAATCAATCTCTTCATAGCGGGCTACGGAGCTGTGGGCAAGGCGCTTGTGGAGCTGATAAGCGTCAGCCGGGAGCGGATAGCCTCGCGCCTCGGCAGGACGATAAAGATAGTGGGCGTATCCAACAGAGGCCGCTACATCATAGATATGCGCGGCATCCGTACCCAGGACATAGAGGAGAGGCTGCCGGAGGGCGAAAGCGCCGCCGGCGGGGCTTACATCGGCGCAGTCTGCGAGGCCGCGCCGCGCAAGTCGGTGTTTGTGGACTGCACCGACGACGACAGACTTCACCTCCGTTATGCGGAGGTTTTCCGCGCAGGGCTCAACATTGTGACCTCCAACCGCCGTTCGCTCGCCGTGCCGTATGTGCAGTATGCCGCGCTCAAAGCGGCCGCACGCGAGAACGGGGCGACTTTCCGCTACGACACCACGGTGGGTACGTCCCTGCCTATACTCGAGTCCATCGCGAGCGGGGCCAACTGCAGCGACGGCATCGAGTGCATCGAGGCGGTGGTATCCTGCACGCTCAACTATGTCCTCACGACCCACGAGAGCCCGTCCTGCGGCGAGAGCGTGGCCTCGCTTCTGCGCCGGGCGCAGGAGGAGCGGCTCTCCGAGACCGATCCGCGTACCGACCTTGGCGGTCGGGACGTGCTGCGCAAACTCCTGATTCTCGCAAGGGAAGCCGGAGTACCTCTTGAAGAGGGGGATGTGCGGATTGCCCCGATGCTGCCGGGCGAGTTCTTCGACTGCCCGATCGAGGAGTTCTACTCCCGTCTGGAGGCTTATGAGCCTCAGATCCGCCTGCGCGAGTCGCAGCTTGCCACCGAGGGCCGCAGGCAGCGCTTCATCGCCTCGCTCCGTCGCGACCCGTCCGCGCGGCTGGGCTACCGGGCGGAGATCCGTATGGGGGCGGTAAGCCCCGACAGCCCGTTCTACTGGGTCAGCGGCACCGAGAATGTGACACTTGTCCGCAGCGAGTATTCGGCCCCCCTCATCATCCGGGGCGCCGGTGAGGGAGTAAGGCTCGCCGCCAGCGGAATAATAAGGGATATACTGCTATGACACTGGACCTCTTCAGGGGAATGCTCGCCATCGACTCCACCTCCGGACGGGAGAGGGGCTTCGCCCTGTGGCTGCTCGGGCATCTGGAAGCTCCCCGGAAAGAGCAGTTCGAGGTCGGCGACGGTACTCTAAACCTGCTTTTAAGCTGGGGTCGCCCGCAGATAGTGTTCTGCACGCATATGGACACCGTTCCTCCTTACATCGCCCCGACCATTGACTCCGCCGCCGTCCGGGGGAGGGGCAGCTGCGATGCGAAGGGGCAGATTTTCTCGATGTACAGTGCGTGCCGTGAGCTTGCCGCAAGGGGCCGCGACGGCTTCGCTCTGCTGCTGCTCAGCGGGGAGGAGACCGGCTCGCTGGGGGCCAAGGCGTTCTCCCTCAGTGATTTCAGGGCTCCGTATCTGGTGATCGGAGAACCTACCGACAACTGTATGGTCTCCGCCTCCAAGGGCACCAAGTCGTTTGACCTCCACTTCAGCGGCCAGGCCTGCCACTCCGGCTATCCGGAGCACGGACGGAGCGCAGTGGAGATGTTCATCGGGATGATGGATGCGCTGCGTGCGGAGCGCTTCGGCACCGACCCCCTGCTCGGGGAGACTACCTTCAATGTCGGGCAGCTCCGCAGCGGCAACCCGCAGAACATCCTCAGCCCGGCGCTGGACTGCAGGCTGTATTTCAGGACCACATTCCTCAGCGACGCGCGAGTGTGCGAGCTGATGCAAAGCTTTGCGGGAGAGAATATTACCGTAAACGCACGCGGCGGAGATGCGCCGGCGGAGTACCTCACCCTGCCGGGTTTCCGCAGCAAGGCCGTGGCTTTCGGGAGCGACGCCCCGCATCTGAACGGCTTTGAGCACAAGATGATATGCGGCCCGGGCTCGATAATTACTGCGCACCGCGACGACGAGTGCGTGGGGATCGGCGATTTGGAAGAAGCGATAAGTAATTATGTCAGGATATATGAAGATTGTGATCAGCGGCTACGGTAAGATGGGCCATTGCGTGGAGGCGGTGCTCCGGCGGCGCGGCATCCCCCTCGCGGCCGCGAGCGAGGACGTGTGCGCCCTGCCAGAGGAAGTGACTTCCGGGGCGGTCTGTATCGATTTCACCACTCCGGACGCGTTCCGGGCCAACTATCCTTTCCTTGCGGAGCGCTTTGCCGCAGTGGTGGTGGGGACGACCGGATGGTACGACATCAGGGACGAGGTCTTCGCGGAGTTCCGTCGCAGGGGGACGACGCTTGTCTGGGCCTCCAACTTCTCCATCGGGGTCAATGCGTTCTTCGCCGCAACGGAGCGTGCCTGCGCCGTCCTCAAGGGCCACGGCTACACTCCCAGGGTCGAGGAGACCCACCACGTCCACAAGCTCGACGCCCCGAGCGGCACGGCGAAGACCGTTGCCGGCATCATCTCCAGCACCCTTGGCGCAGAGCCGGAGATTCTCTCCCACCGCATCGGGGAAGTCCCCGGCACACACTGCGTTGAACTCTCTTCCGAGGTGGACAGGCTGACTCTCTCCCACGAGGCGTTCTCCCGCGAGGGCTTCGCCGAGGGGGCAGTGGCGGCAGCCCTGCTCGCCACCGACCTCAAAGGCATACACGAATTTAAAGATCTCATACTATGACCGGATTATATCTCAAAGGCTGCGGCACCGCGCTGGTGACTCCGTTCCGTGACGGAGCAGTGGATTATGAGGCCTATGCCGCTCTTGTGGAGCGTCAGGTCAGCGCCGGGGTGGACTTCCTCGTGCCGCTCGCGACCACGGGCGAGACTCCGACGCTTACTGCCGAGGAGAAGCTGCGCCTGCTTGACCTCGCCCGCGAGAAGAGCGGGGGACTGCCTCTGCTCGTCGGAGCGGGGACCAACTCCCTGCAGGGCACGCTCGACAATCTCCGCCTGCTCTCCGGCCACGGGGCGGATGCGTGGCTGGTGGTGGTCCCGTACTACAACAAGCCGACCCAGGAGGGTCAGTACCAATACTTTAAGGCTGTGGCCGAAGCGGCTGACAAGCCTATAGTCATCTACAATGTGCCTGGCCGCACCGGGGCGAATATGAGCGCCGACACCGCTGTTCGGCTCGCCTGCGACTGCCCGGGCATCATCGGCACCAAGGAGGCTTCCGGCAACTACGCCCAGGTCAGCGAGATCATCCGCCGCGCCCCGGAGGGCTTCTCCGTGCTCAGCGGCGACGACGATATGACGCTCGCGTTTATGGCCACGGGCGGGCAGGGGGTGGTCAGCGTCGCTTCCAATGTCGCGCCCGCCGAGGTCAGCGCTATGTGCGCGGCGATGCTGGGGGGAGACCTCGCCAAGGCCCGCGCCCTGCACCACCGTCTGATGCCTCTCTTCAAGGGCTGCTTCGTCGAGTCCAACCCCATCCCGGTCAAGGCGGCTATGGCGCGGCTCGGCCTGATGCGCTCCGAAGTCCGCCCGCCGCTCTCCGAAGCGACAGATGCTACCAAACAGATTATCGACCGGATACTTACAGAATTATGGAAGAGATAACGCGTGCGAGAGTGGACGAAGTCCTCGATGCCCTCGAGGCAGGGGAGCTCAGGGTCGCCGAGAAGGTCGGCGGCGAATGGAAGGTCAACTCCTGGGTCAAGGAAGTGATACTTGCCGGATTCAGACTCGGCAAGATAGCGGATATGAGCGAGGGACAGTTCCCGTTCTTCGACAAGGACAGCTATCCCGTGCGCCGCTTCAGTATCGCCGACGGGGTGCGCATAGTGCCGGGCGGCAGCAGCATCAGGCGCGGAGCGTATGTGGCTTCGGGAGCGATAGTAATGCCTCCGGCGTATATCAATGTGGGCGCGTATGTCGGTGAGGGAACGATGGTTGATAGCCACGCCACCATCGGATCCTGCGCCCAGGTGGGTTCGCATATCCACATCTCCGCAGCCACCCAGATCGGAGGCGTGCTGGAGCCGGCGGGCGCAATGCCCACCATCATCGAGGACGGTGCGTTCGTTGGCGGCAACTGCGGCATCTATGAGGGGACGATAGTGCAGGAGGGGGCGGTGATAGCCTCCGGGGTGATAATCACTTCATCCACGGCGATTTTCGACTCCACCAAGGGGGAATTCCTACCGCGCAACACCGACGGACGTGTGGTCGTGCCGCGCGGCGCGGTGGTCGTGTCGGGCAGCCGTCCTATCAGCAAGGGTGCAGGAGCCGGGAGCGGGGTGTGCCTCTATTGTCCCGTCATCGTCAAATACCGCGACGCGAAGACCTCTTCCTCCGTCACTCTTGAAGAGCTGCTGAGGTAACCCTGTACACAGTGTTCGTAAGGTCAAATAGTTATGGAGATATATAAATATTCCGGAGCGGGCAACGATTTCGTCGTGCTGGACGGGCGTTCGAATGATGTCTCGGAGTACAGGCAGCATCAGCGTATCTGTCAGCTGTGCAGCCGCACCGTCGGCTACAGGGCCGCCGACGGGAGGGTCGGGGCCGACGGACTTATGATTCTCAGCGATTCCGATGAGTGTGATTTCAGGATGGAGTTCTACAACCCGGACGGTTCGGGCGGGATGATGTGCGGCAACGGAGGTCGCTGCATCGCCGCTTTCGCCGACTGTCTCGGCATCCGCCCGAGCTCCGGGAGGCTGCTGATTTTCGAGGCTCCGGACGGGATACATACGGCCGAGATTCTCTCCCGCGACGGCGCTCTCTACTCAGTCCGTCTGCGGATGCAGGATGTCAGGCAGACGCGCAGGATTGACTATACCGACTCCGGCGGTGTCCAGCAGCACGGATGGTTTCTGAACACTGGGACGAGACACTTCGTGCGTTTCGTCCACGACATCGAGACCCTGGACGTGGAGCGCGAGGGCCGCGAGCTGCGCTGGAATCCGCTCTTCGCCCCGGAGGGGACCAATGTGGACTTCGTCTTCCCCTGCTCGTCCGACAATTACATATACGTCCGTACCTTTGAGAAAGGCGTTGAGGCGGAGACACTTGCCTGCGGTACTGGGATAGTGGCTTCCGCCATCGCCGTCTGCCTTGAGTCCGAGTGGCCCGCCGAAGGCGGTCGCCTCTACCATCTCCGCGCCCGCCAGGACGAACTCTCCGTCGAGTTCATCGCCTCCGGCTCCGTCTTCAGCGAAGTCTACCTCACCGGCCCGGCGGAGAAGGTGTAAAGGCATAGCTTACTTGACAACCCCGTTGTCGAGCGTGAAGCTCGCGAGCTTGGTCCCGTCGGTCTTGTTCAGGCTGAAGGTATAAGTTCCCGTGAAGCCGTTGGCCTTGAGCGTCTCGGCATAACCGTTGACGGCGACTTTTACCTTCTCGAACATAGTCTTCGCGCCTGCCGCTGAAGCGTCCGCGTCGGTGGCATAGTAGGTAAACTGGCTCTGCCAGTTCTGGCTGAACTGCTTCGCAATCTCGTCACGCAGCTTTATGTCCGAGCAGGTCATCGTGAAACTCTCATTGCTGCGGTTCGGCGTGCTGAGCTTGATCATAGCGCTCTGGGTCGGATGGACCCTGAGTTCGAGGTCATAGTAGCTGTAGTTGAGCTCCGTGATTTCCGTGATGTCGTCGGCCTTGATATAATAAGGCTTGTCCCTCTGAGGATTCGGCACCTTGACAATCCAGGTGAACTCCGTCTGCCAGTCGCTCTTCTGGAATGTGGCCACCTCATCGTGATAAGGACTCCAGCCCGGGTGGAACTGCGGCACGACGCCCTCAACCCGCCAGTTAGGGATATTGTTCAGCATCTTGTGATACACCCTGAGGCTGTTAGTGCTTTGGCTGTGGGTCTCCGTGAAGGAGAAACCTCCGGTAACCCCGCCCATAAGGCCTCCGGAATTGAAACCGATGTTGCCAGAGAGCGACCAGGACAGCCCCGTCGAATACCCTGTCGTTCCGCTGACGTCCGTCTTCGGAGAAGTTGCCAGAAGGGTCGTGTTGTTCACCGGGTCGCCGTTCTCCTGCACGATATGCGCGGTGTAGTCGAACTTGCTCATATAAGGGCCGTACCACCTGTTGCTTCGCCAGGACCACCAGTGGCCCGAGGTCGAACCGTCATCAAACCTCACTTCTTTGCTTATCTCGACCCAGGTCTCGGAACCGTTCTGGCAACCGAGGTCGGAGCAATGGAAATTCGGCTCCAGCCGGATGAAATAGTAGTCTTCGTCCTTGTCGAAGTCGTAGGCGCTGTAGACCGTGTACACCATTTCGTAGACGAGGGTGCGGTCAAGCGCACGGCTCGGTCCGACCTTGTGCTGGATGCTGATGCGCTGTCCGGTCATATATTTGTCGATTGCGTCGCTCGCCTCACTCTTGAGGCCGAAGATGGACGCATCGAAGTCGGCGCGGGTCTCGTTTTTGGCATCATTAATCCAACGTACAAGCAGATCCGCCGACTTGCCGTGGTCGTACTCGTTCGGAGTGTACTCGGTGTTCGCACATCTGTTCACCTGAGAATCCGTGCCGTCTGAAGAATAGCCGTAAGTGTGCTCTTCAGAATATTCGGCCATTTCGTCAAGGTCACGGACCATATAGATGGAGGAGCCACGGAATGCTGCGCCCTCGACTCCACCGCAGCTGCGGCTGTCATAGAGGTCCTTGATGGCTTGTATCTTCTCCACAAAACTTACGGCGGCTTCCCGGTCGAACGGTATGCCGTTCGAGACGAGAATACTGAAAGCGTTATTTACCGCGTGCTCGAAGTCCATCATTTTCGGGAATGTGGGATTGATGAACACGAAACTGGCCCCGCCGGCATAGGCCTGAAGCAGCATTATCACCTGCTCTTTAGTGAACTTCATCACATATCCGGAAGTGAAGACTATGATTTCGGCATCGGCGCTGATTTCTTCCGTAACATTCTTCAGGCGGTTCACGACCGAAGCGCAGAAGTCTGAACGGTCACTGCCAAGAACTACCGCCTTGGCATTGGTGGTAACATCAAGCTGGTCTGTTACCGGGAGTTCCACATATTCTTCTATCACGGCCTTTGGCTCGTCATATTTGTCCTTTTTGCAGGAGGAGAACACGGTAAGGGTCGCGCAGAGCAAGATTGCTCCGCAGGCGGCCTTCGTCTTAAATGGTCGTTTCATAAATAATGCACTATAACTTTAACGGCGGCAAAGATATGAACTTTCTGCAAAACGGCAAATTCGGAGTCTTTTCGGCCAACTCGCGGAATGAAAACCGGCCAACTCAAGGAATGAAATTCGCCAATCTCTTGATTATCCGAAAAACAGAGGCGCTCGTCAGTCCTCCTCGATTATCTGCTCGGGAGGCCAGATTTCGTCCATAAGGTCGAGAGCGACATAGTTACCCGCCTCAGCCTCGTCGGCGAGGAGGTCGTAGAGGGCGAATTTGTCCTCCACCAGTTCCGCGACTTTCATCAGCAGAGAGAAAGATCCGTCCTCTTCCATATCAGTCGAACAGTACTTTAGGGTTCATTTCAGAAGGGGTCTTCCAGTCGATGCCGTGTCGCTCCCGCAGGACGTTCTTCTTATCCGCCCAATAAGCAAAGCAGAAGCCCATCCCACGCTGTACGCCCTCAAGTCGGCGGGAGACTTCTTCCTCCACGGAGTCGATGACCTTCTCCCAGCGCCGAGTCCAGCGCACCGGATCCGATTTCAGATGCCCCTCCTGCTCGATTTCCTGAAGAGCGCCGCGGTCGGCCCTGGCTATGTTCCTTTTGAGAAATCCGATTTCGCTCTCCACGTCTTCGGTAGCGCCGAGATCGTGGTCGGCGAGCGACTCTATCCGGTTCAGTACCAGCAGCCTGAGTTGGAGCAGCCTCAGCTTGAGGCGCGGATGGTCGATGATGGTCTCGCTCATCCGTTCGGTGATGGTGTTGACGAAATCAAGCTCCCGGTCGAAGCCTTCCAGATGCTTGGCGTATTTGAGGCAATACTCCGCCAGCAGGCTGATCTCCCAGGTCTTCTCGTCATTTTGCTGGTCCTGCTCCGCGAGCAGCACGCAGCCGGCGCAGATTTCCCTGCACAGGTCGAGCGTGTCGCCCTTCCCGTCAAGGGTCAAACCGTCAGCGGAGGCGAGGCACCTCTCCAACTCTGCTCTGATGTCGATAGCTTCTTCTGCCATAAATGCTTATTGTAAGTCCAATTGCGAAGATAGGACTTTTCTCGGATAAACAAGCAGACTTCGCGACGGGCGGGGATTATGAACTTCACTTAAAGGCCGGGGCATCCCCGCATCCCGTGCCGTGAATCCTAAAATCTTACAAAATATTCGGATTACATTTCTAATATTTTGCGAGATATTCGGAATATGCGATTTTTGCGTAAGCCTCCGAACCGAACCGCAAGGCATATTCCGAGGGCCTCAAGCCGAGGCTTGCGAGTATGATGGTGGGGGAATGTTAATATAGAAAACCGAACATCCAGATGGGTATGGACTGCCCGGATGCATATTCAAGATTGTCCTTTACAAGATAAGCGGTCTGCGCGTCCTTAATCTGTCCGGCTTTTTTGTTCTTTCCCCCAACTTCGAATGTGATGCCGTCAATCTCGAAATCTGAAATCTTGGAGGATACCGGAGTACAGACTTGTTTAGTCCAGGCAAGGAAGTTGGTCTCACGCATATTCCCCTCGTCAATGATTCCGTCTTCCGACAATGAATATGCTATGTTGCTGTTCCCCAGATACAGTTTCTCCGGTTTCGATAGCAGATTGCCGCTGTGTCCGCTCTCGCGGAGGGCATTGAACATACCGGAGGTTTCCAGATAACCGATGTAGCCGGGAACTGAATTCCTGCTGATTCCGAGGTCGCGTCCCAGCGTGTCATAGCTTGGCTTGAAGGGGACGCTCTTGGCAAGGATATACATCAGTTTTTTGAGTTTTGCCGCCGATGTGACAGTCATATCCGCATAGTCGGGGATGTCGTCTTCCACGGTGGCGAGAATCGCGTTCTGAAGCTTGATTTCCGCATCTTCTTCCTGAAAAAAAGGATAGAATCCGTGTCGGCAGTACTCTTTGTAATATTTGAGGGGGCGGTGTTCCCCTTCCGGAAAGTCCACTTTCCCGCGCAGGATCTCGTCAAGGGTAGATGTTCTCAGATTCCAGCCGTTGCGGATATTCAGAAATTCGCGGAAAGACAGCCCCGGCATCACATAGGGTACGCTTCTTCGGCTGAGGTCTGCCTTGTTGCCTCTCTTGAGCGCCAGCAGGCTGCTCCCGGAATATACTATGTGAAGGGTCGGGAAATCATCATATATGTTCTTTATCTCAGTCGACCATCCCTTATACTTGTGGGTCTCATCTATGTACAGGCGTTTACCTCCTTGAGAAAAGAACAATCCGGCCAGTTCATAGAGGGAATGTCCGGCAAAATACATATTGTCGGCGGCAACATATAGAGTTTCGTCAGGATTGTCATACTTGCGAATATGCTGAAGGAGCAAAGTCGACTTCCCTACACCTTTCTGCCCCATAATGCAGATGAGACGGTTGTCCCAATTTATTTGATCGTGGAAATTGCGCATATATCCCATTGGGACAAGTGCGAGCTTAAGACGAAAGGAGTTGTAAAGGCTTTCCATTTAGCGATACTTTTTGTAAATATAATACTTTGCACAAAAAATAGTGCAGTTTTCTTAAATTTTGCACAAAAAATAGTGCGATTGCTATCGGGGGCGGTTATTTGCGCTTGCGCGCCGCTTTCTCGTCGAACTGCCGGTCCCATTCGCGCCAGTAATCCATCTTCGGGTCTTCGAACAGCGACATCTGCACGGCCTGCTCCCGGGTCAGTCTGGAAACCCCGAGCCCGACCTGCCTTATGGGCGAGGCCCCGTCCCACACTTCCGCGAGCATACGCCGGGCCGCATTCAGGATGACGGCGGTGACATCTGACGGCTGGTCCAGGGACAACTGTTTCTGCACCACGGAGAAGTCCGTATACTTGACGAACATAGACACGCAGCCCGCCCGGAAATTGTCCTGACGGATGCGGTGCGCCACGATGCAGGCCACATTGAACAGTTCCCGGTCGATATCTTTCGGGTCTGACAGATCCTGTCTGAACGTGCGCTCGGCACTGCAGCTCTTGGCCTCCGCCGTCTCCGTCTCCACCGGCGAAGTGTCCCGTCCGTTGGCGTTGTCGTGGAGCTGCTGCGCGAACTTCCGTCCCACCAGACGGGTAAGCGAACCCGTCCCCAGCCGCGCCAGGTCTCCTATGGTATTGATGCCGTAGGTCAACAGCCGCTCCTCGGTCTTCTTCCCCACCCACAGCAGGTTGCGTACGGGAAGCGGCCACATCTTCTCCTGTACTTCGTCCGCCCAAAGCGTGTGCACCTTGTCCGGCTTCTCGAAGTCGGAGGCCATCTTGGAGAGCAACTTGTTGGAGCCGACGCCCACATTGACGGTGAAGCCGAGTTCCGTCCGGATTTCGTCCTTCAGCCGCGCGGCCACCTCCACCGGGTCCTTGCCGTAGCATCGGAAAGTCATATCGATGAAGCACTCGTCGATGCTGAACTGCTGCAGGACAGGGGAATAGCGGCGGCAGATTTCGATAAAGTCCCGGGAACACTGCCCGTACCAGTCCCAGTCGCTGCGGACGATGACAAGCTGCGGGCAGATGCGCAGCGCCATCGTGACCGGCGTGGCCACCTTGACGCCCATCTTCTTGGCCGGGATGGATGCGGCGGCGATTATGCTCCGCCTGTCGGACGGATCGCCTGACACCACCGACGGGACAAGGCGGATGTCCGGACGCCCCTGCCTGCAGAGCTTGACCGCGCTCCAGCTGAGGAACGCGGAATTCACGTCGATATGGAAAATGATGCGCCGCACGGAGGGCAAAGATATCACAAATATTCACTCCGTCGGCGGCTTCGGTGTCAGGGGTCTCCCGGGGTGTAAAGTTTCTTGACAGCGCGTGTAAAGTTTCTTTACAGAAGGTGGGCTTGAGAATGAGGCGCAAACACTTAACAGTCAAGCGATAAGGCGTTATGGCACGGGAAGTGCTGGGGAAAAGGCCGAAACACGACAAAGAGATGAAGTACTTTTTCAGATATCTCCGGAACAATCCGCTCTACGCCCTGATCAACATAGCGGGGCTTGCCGTCTCGCTGATGTTCGTCATCCTGCTGGGCGACTACAGCTATCGCCAGTTCAGCATAGACCGCTGGCACAGCAAGCACGAGCGGATACAGGTTCTGTCCGTGTCGGGCAGCGGCCTGAACTCCTGGCCCGACGCCACGCACGCCCTTCAGTCGCGTTATCCGGAAATCGAATCCACCTGCTGCATCAATATGCACAATGCCAGGATCAAGTCCGAGGGCGGCCTGTCCTCCGGCAGCAGCAACGGAGAGGGCGAGGGAAACATATTGATGGCCGACTCGACTTTCTTCAGATTCTTCGACTTCAAATTCGTCGACGGGGACAGGTCCACGGCCCTTGACAGCCCGGAGAAGTGCGTCATCACCGAGTCCCTCGCGAAAAAGCTCTTCCCGGACAGGAATCCTCTCGGGCAGCCGCTGGGCATCGTCGGTTCCCGCTATATCACCATCAACGACGGGACGGGCGACCCTTACGACTCGACCCTCGTCTATACCGTATCCGCCGTGATACGGGACTTTGACAGGACCGCCCTGCTCAACTCCACCGAACTTATCGCGAGCAGCGCACGGAGTCCGCAGCTGCTCGGCTACCGCATCAGCGGCGGCACCTATGTCTCCGGCCCGCTGGGCAGCACCTTGTCGTTCATAATGACATACCCCGGAGCCTCACTGGCGGACAAGACCGGAGATATGTCCGCATTCTTCAAGGAGCAGATACCGGCGATGGAGTTTTTGGAAGAGGAACCCGAGACCGCTCTGATTCCTTTGGACGAACTGATGTTCGCCCCGCAGAACACGGGCCGGGGGATACTGAAAGGTGACCGGGGTCTGCTTGAAATCCTGCTGGCGGCTGTGCTCGCGATTCTGCTCTTCGCCGTGACCAATTACGTCAACCTCACCGCCGCCAACACCGGCTTCCGGGCCAAGGAAGTGGCCACGCGCCGCCTGCTCGGAAGCGATGCCCGGGGGATAAGCCGGGAACTCATACTGGAGTCCACGCTGATGGTCTTTGTCTCCTTTGTGCTTGGCTTCGCCCTTGCCCTGTGCTCCGAGGACACGTTCGAGACGATGTTCCGGGGCAAGATAGACCTGCTCGGCGACCTCTCCGTCGGTACCGTCGCGGCGTGCGTCCTCTTCATCGTCGTCACCGGCATCATCGCGGGTATTATCCCGACCTTGATGCTGCTGAAATTCAAGCCGATAGATATTGTCAAGGGTTCGTTCCGCCAGCGCTCCAAGATGGTATTCAGCAAGGTGTTCATCATCATCCAGAACGTCATCACCGTGACGATGCTCACCTCCACCCTCACCATCTATCTCCAGATAAACCACCTCATCAGCGCCCCTCTCGGCTACAATGTCAAGAACCGCTACGTCGTCTCCGCAGATGAGGGCGAACTGATGCGGAGCGAACTGGATTCGCAGCCGTACATCAAGGCCATAGGGACATTCAACGGCTCGTCGCTGGACGGCAACAGTGCGAACATATCCTCCTTAAAGGATAGGAATATGAACAACGTGATGGTGTATATGTTCAACTGCGACAGCACTTATCTGGAAATATCCGGACTCAAAGTGCTGAGGGACTACCATCTCTCCGGGGACGTGCACTATGTCAACGAAGCGCTCGCGGCCAAAACGGGACTCGGAGACGACGGCACGGAGATTGTCTGGAACGACGGTTCGACCACGCAGATCGCCGGGATTCTCGCCAACTTCCATATGGTCAATATTCTGGAGTCCTACAGGGAGACTATGATGACTCTCCAGCCGACGGACCGGATTCGCTATCCGCAATACCTCGTATTGACCGACGGGTCGCGCGACGCCTACAGGAAGCTCTGTGAACTGGTGAAAAAGGTGGACGGCACCTCCGAAGAGATAGACTGGAAAGTCCGTGACCTCGAAAAGAACATCGAGCAGTCGTTCTCGGAAGAGAGAAGCACGATGAGGCTCATATCGATGTTCACCGGTATTGCCGTGCTGATATCCGTGCTGGGATTCATCGGTATGTCGCTGTTCTTCATCCGCCAGCGCCGCAAGGAGATAGGGGTGCGCCGGATTATGGGCAGCACCGTCGGGGAGATACTCTCCCTGCTCCTCCGGAAATTCTGCGCCCCTCTGCTCATCTCGTTCGTGTTCGCCGTGCCGCTCTCCTACTTCCTGATGAACAGATATCTGGAGGGCTTCAGCTACCGGATTGGCCTGAGTCCGCTGATATTCCTCGCCTCAGCGCTGCTTTCTCTGCTGGTGGCCGTGCTCTCGGTACTGCTGCAGGCTCTGCACGCCTCCCGCGCTAATCCTGCCGACTCCATAAGGACGGAATAGCCGGATGCCCCATCATCCTGCGACCACCCCCGCGAGCAGCTTAACCCCCTCCTCCATCCGGGAGCGGGCGAGGAAGGAGAAGTTGAGCCGCATCGTGTTGCGGTGGCTGCCGTCGGAGTAGAAGAACGAACCGGCGACATAGGCCACTCCTGCGGCGAGCGCCCGGTCGTAGAGAGCGACGGTGTCAATGCTCCCAGGAAGGGTCAGGAAGAGGAAAAGTCCTCCCTCCGGATGCGTCCAGCTGACCCCCTCAGGCATATATTGCTCAAGCAGGGAGAGCATCAGGTCGCGCTTCTCGCGGTAGAGGGCGATGCTTTTGGCGAGATTCTTGTCCAGCGCCCCGCTACCCATAAACTCCGCCGCCATATATTGGTCGAAGACAGGCGGGCAGAGGTCGAGAGACTGCTTGCAGACGTAGATCTGCTCCAGCACCTCCTCCGGCCCGAATATCCATCCGAGCCTGAAGCCCGGCGCGAAAATCTTGGAGAACGAACCCAGATGCAGGGTTCTCTCCGGCGCGAGAGAATAGATGGTCGGGACAGGCTCCCCGCTGTAGCGCAGCTCGCGGTAGGGGCTGTCCTCCACGATGAGGAAGCCGTACTTCTCCGAGAGCGCCACAAGACTCCGCCGCTCTCCGAGGGTCATCGTCACCCCGCTCGGGTTCTGGAAGTCCGGGATGACATAGCAGAACTTGGCACGCCGCAGCAGCGCCTCGTCCACCCCGCAGTCCTCCTCGCGGAAACTCTTGAGCGCCACCACTTTGGCGCGGTATGAACGGAATGATTGCAGCGCTCCCAGATAGCTCGGGTCGGAGGTCAGCACGACGTCCCCCGGGTCGGCGAGGATGCGCGTGCATACGTCGATGCCCTGCTGGGACGAGGTGGTGATCTGGATATTCTCCGTCGCTACCCCGTAACGCTCCGAGACAGCTCTGCGCAGCTCCGGCACGCCCTGCGTCGCCCCGTACTGCACGGCTTTCGGGCCGTATTTCTCCAGCACAAGCGCGGCCAGGCGGCCTATCTCGGGGAGAGGGAACGTCGCCGCATCGGGATAACCCCCTGCAAACGAATAGATTGCACTAAGATCGACACGCTTGAAAATCTCCCTCACGGGAGAGCGCATAAAAGAGGGGACGTCTTCGGAGAACAGTGCGCCGTAGTCCATCATCACCTGTATTCCTCAAACTCCGGCATCGCCAGCTGCGAGAGGAAGTCCTTGAGCTTGCTCTCGTCGCGCGGGCATATCATCAGCACGTCGTCGGTGTCGATGACGATGAAGTCTTCCAGCCCCCTGAGCGCGAGCAGTTTATGCGCGTTGCCGGAATACACTATATTGTTGGAACACTCCTTGACCAGCCCCTTGTTGACGAGGTTCATCGCATTGCCCCTCTCGTCGTGGTGGGCGAGGTAGTCGTAGAGCGACTCCCAGTTACCCATATCCGCCCAGCCGAACTTGGCCGGATAGACCCAGGCGTGCTCGGTCTTCTCCATCACGGCATAGTCGATGGAAGTGCGCGGCATATCGGTGTAGATCCTCTCGAGGAATGCGGTCTCGGCCTCGGTACCCAGGGCCTCCTGCCAGCCGGTCCACAGGCTCGTGATTTCCGGCGCATAGGTCTCGAGCTCGCGCCGGATGGCATCCGCCCTCCAGACGAAAATACCTGAGTTCCAGAGGAATTCCCCGGTTTCCAGAAAGACCTTGGCGAGCTCCGGGTCGGGCTTCTCCGTGAATGTCTTGACCTTGACGGGACGACCGTCTTCGGCGGGTCCGGCCATCTGGATATATCCGAAATTCGGGTCAGGCCGGGACGGGACGACTCCCAGGGTAATCAGCGCATCGGACCCTGCGGCGTATGCAAGCGCGTTGGAGAGGGTCTCATTGAAGACCTCGTGCCGGTTGATGATGAGGTCGGAAGGGGTGACGGCAGTCACCGCCAGGGGGTCTCTCTTGAGTATGGTGTAGGTGGCATAGGTGAGGCAGGGGGCCGTGTTGCGGCGGTAGGGTTCGAGCAGGAGATTGTCCTCACCGAGCTCGGGAAGCTGCTTCCGGACGAGCTCGCGGTAGCGCGGCAGCGAGACGACGAGGATGTTCTCCTCGGGTATGACCGCCTTCATCCTGTCGAAAGTGAAGCGGAGGAAAGATTTCCCCTCGGCGGTGAAGTCGAGAAACTGCTTCGGCTTGTCCGCCCTGCTGATGGGCCAGAAGCGGGATCCGACCCCGCCGGCCATTATTATGCAGTACAGATGGTTATTAAGCATATAGTGGTATAAAAGCTTGTGGATAATATTCTATTTCAAACTTCGGACCATCGAAGAGTACCGTCAGCACATCGAAGAACACCTCCAGGTCGGCCGGCAGAGTCTTCCTCGCTTCGCAGTTGAGGAACGCGTTGGCGGCCCTTGTCAGCCGCAGCATCTTCCGGCGGTCCACATTGGCCTCCGGGGCCGCCGCGGCCGGGACGGTCCGGCTCTTCACCTCCACGATGTGGAGTTCCTTGCCGCAGAGCGAGATGATGTCCAGCTCCAGGTGGCCGTATCTCCAGTTGCGCACGATGATTTCGTGTCCGAGACCGCACAGATAGCGGCAGGCCTCTTCTTCCCCTCTTCTGCCGTTGATCTGCCTCCCGTCCTTCATAGCCTGACGATGCTTACCCCGGTGCCGCCGTTGCGGATGTCCTCGTCGCTGACGGACACTCCCGGGATGGTCCGGAGGTATTTCTGAATCTCCTCGCGCAGCACGCCCGAGCCCTTGCCGTGGATGATGCGCACCGTGCCTATGTTGAGCATCACCGCGTCGTCTATATAGTGTGTCACGATGTCGAGCGCGTCGGCGAGCCTCTCGCCCCGGATGTCCAGCTCCGGCGAGAACTTCAGCCTGCGCTCCGTTATCGCGCTGTCGACTTTCTGCTCCGCCGGCTTGAACTCCCGCCGCGAAGCCTCCCGGAACTCGTTGGAGGAGATTCTCTCCACCCGCTCCGGAGACATCGTGCTGCTGATGTTGCCCACTATGACGGTCACGGACTTGCTGGAGACGCGGGCGACTTCGCCGACGAGGCCGTTGTCCTTGACGCGGACCTTCTCGCCGACCTTGAGCGGAGCGGCCTTGACCTCCTTGGCCGGAGCGCCCTCCTGCTTGCGTCTGCGCTTCTCGAGCGAGGCGAGTTTGCGGTCTATGTAGTCCTCGCGGCCGCGCTCCTCCTTCTGCTTGCGGCTCTCCAGCGCCCCGAGGAAGCCCTGCAGCTCCTGCCGCGCCTCCTTGGTCTGGGTCTTCTCCGCCTGGGCCTCGCGGATGTCGCGTATCGTCTTCTCGACCTGTCTGCCCGCTCCCTTGACTATCTGCTCGGCCTCCTGCATCGCGTCGGAGATGATGGACTCGCGCAGGGACTTGATGTCTTCCAGCTCCTTGCGGTACTGCTCGGTGAGGCCCGTGAGCGCCCGGTCGCTGTTCTTGACCTTCTGGAGCTTCTCGTCGAGTGCCCGGCGGTTGCGGGCTATCTTGCGGAGGTTGCGCTCGATGCCGACGAACTCCTCGCCGGCTCGGCTCTCCGCGTCCTTGACTATGCTCTCAGGCAGGCGCATCTTGCGCGCCAGCTCGAATGCGAAGGAGTTGCCCGGGAGGCCTATCTCCAGCTTGAAGAGCGGCTCAATCCGGGAGGAGTCGTAGAGCATCGCCCCGTTGATGACCGAGGTCTCGGCCCCGGAGGCGTAGAGCTTGAGGTTGGTGTAGTGCGTGGTGATGATGCCGTAGACCCCGCGCCTGTCGATTTCGCTCAGGATGGCCTCGGCGATGGCCCCGCCGGCTGCTGGCTCCGTGCCGGAGCCGAACTCGTCGATCAGCACGAGCGTCCGGGAGTCGGCTTCCGCGAGCATATCCCTCATCTCCGCGAGGAACGAGCTGTAGGTGCTCAGGTCGCTCTCGATGTTCTGGTTGTCGCCGATGCTGACGAAGACGCGGTCGAATATCATCATCTCGGAGGTCTCCGAGGTGGGGACGAGCATCCCCCACTGGAACATATACTGCAGCAGCCCCGCCGTCTTGAGGCAGACGGACTTGCCGCCTGCGTTAGGGCCGGAGATGAGCAGTATCCGCTTCTGCGGGGTGAGGCTGATGCTGAGCGGGACCATATTGCGGCCCTCGCCGCGCAGCGCCCTCTCGAGCAGCGGGTGACGCGCCTTGCGGAGGCTGACGCTGCCGTCGTCGGAGATGACCGGCACGCCCGAGATGAAGTCGAGGGCGGTCTGGGCCTTGGCCATCAGGAAGTCCACCTCACCGAGGAACTCCGCGCCGGAGAGCAGCTCCGGGATATACGGCCTGAGGAATTCGGTGAACTCGAAGAGTATCTTGCGTATCTCGCGCTCCTCGTCGAAGTGCAGGGCGTTGAGCTCGTTCTCGAGCTCGACTATCTCGGCGGGCTCGATGAAGCTGGTCCTCCCCGAGGCCGACTCGTCGTAGATGAAGCCGGGGAGCTTGCGCTTGGCGGAGGCGTTGACCGGGATGAGGAACTTGCCGTCGCGGACACTGACGGAGGCGTCGGAGTCGGCTATGCCGTCCTCCTGGGCCTTGCGGAGCACGGCCCCCGCTCTCTTTGAGAGCGACGCCTCC